>JAYVNN010000266.1:0-4396 GCA_043758435.1 Chthoniobacter sp.
GTTGCGACCGCACGGGCAGGCTTCGCCGAACACCGCGTGATCGCCCAGTTCATAACGCAGCAGTGGCGTGGCGAAATTGTGCAGGGAGCTGATGAGCACGCGTCCGCTTTCACCCGGAGCGCAGGGGTGGCCATCCTCGTTCACGATTTCCACAAACACGTTCTCAGACTGCACGTGGAAGTGCTCGTGCTGGGGACACTGCAGGGCGATATAGCCGGTCTCTTCGCATGAGTAGGCGTCCACGGTGTCCACGCTCCACGCCGACCGGAACAGGGCGCGCTGCGCGGGCGTGAGCGTCTCGCCGATTGTGCGCACTTCCTTGAGCCAGGGAAGCGTGACCTTTTGCTGGATGCAGTAGGCGGCCAAGGCCGCGAGATTCGAGGGGTATGAAATCAGATAGCCGGGCTTTTCGCGGAGCAGCCACGCGACCTGTTCCGGCATGGCGGCGGTGACGTTGAGCATGGCCGCGGGCGCGCTGTCATAAAGCAGGTCCACCGCAGCGCCCCAGCTCTCCTCGCGGTGGCCATCGGGCGGGGCGCACGAGCCCCGCGCGGCCCATTTGAGCGCGCCCAGGCGGCGTGAAAAATCGCGTTGATGCCATAGATGATCGCGGAGCGTGAGGGCCAGCCAGATGAACCGTGTCGCGTCTGTGGCCAGCAGCTTGACCGGCTGTCCGGTGGAACCGGAGGTGGTGATGGCAAAGGTGTTTCCATGGGCGGGCGGCACCGCCTGCGAGCGCATCTCTGCATCCGCCTTCTGCACCATGGCGCGCGTGGAGATCGGCAGCTTGCGGAGGAAATCCACGGTGAAGCCTTCCTGGCCACCGGGGCCATATCCGGCAAACAGCGTGGCGTAATAAGGAACGGTCCTCCGGGCATGCTCGAAGACCCTGCGCAGTTGCTCCAATTGCCGGCTCAGGATCGTTGCCGCAGGCATCCACTGCGACGTGTCGAGCTGGTCTTGCAGTGCGCGCATCGAGCGGGCTAATTCCGACCCCGCCGTCCTTGGAACTTGATTGGGCATACCGGGCTGCGGGGAATCCGGGATTATTTTACCGCTCCGCGCCGGACGGCGGCTGCATGCGCAGGGTCAGCGAGGCGAGGCTTCTCATGGAGGCGTTCGGCGCCCAGCGGTTTTCGACCACCTCGATCAGTCCGCGCGCTTGCAGGAGTTCATCCAGCGCGATGCCGGTTTCCCGGAGCGCCAGCGGGCGCCCGAGGCACGCGTGACTGCCGCGGCCGAAAGCGAGGTGCGGGTTCGGGCTGCGGCGGAGGTCGAGCTGGTGAGGTTCGGTGAAGCACGCCGGATCGCGGTTCGCCGCGCCGATCAGGCCGACGACCAGGGTGGCGCGCGGGATCGCGTATCCGCCGATGGTCAGGTCTTCCTTCGTCCAGCGGCTGAGTTTTTGCACCGGCCCGGTGTAGCGCAGCAACTCCTCGAGGGCCGGTTTCAGCAGTCCCGGCTGGTCCCGCAGCAGGTTCATCTGCCCGGGATTTTTCGCCAGGGCCAGGACGCTGTTGGCAATCAGGTTGCGCGCCGTTTCATGACCGGCAACCAGCAGGAAAACGCACCCGTCGATGATTTCCGCCTCCGAGAGGCCGGGGCTCGCGCCCGACTCCATCAGCTCGCGCACAAAACCTCCGGCGCCGCGGGCGGCATCCGACCCGGCAAAGCGGCTGAAATAGTCGCGCATGGCGGTCGCCGCAGGAGCCGCGGCGCGCATTCCTTCCTCCTCACCGGAGTCGAGAGCGTTGGCGAGTTGGAACGCCCAGGGGCCAAGTTCCGCGGCGTCCGCGGCGGGCACCCCCATGAGGTGGCAGATCACCAGCGCGGGCAGGCGCCCGGCGAGGCCGGCTAGGAAATCCACCGCCTCGCCACACCTGCGCTCCCCGATGAGCTGGCGGGCCATGGCGCGCATGGCCGAATCGTGCAGACCCGTCTCCCGGCTCGAAAGGGCCTGGCTAAAAGCGCGGCGCACGATCTGGTGACGCGGTGGATCCATGAACAGCATCCAATTTGCCATCGTGGAGAGCAGCGCCCCACCCTCCTGGGGTGTGGTGACGAGCGGGCTCGCGGAGCCCTGCTCGGCCTGCCGGCCAAAACGCCCGTCGCTGAGCAACCGCGCGCAGTCCTCGTAGCGCGTCAGGTAAACCACGCCGTCCTGATTGCGAAAAACCGGCGTAGCCCGCTGCCACTCGGCATAGCGCTCGTAGAGTCGCTCCTGGTAGTCTTCCGCAGTGAAATCGGTGACCATCGCCGGGATCTCGCCAGGGGAGCTTTGCATCATGCCGGGTTTTGCTGATCCGTGGCGTACTCCAGCGTGATCTTCGTCTTATGCGGACATATCATAGCCGCAGTATGGGAAACGTGGGGGCGAGTGTCCAGAATCCCATTTTATGGCAGGCAGCGAATGGTGCCGTGTCCGGGCGATGAAGTCAGCAATGGGAAGATTTTCGGTAGTGGCCCAGTTTTGAATGCTCAAACACAGAGGCACGGAGGACACTGAGGAACACAGAGATGGAAAGACCAGGTGGTGTTTTTTTTCAAACCTTTGTGTTCCTCCGTGTCCTCCGTGCCTCTGTGTTTAGACAGGCAGGCAGGCATATTAAGCCACTACCAGATTTACCTTGGCGTTTTCCATTATCCATAGTTCAAATCCCACAGTCCGCCCCCTAATCTGGCCCTCACCTCCTACACGCTTATGAAATCGTTGAAATCAAATCGCCTTGCCGCCTCCATCGCCTTCCTCGCCGGCGGCGCGGCAGCTCCTCTGCAGGCAGCCCATCCCATCTCCGAACCCCCGACGGAGTACGGCCCGCTCGACGGTTCGATCACGCTCACGCTCGGCTTCACCGAAAAACGAATCGAAGGCGGCGCGAACGTGCTCACGCCGCTCTACCGCGCCGCGGATGGCAACACCATGATCTTTCTCGACGGCAACTGGAGCGGCAAAGGCGACGCGAACGAAAATGGCAGTGCCGGCTTTGGTTACCGCCATCGCTTCACCGATCCTGAAATCATTTTCGGCCTGAACGCTTTTTTTGATTACGGCGATTATTCGGGCCGTGGCTACCGGCAGGCCGGCGTGGGTTTGGAGTTGCTTTCAAAGTGGGTGGATTTCCGCGCGAATGCTTATTTCGTGTCCGACGACACGCAGCCCATCGCCTGCCGGACGGCGAATTTTTCCTCCGTGAAAACGCGCAGCACCTCGGCCACCCGCACGGAAACCATCGACGGCGGCGAAGGATTTTTTAACGGGAACGACTTTGTCGTCGAATCCACGACCACCAAAACGACCGTCACCAACACCCGCCGCACCTCGAAAAAAGTGCGGCGTCTCTATCAGCGATTCGAAGGGGCGATGCCCGGCTTCGACGCGGAACTCGGCGGGCTGCTGCCGTATCTCGACCGCTGGGCGGAGGTGCGGGTGTACGCGGGCTACGCCTTTTTCAACGACCCGTTTGGCAACGACATCAGTTGCTTCACCGCGCGGCTCGAAACGCGCCCGGTGCCGGCGGTGATCTTCGATGCGCAGTACAAAGGCGACTCGCGGCTGCTGGATTTCGACAACCACTGGTACTTCGGCACGCGCGTGGAAATTCCCTTTGATCTCGGCAACTTGCTCCACGGCGAGAGCCCCTTTGCCGGCATCACCGCAGCCTTTACGCCGAAAGGGCTCGGCCCCAGCGGCTCGGCCGGGCCGGTGGGCAACGGCAAAGACAGCAAGGATCCCAAAGATCCCGGCGAACTGGCGCGCAATCGGATGAACGAAAACATCATCCGCAACTGGCGTCCGACGGTCAGCCGCTCGGGCTTTGAGCCGGTGACGCAGGAAATCGAAAGGCGGCACCGCGATCAGACCACGACCACATCGACCACCACGGTGACGCAGACGGTCCTTCAAGTTGCGCGCTAGCGCGACAGCGCTTGCGGCGCGGGCGCAATCATCATCTCGGCGTTGCGATCAGCGGCCCGGCGCGAGCACGCTGCGGAAGCCGAAGATCACGTCGCGCTCGGAGCGATCCACGACGTTGCGGTACGACGCGCGCAGTTCGCCCGGCGCGGCGGTGCCCCACGAGCCGCCGCGGAGCACGCCCCAGTCGCGCGCGCCCGCGGCACCGCCTTTGTAGCTGTCGGCGCACCATTGCCAGACGTTGCCGCTCATGTCGAAAAGGCCGGCGTGATTCGCGGCGAAGCTGCCCACCGGCGAGGTCTGCGGGAAGCCGTCGCGATAGCCGGCGATGGCCGCGCCGCGCTTCATCGGGCCGTCGGCGAAATTGCCCGCGCCCGGCGGCGGTGGCCACGCTTTGCCCCACGGGAAGTCGCGGATTTTTCCGTCGCGCTGCTCGGGCGTCGCGCCGCCCTCGTCGGGCAGGCCGGCGGCGGCGCTCCATTC
>JAYVNN010000267.1:0-13268 GCA_043758435.1 Chthoniobacter sp.
CCGTTGAAGATGATATTCTGATTAGTGCCAGTGACCGCCGCCATCGTCAGCAGCGTGCTTGCCCCGAGGGTAAAAATCGGCGCCCCCGTCAGCGTCACCGCCCCCACCGCCAGCCCGCCCGTCCCGCTCGTCACATTGCTCCCCACCGCCGTGGTCAGGGTCTGCCCACCGATCGACAAAGGACCATAGGTGTAAGTCACTCCCGCGCCGGCCGTGCTCCGGTCACTGGTCAGCGTCGAGTTCGCAGTTACGACCAGCCCGTTCGCCGCCGGCCCGGTGAAGATCGTGCTGCTCGCCAGGTGCCCGGACAGGTTGCCGCCATTCAATGTCACCTTCGCCGTCCCCGAAGTCCCTAGCGCGGCCGTGCCCCCAAGCTGCAGCGTCCCCGCATCCACCGACCAGCCACCTAGATAGTTATTGCCATTGGCCACGAGAATCGTGCCGGAACCCGAGGTATGGAGCACGGCGGTCGCGCTCCCGCCGGTAATGTCGTTGGCTCCGTTGCCCACGGTGAACACATCCCCCAGGTTCGTCGTCGAGAGCGTGACCGAGGACGACGCGACGGCCGAGACATTGATGTTACTGCTAATGGAGTTAGTCCCATTGCTGTTAATGATTCCGCCGTTGTTCAGGCTGAGCGTGTAGCCATTGTCCAAAGTGATTCCGCCCGACAGTTGCAGGGTGGCATTGACGGCGACGGCTCCACTGGTTGCACCCAGGGCGAGCGCATTGGCCGCCACGAGAGTGCCGGCGGAAATCGTGGTGCCAGTCGTATAGGTGTTGGCCGCAGTGAGCACCAGCGTGCCGGTGCCCGACTTATTCAGCCCGTTGGCCCCGGCGAGCACCGCATTGATGGCCCCGGTGATCGCCGGGTTCACCGTGACATTTCCCCCAACCCCCAAAGTCAGCGTATTCGCCGTCGCCGCCAGACCGAGCGTGAAGCCATTCGAGCTGAACGCCAGCGAGTTGGCGGACTGGTTGCCGGCCAAGTCGATGATCCCGGCTCCGCCGAGGCCGAAGGTCAGGTCGTCCGCCGCCAGCGGCACACCGTCCGGCGACCAGTTGACCGCCGAAGTCCAGAGCAAATCCGACGCCCCGCCGTCCCAACTGACAGCGGCGGCACGCACCACCGGAGCCGCCGCGAGGAGCGCCGCGCAGACGGCGGCGGTGGAGCGGAGCCCGGCAAGCGAAAAGCTCAGCGGACGGGGTTTGGCAGCCAGAGGGGAGCCGAGGCGGGAGAAAAGGCGGGTAGGCATATGGGAGTCAGGTTAAAGGGGCGGAGGACGGTTTTTTCAGAGAAATGATAAAAAAACCGAACGAAGCGCGGAACAGACAGTCACTCGCAGATTCGGTCAAAGGGTTTTCAGAACCACGGGATTCGACCCGTAAAGCAGACCGGCCGCCGCCGGGTAAGAAAATTATTCCGCGTCGAGCGACGCGGGGCTCCACTCGTGGAGCGGCGTGCAAGCGGACAGGTCGGGCTCAAAGGCGACGCCAAAGGGCGCGGCGATGACGCTGCCGATTTCCATGCGCCCCGCCCGGATTTTCGGCATGGGAAAACCATCCGTGTGCGACTCGTAAAGATCACCGTGCGCGGCCAGCGCGGCCCGCTGAATCGCCGGTGAAAACTGGCTCAGGCCGGCGAAATAATGGTGCCCGTTGCGCTCCGCGTGCGGGATGCCGAGCGTGGCGAGCACCGCCAGATCCTGCGGCAGCGCGACGGGGCCGACGTTCGACAAATCCTCCGCGCTCAGATGGAGCACCGCGCGCGGATTCGCGCGGCGGCGGTGCGCGAGGAGCGCGGCGTTGGCGAAGCTTTTGAAAACGCCCTTGCAGTTCTTGTGGCTCGTCCCCGCGTAGCCGCTGGCGAGCGCGGTCGGCAGCGAAGTCAGCTCCGCGTCGGATTCGTCGATGATGATCGGCGGGCGCTCGCGCCAGGCACGCAGCTCATGCGCGGTTGCTTCGGTGAGCGCGATGGCGCGGTGAAAAGGCTGCTCGACGAAGATCAGCCCGGCGAGCAGCCGCGCGATGGCGGGGTCGCCGCGCAGTTCGTCCCACAGCGCGCGAAAGGGGGCCACGGCGTGGTAGTTTTCGTTGCCATCGAGCGTGCAGGCGGCGGACGGCGGGAGCACCTCCGCGAGCCGCCGCAGCCGCGCGCGGTCGTGGGCGAGGTCGCCACAGAGTTTGATTTTGAAATGCGTGAGCGCGTGCTCGCGGATGAAGGCGGCGAGCGATTGCGGCAGCCTGTCGGCCACGCGCTCGGCGGGGGCGATGTCGTCATCCGTGAGCGCGTCCGTGAGCCCGACAGTGTGGCGGACGATGACGGAGTGCAACGGCTGCGGCGGGAGAAAATCCGCGGGCGTGCAGCCCGCCGTTTCGCCGTGGATCGCGCCCGCATCGAAACCGAGCGCGCCGCGCCGGACAGCCTGGGCAAAGGATTCGCCGTTCGCGCGGCAAAACGCATCAATGACCGCGCGCTCGATCAGCGACGTGCCGAAACCCGCGAGCAGCGGCGGAAAATTTTCCGCCTGCGCCCACGCGCCTTGCGCCGCGTAGATCTCGCGCCAGAGCCCAAAGACGGTCTCCGCCGACGGCAGCGCGCACGCCGTTTCTGCCGCATGGCGGATGACCGCCAGCATGTCCGCGAGGTCATCCGCATACGCGGTCACGGGATTTTTCGTGAACCATTTCGGCGGCAAATGATCCGCCGCAAAGCCGCGCGCGCCGGACGCCAGCGTGAGCCGCACCACGAGATGCGGCACGCGCGTCATGGTCACGATGCCGTAGCGAAACGGCAGCCGCGCGCGCAGGTTTTGCACGAAAAATTCGACGGCGCGGACTTGGACAGCCATGCACGCAAGGCAAGGCGAGGCCCGGCCCGTTGGCGAGGGTGGAATACGGGCGCTGGTTTTTTCCCGCGATGTGCCAGACTGCGCCCGCCGTTTTTTTCCGATGCGCCGCCGCTTCCTCCCATTGCTCATTTTCGCCCTCGCGGGCTGCGACCGGCCGCCCCGCGTCGCGCCGCAAAGCGCGCCGGAGACCGTGCGCTACGAAGGGCGCGGCGTTTTGCAAAAGATCGACGCGGCGGGGCGGCGCGCGGTCATCGCGCACGAGGCGATCCCCGGCTACATGGAGGCGATGACCATGGAGTTCGACGTGGCCGCGGGCGCTCCGCTGGAGGCGCTGGCACCGGGCGACGTGATCCAGTTCCAGCTCGCGGTGAACGACACCCACGGCTGGATCGAAAGCCTGACCCGCACCGGCCACACCGCGCTCGCGCCCACTGCCGACACCGCCCTGCCCGCCGTCGGCACGCCGCTGCCGGACAGCGCGCTGACCGACGAGCGCGGCCAGCCGTTCCGGCTGAGCGAATACCGCGGGCGCGTTTTCGCCTTCACTTTTTTCTACACGCGCTGCCCATTCCCGGATTTCTGCCCGCTGCTGGCGGAGCGCTTCGGCGCTGCGCAGCGCCTCCGGCTCGCCGACGGCGGCTGGAGCCTGCTCTCGATTTCGCTCGATCCCGCCACCGACACGCCGGCGGTGCTGGCCGCGTATGCGCGCAAAGTCGGCGCGGCCGACGGGCGCTGGCGTTTTGCCACGGGCGACGCGGCGCAGCTCGAAAAGCTGAGCGCGCCCTTCGGCCTCACGGTGGTGCGCGCGGGCGCGGTGCTGAATCACAATCTGCGTACCGTCGTGGTCGGGGCCGACGGACGGGTGCGCCGGATTTTTTCCGGCAACCAATGGAGCGCCGCCGAACTCGCGGCCGAGCTGCAGCGGGCGTCCGCTAGCCCGCGCGCCGGCGGCGAATGATGGCGAGCGTGCCGAGGGCAAGCGCGCCAACGAGCGCCGCGCTGCCGGGCTCGGGGGCCACGGCGAAGGAGTTGCGCGCGTTGTTGCGGACGGTCGCGGGATTGGCCGAAAGCGCGTAGTCGGCGAGGTTCGTGGTGCTGAGCGCGGTGGCGGCTCCGGTAAAACGAACCGACTGCTGCGTGGTGCTCGGCAGCGTCAGCGTCGGCAGGCCGAAATTGCCGTCGGCGTCATTGGTGGTGCTGCCCGTGTTGGTGCCGACGTAGGCACCAAAGGCCAGCGACCAGTAGATAGTGCCGAAGTCGTCCTCGAAGGTCACCTTGCCTCCATTCAGGTAGGTGACCGGGATCAGATTGGTGAGCGTGAAGTCCGAACCGTAGCCTGCGCCGTAGGTCGCGGTCATGATCGTGTTGAAACTCGGGGACGCGAGCAGGACGTTGTCGCCCGCCAGGCCGTTGGTGACGTTGGTCGTTAGATCAATCAGCAAAACCGGATTCGCCCCGGCAGCATCCCGCGCGAGGACTCTGGAATTGCTGACGACAGTCTGGCCGCCTAGCCGAAGCCGCAACTGAATCGCCTGCGCCGAGGTATTGCCATTGATCCCGCCGATGACCTGCTCGATCTGCATGAAGTGGAAGGAGGCGTGCGCGCCGGTGGAGGCCAAAGCGAGGGCGAGGGCGGTGGAGAAAAGATAACGGGCATTCATGGTCATGGGGGGTGAAGAGTCGGCTGCATTTAGAGGCCCAAACTCAAGACGGCAAGGGGTTTCACACGGCTGACCCAAATTATTATGGCGGGCCATGCCGCGTGACCGGGCTGGCGCGAGCCGGGCCGGGCGTATAGGAAACCGCCACCCATGAATCCCGCTCCGAGCGCCGCACCCGCGCCTTGCCCAGCCGACCGGACGCCGGTCGCGCGCTGGCTGCTGGCGCTGGGCGCGGCAGGTGTGCCGCTGAGTTTGCTGTGGGATTATTCGTGGGAATCCACCATCGGCATCGACCTCGTCTGGTCGCCGCCGCACGCCGCAAACTACCTCGCCGTAGCCCTTGCCGCGGGCGCTGCTCTGGCGCTGCTTTTTGCCGCCACGCCGCGGTCTGCGACGGGCGTGCGGCTCGGGCGCGTGCAGGCTCCGGCGGGCGCGTGGCTCGTGCTGTGGGGCGCGCTGGCGTTTGTCACGGCGTTCATTTTCGACCGGTGGTGGCAGGCGGGCTACGGGCTCGCGGCGGGCATCTGGCATCCGCCGCAGGTGTTGAAAGCGGTCGCGTTTTTTGCGCTCGTCAGCGGCGCGTGGCTGGCCGCGCGCGGCGCTTCGGCGCGGTGCGAAACGCTCGCGGGCGGCGCGGTCCTCGCGCTCATCGGCACGGTCACGCTGGCCACGGGTTTCGCGAACCGCCAGCACGGCGCGCATTTTTACCAGCTCGCGTGCGGCACGTATCCCGTGGTGCTCGCGGCGTTCGCGGTGGCGGGGCGTGCGCGCTGGCCGGCGACCTCCGCCGCGCTGGCCGGCCTGCTGCTCACCGGCGCGCTGGTCTGGCTGCTGCCGCTCGTCCCCGGCACGCCGCATGTCGCGCCCATCTACCATCATCGCGACCACCTGCTGCCGCCGCCGTTCCCCCCGCTGCTCATCGTGCCCGCGCTGGTCTTCGACGCGCTGCTGCGGCGCTTTCCCGGACGCACGCCGCGGGCGCGCGGCTGGGGGCAGGCGGTCGAGGCGGGGCTGGCGTTTTTCGTCGTCCTGCTCGCGGTGCAATGGCCGTTTGCGCAGTTCCTCCTCTCGCCCAGCGCGGATCATTGGTTCTTCGCGGGCGGGGGCAAACACTGGCCGTTTTTTCTGCGCATCGCGCCCTCGGCGGAGACGGATTTCTGGCAGATGCCGGGCGATGAATTCACGCTCACCAGCGCCCTGCTCGCAGCGGCGGCGGCACTGCTCGCGACGCGGCTCGGCCTCTGGCTCGGCACCTGGCTGGAGCGCCTGCAAAGATGAAGGCGCGGCTCGCCATCCTTGTCTGCTGGCTGTTCGCGGGGTTGCCCGTGCGCGCGCATGTCGGCAGCCCGGATGTTTTTTTTGAAGGCCGCGCCGGGGCGCAGGCCGTGCGCGTCATCATCCGCCCGCCGCCGACTTTGCCGGGCATCGCGCAGGTCGATGTGCGCGTGACGGACGGCGACGCCACCGCCGTCACGGTGCAGGCCGCGCCGTGGGAAGCGGGTGAAACCGCGGCGGCTGCGCCGGTCGCCGCACTGCCCGTCGCCGGTGCGCCGGGGCTTTTTCACGCGCCGCTGTGGCTGCTGACCAAAGGCTCGTACCGCGTTCGCGTCGCCGTCGAAAGTCCGCGCGGGCGCGGCACGCTGGCCGTGCCGCTGAACTCCGCCGCCACGCAGCAGCCCGTGATGACGCCCGCGCTCGGCGGCACGCTCGCGGCGCTCGGCGCGCTGCTTTTCCTCGGCGCGGTCGGACTCGCTGCCGCCGCCGCGCGCGACGCCACGCTCGCGCCCGGCGCGCTGCCCTCCGCGCGCGATTTTCGGCGCGGGCGTCTCACCGGCGCGGCGGTCGCGCTCGGGCTCGCGGGCAGCCTTTGCGCCGGCACGCTGCGCTGGCGCGCGATGGATCGCGATTTTCGCCTCAACGCGCTCGCCCAGCCCGTGCCCGTCGCCGCCGCGGTGGACGGCGCGAGCGGCATGAATCTGCTGCGTCTCACACCCGCCGCCGACGCCGCGGAGTGGGACACGCTCGTCGCGGATCATGGCAAGCTGATGCACCTCTTCCTCGTGCGCGAACCGGCGGGCGAGACCTTCGCGCACCTGCATCCGGTGCGGCGCAGCGCGGAGCTTTTTGAAAGCGTGCTGCCGCCGCTGCCCGCGGGCGGCTACCAGCTCTACGGCGAAATCACGCGCGAAAACGGCGCGAGCGAAACGCTCACGGCGCGCGTGGTTTTGCCCGCGCCGCTCGGCTCGCCGCTCCAGCCGCTCGCCACCGCGGCCATGCTCGCCGATGTCATCTGCCAGTCGCCGCTCGCCTTCCTCCTCAGCGCCGCGCAACCCTCCGCGCCCGACGTGGATGATGCGTGGCACAGCGGCCTGCCCACGCCGCCCGCCGCGCCCCTGCGCACGCAGGTCAGCCGGCTCATGGGCGGCGCGAGCATGGTCTTTGAAAACGCGGGCGACCTCGTGGAAAATCGCGAGACCACGCTGCGCTTTTCCGTCTTCACCGCGAGCGGCGAGCGGGCCGCGATCCAAGGCTACATGGGCATGCGCGGGCATGCCGTGGTGCGGCGCGCGGACGGCGCGGTCTTCACCCACCTGCACCCCGCAGGCACGATCTCGATGGCCGCCGAGGAAATGCTCGCCGCCCGCGAAGCCGCGCCCCGCCTTACTCCCGAACCCGCCGCGCCCACCGCCGAGGTGGCCTTTCCCTACGCCTTTCCCCGCCCCGGCGCGTACCGCGTGTGGGTGCAGGTGCGCGTGGACGGGCGCGTGCTCACGGGTGTCTTCGACGTGAACGTGAAACCGGCTTAGCCGATGTTGCCCTTCTTCATCTCGTCCATCGCGTAGTCACATGCGCGCCACGCCAGCGCGAGGATGGTGAGCGTGGGATTTTTGTAGGGATTGGAGACGAAGGGGCCGCCGTCGGTGACGAAAAGATTGGGGACTTCCCACGCTTGGTTGTACGCGTTGAGCACGCCGTCCTCGGCGCGGGCACTCATGCGGGTGGTGCCGATTTCGTGGTTCACGGAGCCGCCGGCGGTGATGGCTTTAGCGCCGTCGAGCTGCGGTGCGCCGCTCACTTTTCCGCCCATCGCCTCGATGATTTCGGCGAAGGTTTTCTGCTGATGCGCGACCTGTTTCAACTCGTAGTCGCTCCACTGGAAATGAAAGCGCAGGACGGGAATGCCCCATTTGTCTTTCTTCTCGGGGTCGATCTCGCAGAAGGATTTTTCGTTCGGGATCATCTCGCCGCGCGCGCCGAAACTGACGAAAGAGCCGTAGTAGCGCCACGCGTCTTCCTTGAGCTTTTTGCCGTAGGCGTTTCCCGCTTTGCCGAGGATGCCGCGGGTGGTGCCCATGTCGGGCATGGTGCGTCCGCCACCGGGCCAGGTGTAGTAGCCGCGCGGGAAGCCGAGCTTGCCGGCGAGTTGTTCCGCGTGCGGCCACCAGGGGATGTAGAGGTGCGGATTAGAAACGCCGTCCTCGTTCACGATGGGCGCGTTTTCGAGCGCGGGGATTTGGCCGCCGAGCCCGCTGCCGGTGCTGTCGGTGAGCCAGCGGCCGAGGTGGCCGTGGCCGTTGGCGAGGCCGTTGGGAAAGAGCGCGCTTTTGGAATTCAGCAACAGCCGCGCGGACTCGCAGGCGCTCGCGCCGAGGATGACGATGCGCGCTTTCACGGCCACATCCTTGCCGGTGTTCTTGTCCACGAAAACCACGCCCGTCGCCTTCCCCGCCGCGTCCACGCTGACTTCGCGGGCCATCGCATCGGTGATGATGTCGAGGTTGCCGGTCTCCAGCGCGGGCGGGATGAGGACGGTGGTGCTTTGAAAGTTCGCGCGGATGGAGCAGCCGCGTCCGCAGTTGGTCGCGTAAAAACAGGCGGCGCGTCCGTTGAGCGGGCGCGTGAGGATGGCGAGGCGGGAGGGCACCATCGGGAGGCCGAGTTTTTTGGCGGCGCGTTGCGCGAGGAGTTCGTAGCCGCGGGGCTTCGGCGGCGGCTGGAAGAAGTCGGAGTCGGGCGCGTTTTCGATTCCTTCCTTGCTGCCGAAGACGCCGATCAACTCCTCGGCTTTGTCGTAGTAGGGCGCGACATCTTCGTAGGAAATCGGCCAGTCGAAGCCGAGGCCGTCGCGGCTCTTGGGCTTGAAGTCGTACGGCCCCATGCGGAGCGAAACGCGGCCCCAGTGGTTTGTGCGTCCGCCGAGCATCCGCGCACGCCACCACATGAAATCCTGCTTCGCGTTCACGCGATCAATGACCTCGCCCTCGACCCACGCACCGTCCTTTTGCCGCACGATGTACGGTTCATCGGGCACCTTCCAGCCGCCGATGGTGGCGTCATAAAAACCGTTCGGTTTCTCCGGCGTCGCCACGCCGCGGAGGGGCGCGTCGGCGTTGCTTTGAAACATGGGCGTCTCGGTCGCGGCGTCGTAGTTTCGGCCCGCTTCGAGCATGAGCACTTTCATCCCGGCTTTCGCCAAAACGTAGGCGCTGAGGCCGCCCGCGGCACCGCTGCCGACGACGATGGCGTCGTAGCGCGTGGCAGTTTTCGTGGAGGGGATGAATGGCATAAACGGAATTGTGAAAGGGCGGAAACGTCAGAATCGGCAGGCGGCGGTTAGAAAAATCCTGTCATTCTGAGCGGAGTTCCCGGCGGGCGAAGGCGGCGGGAACGGAGTCGAAGGACCTCTAACTATTTCTTCGGGGCGCAGTGGGTGGAAACGGTGCGTCATTTCACCCACCGCCTCCGCCCGCGAAAAGATGGAGGTCCTTCGACTGCGCTCCGCAAAGCCTGCGCTCCGCACAGGATGACAGGCTGGGGAGGCTTGACCAAATCGCGGCAGCAACTCGCTCATTGGAAAAACTACGCGAGGCCGAGATGTTTCAGCACCTCCGGCGGCGGGCCGGGGAATTCCGCCATCGGCGTGTTGCCCACGTAGCCGATCGCCTTCCAGCCCTCGGGCGTGGAGTAGTAGCCGCCGACCACCTTGTCGCGGAAGTTCGTAAAAAAACCGTGCGCCGCTTTCCGCGCATCGGTTCCTTCTTTCACGATGTCATCAAGCAGCGCCGTCTGCTCCGCGGGCGCGGCATCCACGAAGCCTTTGCTGAAGCGTTTCTTCGCCTCGGCGTCGATCCACGCGAGGCCGTCGCGGATGACCTTGCCGTCCTTCTGCTGCGCTTCGTAGGGCGCGCTCACCCATTCGTCGATGAAGTCCGGCACGCCCACCGCACTCGCCGCCGGGCCGTGCTCGTCGGCGGGGATGATGATGTCGCCGAGCACGGTCACGATCTTCTTTTCCTCCGCAGTCAGCACGCGGTCCCACGGGATTTCCTTTTTCAAAAGGTTCGGGTCCATGCCGATGCCGCGGTTCGGCGTGGCGCCAAAGCCGGGCAGTTCCAGCGCGGCGAGCGCCACGGAGAGGCCGATGACGCGCTTGAGGGCGTCGCGGCGGGTGAGGTCGAGTACGGTCGGGTGCATGGGAGTGAAAGGATGGATGCGGGCGGGCGGCGGGCAATTACCTCATTCGGGTGAGTCGGAAGAGAGCCACGGATGGACACGGATAAGCACGGATGGGGAATCTCCTGATCCGAGTTTCATCCGTGTCCATCCGTGGCAAAAATTCATTGGGCTGACTGCTTAGCCGATGCTGCCTTTACGCATTTCATCGGCGAGGTAGGTGCAACTTCTCATGGCCAGCGCCATGATCGAGAGCGTGGGGTTTTTGTCGGCGTTGCTGGCAAAGGGGCCGCCGTCGGTGACGAAAAGATTCGGGCACTCCCACGCCTGGCTCCATTGGTTGAGCACGGAGGCTTTCGCGTCCGCGCCCATGCAGGTGGTGCCGACTTCGTGGATGATGGTGCCGCCGGCCATGATCGCCTTCTCCGGGTCCAGTTCCGCCTTGCCCAGCACGGTGCCGCCCATCGCCTCGATGATGTCCTTGAAAGTCTGCTGCATGTGGACCGCCTGCTTTTTCTCGTGGTCGCTCCACTTCCAGGAAAAGCGCAGCACGGGAATCCCGTACTTGTCTTTTTTCGACGGGTCGATTTCGCAGTAGCTGCCCTCGTTCGGGATCATCTCCCCGCGGCCTGCGAAATCCAGCACGCTGCCGTAGTAGCGCCGCGCCTCGTTCTTGAATTTCTGGCCGTAGCTGTTCGCGTTCGGATTGAAAATGCCCATCCCCGGCATGCGCCGTCCGCCGCCGAATTCGATGTGGTAGCCGCGCGCAAAACCGACCTTCCCCGCGGCCTGCTCCTGGTATTTCCACCACGGCATGTACATGTGCTCGCCGGAGACGCCGTCCTCATTGTGCGGCGGCACGTTTTCCAGCGCGGGGATGTGGCCGGCGAGGCTGCTGCCCACGGTGTCCATGAGGTAGCGGCCCACTTTGCCCGAGCCGTTGGCTAGGCCGTTGGGGAAAAGCGCGGACTTCGAGTTGAGGAGGATGCGCGCGCTTTCACAACCGCTCGCGGCGAGGACCACGACGCGCGCGCTGGCGCGCTCCTCTTTGCCCGTCTCGCGGTCGATGTAGAGCACGCCGGTCGCCTTGCCGTCCTTACCGATGAGGACTTCGCGCACCATCGCCTCGGTGATGATGTCCAGCTTGCCCGTCTTGATCGCGGGCGGCAGGAGCACGGTGGTGCTTTGAAAGTTCGCGCCGATGGAGCAGCCGCGCCCGCAGTCGGTCGCGTAAAAGCACGCGGCGCGGCCATTGAGCGGGCGCGTGATGATCGCCTTGTGGATCGGCACGACCGGGATGCGCAGCGGGGCGCAATGCTTTTTCACGAGCAACTCGTAGCCGCGCGGCCTCGGCGGCGGCATGAGCGAGCCCGCCGTGGAATCGGGCGTGTTTTCCAGCCCCTCATTGCTGCCAAAGACGCCGACGAGCGCCTCGGTTTTGTCGTACCAGGGTTCGAGGTCTTTGTACTCCAGCGGCCAGTCCAGCCCGAGGCCGTCGCGGCTCTTGGGTTTGAAATCATACGGCCCCATGCGCAGGGCGATGCGCCCCCAGTGGTTCGTGCGGCCCCCGAGCATGCGCGGCCGCCACCACATGAAGCTCTGGTCGGTGGTGTGCGCCTTCCAATCGCTGGCCTCCTCCCACTTTTGCTGCCCCGTGCGCTGGATCATGTAAGGCTCGCCCGGCACCGTCCACCCGCCACCGACCGTCGCATCGAAAAAACCGAAATGCTTGTCCGGCGTACCCACCCCGCGGAGCGGAGCCTCGTCGTTGCGCTGAAACATGGGCGTTTCCTTCACCGGCTCATAATTGCGCCCGGCCTCCAGCATCAGCACGCGCAAGCCCTGTGCCGTGAGCGTGTGCGCCGCCATCCCGCCGCCCGCGCCGGAGCCGACGATGAGGACATCATACTGGGTCAGCGTCTTGCGGGGGGTGAGGACGGGCATAGGGCGAAAACTGTTATGCGGCAGCCGCGCGCGTGGCTAGTCAAAAACCCGGCTCGAAGAGGGTGTACCGAAACTCCAAAGCGTGTCATCCTGAGCGGAGTTTCGCTGTGGAAAGGCGGGGGCGAAACGGAGTCGAAAGCCGAGTCCGCGAGGCGCCGGTGGGCTCGGTGGCGCGCGGCAAACCTCGGTGGTTCGAAAATGTTCGGCACCTGAACGAACCGCCGGGGTCCTTCGACTGCGCTGCGCCCATCTTTCCGCCTCCGCTCCGCTCAGGATGACACGCTTTCGTCGCATTTCGGTTCACCCTCTAAGCCTTGTCGTAAGTCGGTGGCGAGCCCCGTCCCATCGGGACGAATGAACGTAGCCGTGGGCTTCAGCCCACGGCTGTAGAAACTGGCCGTGCCGTCGCGGAGCGACGTTTGAGCCGCCTGCCAGATGTCGCTACGCGACAAGGCCCTCCAGCCGTGCTAACCGTGGGCTGAAGCCCACGGCTACGATCGTTCGTCCCGATGGGACGGCTCATGGCTCCGTCATTTACAAATCCGCTCTCCCACCCTTTCCGCATGGATTCTGAAAAGCCACCCTCGCTCGGCCACCTCCTCGTCCGCGTAGCCGCCACGCTCGTCGCGCTGCTGCTGCTGTATGTGCTGGGCGTGGGGCCGGCGACTTACGCGGAGATCAGATGGACCGGCAGCGCGCCATTGTTTGACAAGCTCTATGACCCGTTTTTTCGAGCGACCCATAGGACGCCACTGGAGCTGCCCGTCGATGCCTACGTTGAATGGTGGATGAGGCTGGCAGGGTTGAAGCCATACAAGGAATCCCCCCGGCTGCACGACATACGGAGTAGGGCAATGCGCCTTTCAAGTTAGCTGCCCCCGCTCAATCGTCGTCCTTTCCCCCCACCTTCTTCTTCGCGGTGAAAATGAACGCCGCCCGGCGCGGCGCGGGCGGGCGGGAGTCGGCTCCGCGGATGGCGTGCCAGAGGAGGTTGTTGAGCTTGAGGTCGTCGATGGCGTCTTCGCGGGTGAAGTCCATTTTGGCCGACTCTTTGGTGCCGAAGCTGAAGATGGTGTTTTTTTCCTCCAGGCTGACCTGCGCGGGGACGGCGGCGTAGGGCGCGAGGTCGGGCTCGGGCTGGAAGGCGGGGAGCATGGGGCGGGCGGCGGCGTCGAACTGGCTCATGGGGCGCAGGCCGAGGAGCAGCTCGATGGTGTGGAGGACGCTGCTCGTGGAGTACATGTGGCTGTCCACCGCGGCGTGGCGGGCGTAGGGGGAGATGAGGAAGGCGGGGCTGCGGTGGGCGTCGATGTGGTCGGGGCCGTTTTGGGCGTCGTCCTCGAGGACGAAGATGGCG
>JAYVNN010000268.1:0-4388 GCA_043758435.1 Chthoniobacter sp.
GCGTGGCGCTGCAGCGCGACGCCCTGCAGCTTCTCGTCGGTGAACTCGGGCGCGAGCGCGTGGATGTAGCGGCGCTCGAGCTGCTCGCACCAAACCAGCGTGGCGATGAGCGCGACCGCCGCGATGGCGACGGCGAGCATCGCGGCGAGGAGGTGGGACTTCTGGGAGGAAGGTCCAGGGTTCACGGGAGAAAGGTGCGCCGGGGAGGCGCCTTTTGGAATGCCGGAATTTCCGATGGAGATCGAAGCAGGACGCAGCAAAAGCCCGTCATCCTGAGCGGAGCGCCGGCGGAGTCGAAGGACCTCTTGCTTTTCCCCCCGTTGTGCGCGCCCGTCGCGGAGGGGGGAGAAGGAAGAGGTCCTTCGACTGCGTTTCGCTGGCGCTCCACTTCGCTCAGGATGACGGGGCTTTTCGTCGCGCACATGCGGGTGGCTCGCTTTTTCCTGAGAGAACGATGACGAATTTCCGCGATGAAATTCGCCGTCCTCAATCCCGGTGGCCGTGACCCGGAGCAGCACTTTCCCGATTTCGCGGGTGCTCCGGATGAGGCGGCGCATCCGCCGGTGAATTTCCACGGATTCGCGGCCTGCATGGGCGGCGGATTTTATCGAAAGGATGCGGCGATCCCGACGGAGGTGGGTGCGGTTTTGCTGTTGCTGCGGAGCGATCTGAATGCCTGCAAACAGGCGCTGCTGGAGTTGCGGGGCTTGAAGAAAAAGGTGGCGATTTCGTTCAAGGAATCGGGCGCGTTTCAAATCGCGGAGCTGCTCGCGAGTCCTGCGAAGCTGCGGCTTTTTCACGAGATTTGTGAGCGGGCGGATGGGGCGATCGCGGCGACACCGGACCTCGTGCAGTTCTATTTGGGCGGGCAGGTGCGGGCGGCGGAGTTCATTCCGACGCCGTATCCGGTGGAGGATGAGCGGTGGAATTTCGCGCATCCGCTCGAGGAGCGGCGCGGGATTTTTATCGGGACGCGGGAGTTCGACACGCCGTCGCGGAACCACATCGCGGCGCTGATCGGGGTGCGGCAACTCGCGGAGGCGATGCAGGAGCCGGTGACGGTTTTCAATGTCGGCGGATGGCGCGGGCGGCGGATGCTGGCGAGCCTGCGCTACCCGGAAGGGTTGCTGCGCGTGGTGGAAAAGCGGCTGCCTTACCCGCGCTATTTGCGCGTCGTGGCGCGGCACAAATTGGTTTTCCAACTCGACGCGAGCGCCGTGCCGGGACAGGTCGCGGGCGATGCGCTGCTCTGCCGCGTGCCGTGTGTCGGCGGCAACGGCGCGACGGAGCGGCTCGTCTTTCCAGACCTGTGCGGGCACGGCCGCACGCACGAACAGCTCTTCGATCTCGCCGCGCGTTTGCTCGAGCATCCGCACGATTGCGAGGCGATGAGCACGCGGGCGCTGGAGCTGGCGAAGGACCGCCTTTCCTTTGCCAGCGTGGCTCGGCGGCTGGAGAAGTTTCTCGGGTAGGGTGGGCATCCTGCCCGCCGGTCGCGGCATCCTGCCGCGACGCAATTCCCGCGACCGGAAAGATCGTTTGGGCAGGATGCCCAAACCGGCGGGCAGGATGCCCACCCTACCCGGAATTGGAATTCGCCTACGCCAGCAGTTGCTCGCGGCTCACACCGTGCAGCTCGAAGACGCGGATGATCGACTCCTCGATCAGGTTGTTCGGGCAGCTCGCGCCGGCGGTGATGCCGATGACGAGCGGGCGCGCGGGCAGCCAGTTCTCGCTGAGGATTTCGCGCTTGGCGTGGATGTCGTAATGCACGATCCGCTCGCGGGATTCGAGGCGGCTGGCGTTGCGGATGAAGTAGGTCGGGAGTTTCGCCTCGCCCATTTCCGCGAGGTGCGAGGTGTTCGAGCTGTTGTAGCCGCCGACGACGAGGAGCAGGTCCATCGGGTCGGCGAGCATGTCGCGCAGCGCGTCCTGCCGCTCCTGCGTGGCGCCGCAGATCGTGTCGAAAAAGCGGAAGCTCTGCTTCGCGTTCTCCGCGCCGTCGCGGTCGCGGATGGCGGCTTCGATGCGGCGCTGCACCTCTTCGGTTTCGCCGCGCATCATCGTCGTTTGGTTCGCCACCCCGACGCGGCGGAGGTGCTGGTCGGGATCGAAACCCTCGCTGTGCGCGCCGCTGAATTTCGCCAGAAACGCCGTCTTGTCGCCGCCGCGCCGGATGTAGTCGCAGACGTAATCCGTGTCCGCGAGCGTCAGCACGATCAGGTAGTGCCCCTTGCCGTTCACCATCGCGCGGCTCGCGGTCGCCTTCGTTTCCTCGTGCTCGGCCTTGCCGTGGATGATCGAAGTCACGTCGTCCGTCGCGTTCTGCCGCACCCGTTTCCAGACGCTCATCACGTCGCCGCACGTCGTATCGACGATCTGGCACCCGCGCTCCTTGATCCGCGCCAGCGTCGCCACTTCGGTCCCAAACGCCGGCACGATCACCACATCTTCCGCCGAGAGATCAGCCACGTCCGCTTCCCTTTCCTGGCCGACGAGATTCTTGATCCCCATCGCCCGGATCTGCTCGTTCACCTCCGGGTTGTGGATGATCTCGCCGAGAATGAAGACGCGCCGATCCGCGAAAACCTTCCGCGCCGCATACGCCAGATCGATCGCGCGCTCGACGCCGTAGCAAAAGCCGAACTGCTTCGCCAGCCGCACCGTCACGCCATCGCAGGTCAGCGTCCCCCCGCTCACGCGCAGCTTTTCCACCACCTCGCTGCGGTAGTGCGACTCCACCTGCGCCTGCACCGCCGCCATCACGTCAGGCGTGCGGAGGTTGACGCGGGGTGCCGGGGATTTCGGAGCGGGGTCAGTCGTCGTGGTCATGTTCATGGGAAAAAAAAGCGGTCGCCGGATGCTGCACAGAGCCCCCGGCGACCGCGAGAATTAAGCCGCTTTCCGGCTGGATGCTATTGCTCGATGAGCAGCGGACCCGCGGGATCGCGGAACCACGCCGACGACAGCATGAACGCCCGATCCGGATCCGGGTCGCGGCTCTGGTCGAGACGCTGCACATTCTTGCCGAAAGTGGCGTCCTCCGGCTGCGTCCGCGCAATGTCCACCGGCGTCCCGATCCGCGTCAGCGCGAACATCCGCGCCGCCGCCTCCTTGTGCAGCCGGATGCAGCCATGCGTGTGCGGATACGGATGCACAAAGCCCTCGTGCATCCCATACGCCGGCGCGAACTCGCACCAGTAAGCCATCGGATACCCGCGATCCGGCTCACCTTGCCGCCGCCGCGTCTTGTCCTTGTTATAAATCGTGAAGTGCCCGCTCGGCGTCGGACTGTCCGCCTTGCCCACATTCCCCTGCACCGCCATCAGGCACCGGTCGCCCTCCATCACGTAGAGATTCTGCGTCGAGGTCGAAACCTTCACCCGCACCTTGCTCGGGTCGTGCGGCTTGTAAGCGGTGACGTGATACGAACCGCGCCCGCCCGTTTGAGTGGCGCAACCGGACAGGACCGCGAGGCTTCCCGCCGCGCAGAGGAGTGAAAGGAGACGTGTCAATTTCATGTGGGCGTATGGAAAAGCGCACGTCGCCGTGTTTGTCAAACGCTCACACCACCGCGTCCGGCTTCTCCCCCTCCCCGTGCTCCCGCTCATCGATCTCCTCGTGCTTCTCCATCGTATCCGGCTCCAGCAGCGGCTGCAGCCAGATGCGCTCGATGATCGGATACGAGGCCACGATCGGCAGGATCGCGATCGCCCCCGTCACCCCCGCCAGCAGCGCACCTGCCAGACACGACACCAGCGCCGTCAGCGCCGGCAGCACCGCGAGGAAAGCAGCTCCACCAGCGGCTACAACTCAAACGCCAGAAACGCCCCAAACACCGCCCCCGCGATCTTCAGCAGCGTCCCCCACGTCACCGTCACCCGCAGCGGTTTCTTCTTCGGCTTCTGGGGGATCATCATAAAAAGGGGCGTCCCGTGTCGGGACACGCCCTTATCGGCCCTCACTCCCTCCCCGCGCGCGCTCGGGGGGGGAAATAGTGAGAGGTCTTTCGACTCCGCTGCGCTCCGCTCAAGATGACCGGAAGGAGGGAAGCGCCCCGCGCGCGCCTCACGCGTCCTCCTTCCGAGTCATCCTGAGCGGAGCCCGGCTTTGCGGGCGCAGCCGAAGGACCTCTTACTATTTCCCCTGCAGCGCGCCCACCTTGCCCGAGAGAAGAGCAGGCCGCAAACCAGACCCGACCGTCCGCGCCCGGTCATTCGTACCCCTCCTGGCCGCCCTCAGCGGCGCGGCCATCGGTTCCACCACCGGCGGCATCGTCGGCGGCCTCATCGGTAGTGGCTCAGTTTGAAAATGATTGTAGGGCGACCGCTCCGGTTGCCCAGGCAGGCGGAGCGCCCGCCCTACAATTCCCGCCAAACTGAGCCACT
>JAYVNN010000269.1:0-4386 GCA_043758435.1 Chthoniobacter sp.
CTTTTCGCACAACTGGCCGATGTGGGAAAAAGTCCTCGCCATGCTCGCCACCGGCCAGATCGACCTCACCCACATCCTCAACCGCACCGCCCCGCTCGCAGATTGGAAAAGCTGTTTCGACCAGATGCACAGCGGCGATTTGGTAAAGGCGGTGCTGAAGCCGTGAGCGCCGAGCTTGGACTGAAAAGCAAAGTCGCGCTCGTCACCGGCTCGGCGTCGGGGATTGGCAAGGCGATCGCACGGCGGCTCGCGGCGGAAGGTGCGCGCGTGATCGTGCATGGGCCGGCGGAGCGCGGGGAGGAGGCGGAGAAAGTGGCGGTCGAGATTCGTGAGACGGGAGGTGAGGCGGTGGTGGAGTTGGCCGAGTTGACGGACGCGGACGAGTGTGCGCGGCTCATCGCGGCGGTGATCGCGCGGTTTGGGCGCATCGACATTCTCGTGAACAACGCGGGCATTTCCCCGCGCGGCGATTTGCTCGCGACAGACGCGGCGTTTTTCGACCGCGTCATCCAGACGAATCTGCGCGCGCCGCTGCTGCTCATCCGCGCGGCGCTGCCGCATTTCAAAACGCAGGGCGGCGGGCGCGTGCTGAACATCGGCTCGATCAACGCCTACTGCGGCGAGGCCGGGCTGCTCGCCTACTCGGTCAGCAAAGGCGGGCTGACCACGCTCACCCGCAATCTCGCCGACGCCCACGGGTGCGACGGGCTGCGCATCAACCAGATCAATCCCGGCTGGGTGCTGACCGCGAACGAGCATGCCATCAAGGTTCGCGAGGGATTGAGCGAGGACTGGTTCCGCCAGATTCCGCGCGAACACGCGCCGGGCGGGCGCATTTTCCAGCCGGAGGAAATCGCGCATTTTGCCGTGCAGTTCCTCGGCACGCCGGGCGAACTGGTGAACGGCACGGTCATGGAGCTGGAGCAGTTTCCGATGATCGGGCGCAATGTGGTGAAGGCATCGGGATTCTGATCTGCCGGCGGCTTGACCTGACCGCGCGGCTCTGCTGACTCTTTGCCCTCGCACGATGACCCCGCTCCCAGACGCCACTCCCGAGGCCGCGACTCCGCCGAGCCGCTGGGCTCGCGTCGTGCAGGGTGACCCCGAGGCGCTGCTCGAACTGGCGGGCAGCTACTGGTATTGCGCCTACCTTTGGTGGCGGCGGGCCGGGCTGGACCCAGCGCAGGCCACGGCTGCGACCGTCGCGAGCTTCACCTGCTGGGTCACCAAGGGACCGCCCAAGGCCGACGACAGCGGCGCGGGACTGATGCGGGAATGGCTGCCAGCGCGGCTCGCGGAACTGGCCGTGCAGGGTTGGGATTTCGATGAGGAACCCGCCATCGCGATCGACGAGGAATGGGCCGAGACGCGCTACGCCGGGGAGCCCGAGGGTGAGCCAAACGCCGTCTTTAACCGCCGATGGACGCTCACCGTGCTGGAATTTGCGATGCACGCACTGCGCGCGGAGTACGCCGCGCGCGGGCTGGAGTCGCTCTTCGGCGAAGCGGCGCCTTTCCTCGGTTTCGAGGACGCCGATGAGCTGCATTACGCCGCGGCGGCGGAGCGCACGGGCATGACCGGCGGGGCGCTGCGGCGGGCGGTCTTCGATTTTCGCACGCAGCACCGCGATCTGCTGCGCGTCATGGTCGCGGACACGGTGGCTGATCCCGCGGAACTCAACGGCGAAATCACCGCGCTGCTCTGCGCCTGCGAAGTGCCCGCTGCGCCGGATGCCTCCCCCGCGCCGCTGCCCACGGCGATCCGCACTTTCAAGCCCGACGAGTTGCTGGCCCGCGCGATGAACACCGTCCACATGACCAGCGGCGGCCTAGGCAAATGGAAGCCGCCGAGCGACGGGGAAATCGCCCGCCTTTTTCCGCAGTACGAGATGCTCGGCATCATCGGACGCGGCGGCATGGGCGCGGTCTATCGCGCGCGGCAGGTGACGCTCGACCGCGAGGTGGCGATCAAACTTCTGCCGCTGGAGGTGAGCGTGAACCCAGGATTCGCCGACCGTTTTGTGCGCGAAGCGCGGGCCATGGCGAAGCTGAGCCACCCGAACATCATCACCGTTTTCGAGTTCGGCACGACGGCCGAGGGGCACCTGTTTTTTGCCATGGAGTATGTCGAAGGGGCCAACCTTTCGGAAATGATCCGCGGGCCCGGGCTCGCGCCGGAGCAGGCGCTGGTCGTTGCGGGGCAGGTCTGCACGGCGCTGGCTTATGCGCATGGGAAAGGTGTCATCCACCGCGACATCAAGCCGGCCAATGTGATGGTCGATACCGCGGGCACGGCGAAGGTCGCGGACTTCGGGCTCGCGCGGATGGACGGTGCGGACCCGCAGCAATACGGGCAGACCGTGACGGGCACGGTCATGGGCACGCCGGAATATATGTCGCCCGAGCAGAAGCGCGGGATGGCGGTGGATCATCGCGCGGACATCTACAGTATGGGCGTGATGCTTTACGAGATGCTGTGCAAAGAGCCGCCGCAGGGTGCGTTCGAGCCGCCGAGCCAGCGCGTGGGCTGCGACGCGGGGATCGATCAGATCGTGCTGAAGGCCATGCACCGCATGCCCGAGGGTCGCTACCAGTCCACGGTGGAAATGAAGACGGACTTGGACGCGGCGTGGCAGCGGCAGGCGGCGGGCACGCCGCTCCCTGCTGCGCCCCAGCGCCCCTTGGCTGTGCCCAGGAAGCACGCCGGCGGAAGCACGCCGCCCTACGTTCCTCCTCCGGAGAAATCTTACGCCGGTCTGATCGTCATGCTTTTGGTCGTGGTGCTGCTGGTCGTGGGCGCGATTTATTTTCTAAACGACAACAAGCAGTCGGCCGCGAAGTTGGCGGAGGCGACTTTGCAGACGCAGAAGTCGGCAGGGCTTTCCACGCCTGTCCCCGAATCGTTCGGTCCGCCCATCCCGCCCGGTTTCAAAGCGCCCGAGGCCATGCCGGAAGTCATGCCGGCGAAGGAGAATCCGCCCGTGCCGCAAGTCCCGCCGCTCACCGGCCCGAAAGACCTCCTCGCCGATGTGGACGTGGCGCGCGATGCCCGGACCGGTGACTGGCAGGTGACCCCCGAGGGGCTGCTGACGAATGCAAATCCCGCGGGAGCCCAAGTCCTCGGCTTCAATTACGCTCCGCCGGAGGAATACGACTTTGAGATCGAATTCACCATCAAGGGCGGCGTGCGAGAGCTCGGTCAGGTGCTCGCGCTGGCCGCAAATTCCATCATTTGGAAAATGGGCTTTGGCACTGGAGAGCAGCCGACGTTTTTCAGTTTCGGCGACATGCTGGATGGCAGGCCTGCCTCCGGTTCCGGTCGCACGGAAGCCGTCGTGCGCCTGCCCCGGCTAAAACTCAACCAGCGCTATCGCACGGTCGTCGAGGTTCGGCGCGATTCGCTGCGCGCCCTGCTGGACGGGGAAGAGGTGCTGCGCTGGAGCGGAGACTTAACACGCCTCGTAGCGGACGAAAAATTCCTTCTGAAGGACCGGCGGGAACTCGGCGTGATGGCTTGGGTCAGCACAGTCCTTTTCCACAAAGCAACCGTCCGTCCACCCGGAAGCGCCAGCCTGCCGCCAGCGCCAAAATCGAAAGCGCACGAAACTCCGAATGTGGCGGCAGCGCCCGCGGCGTCCGCTTTGGTCGCAGAGTCAAAAGATCCTCGCCTTATCAACCTCGAAGCGGCCTTCAAGGCGCGCTTCGACAGCGACGCGCAGAAGCCCTACCTCGTCTCCATCGCTGCGCTGAACCAGAGCTACATCGTCAACGGCCTCGCCCGCGCCCGCCCCGCTGCGCAGGCCAAAGGCAGCCTCGATGAAGTCACCGCGCTGGATGCGGAAAAGGACGGCATCGGCAAGGGCGCGGGCGTTCCGCAAACCGACGAGCCGGGCACGCCGGCTTCGCTCAAGGCCCTTCGCGTCCAATACCGCGCGGCGATGACCAAATACAACGCCGACCGCGCCAAGACGGGCGCGCAGCTTTACGACATCTACCTCGCCGCGCTCGACAGTTACGTGGTCGAACTCACCCGCGCCAACAAGATCGACGACGCCAAAAAAGTGAAAGCGCTGCGCGAGGAGATCGCGGGGAAAAAGACTGAACTCACCCAGCCCGGCGTCACCGATCCACTCAAGGCCGGAACTGCCGCGGGGACTTCGGCTGCCGACCTCAAAGCGCCCATCGGCGGTTCCGTGCGTGAGGTCGCGAAGTGGCTGCTGGCCTTGGGCGGCAGATTCTCGATTGCCAAGGGAACTTTACAGGCCGAGGTGCTGGCGGAGCGGGAACTTCCGGCGGGCAAATTCGAGATCACCAGCCTCACGCTCGACCAGCGCCAATTGAAATCGGCCCCGCCCGTCGAGGCGGACTTTCAGGTTCTCCGAGAGCT
>JAYVNN010000270.1:0-4371 GCA_043758435.1 Chthoniobacter sp.
CGTCAAAGACCCCGTGCATGTGCATGACTGGCAGGCCACGGTTTTGCACCTCCTCGGCATCGACCACGAGCGCCTCACCTACCGTTTCCAGGGCCGCGATTTCCGCCTCACCGACGTGCATGGAAAAGTCGTGCGCGGCATCCTCGCGTGAGGTTCCGGGTCTTTCGGAAGGACTAGGCAGTGTTCACGAATTCCTGACGATCAGAAAAGCGGCGACGAGGCAGAGGGCCGCAAGGAAAGTTTTGGCGAGCTTGTCGTAGCGGGTGGCGAGGCGGCGAAACTGTTTAAGCCTGTTGAAGAAGCGTTCGACGCGGTTGCGGGTTCGATAGAGTTCCTTGTCGGAGGAGAGTTTTTTGCAGCGGGTGCTCAGCGGAGGAATCACCGGCTCGATGCCGTCGGCGGCCAGTCGCTCGCGGATGCGGTCGGCATCGGAGCCTTTATCGAGGGCGGCAAACTCCCGCACGTTGTCGGGGTCGAGGCTTTCGGAGAGCACTGCAAATGGCCGCCCGTCGTGGGCCTGGCCAGCCGTCAGGTGGAGCGCGACCGCACAGTTTTCATCGAGGGTGGCGGCGTGGATTTTCGTACCCCAGCCGCCGCGCGAGCGGCCCAGCGCCTGCTCGCCGCCGTTTTTTTTGGCGCGCCGGCGGCGTGCGGATGCGCGCGCACCGTGGTCGAATCCAAGAGCAGACCGCGCGCTCCGGCGAAAGGTTCGGCTTGCAGATTTTTCCACAGACGCGTCCAGACCCCGCGCCCCTCCCAACGCCGGAAGCGCATGTCAACGGCGTGCCAGTAACCCAGCTTGGCAGGTAAGTCCCGCCACGGACTTCCCGTGCGATTGAGTTGGAGCAACGCTTCGAGAAACTCCCGATCACCGCGCGCGGCGGGCGCTCCTGCCCGCGAATGCTTGGCTGCCTCCACCGCAGGTCCAAGGGTTTTCCACATTGCATCGCTGATGATTTTGCGCACGGATGATTTGGTAATCCGAAGCTTCAATCACCCACGGCGTTTTTCGTACACACTATAATTCGTGAACACTGCCTAGGCGCTACTAGCCGAATATCTGGTTCACGCGCAATTCCCACGCGCCTCGAACTTCGTGTGGGCGCTCACGGCGGATTGCGCGTCCAAGTTCGCCGCGACGCGCGACGCTCTCCAGCGCCGAGGACATTCCATTTCGATCCGGCAATTCGAGCCGCCCAAGCGAAGCCTCCGCGGGCGCGACAAGCATGAGCGTGTGGCGTGGCTCTACAACCAGCTTGCGCCGGACTTTTGCGACGATCTCACGCTTTTCCTCGAGGACGATGTGATCCCGCGCGATCTCGACGCGCCTGCCAGACTCCGCGCGTCACTGGATGCTTCGCCACCCACCGTCGCCTGCGTCGGCGGCGCTTATCGCGTGCGCGGCATTGCGCATCTGGCGTGCGCGTCGCGGTCACGCAGATGCTCGCCTTTCATCGCATGGAACGATCTCCGCGAGTCGCCGCAGCCGGTCTATTTTCTCGGCGGCTTTACGCTCTACCGCACCGCAGCACTTCGCACGGCGTTGCCGTTTCGTCTCACGCCGCCGAGCGGCCCCGGCAGGTCGTGTGACGGCTGGGATATGAATCTGGCTCACGCTTTCCAACGGTTCGGGTTTGTGTCGCTCCTCGATGCCGGCATTCGCGCTGAGCATCGCACACCGGAGGTCATCGAATGGTGCGGAAAAGCAGGCGAGCCGCTCACATAACGTTGGCCTCAGCAATTTGACGCGACCACAGTGATATGAAACTCCGTCTCACTCTCGCCATTCTCCTCGTCGCTGTTTTGCCAAGCGTTGCTCTCGGCGCGGTGGGCGTCGCGTCCGGAGCCATTCCGTTTCAGCCGGAGGTCGATTATCTCGCCCACAAGAACATCGCGTATTGGTTTCTCGCGCTCGCGGCCATCGCGATTGCAAGCTGGTCCTTCATCGTCCGCTGGCTGCTCAATCAGCTCGAAAGCCAGCGCACCGTGAACGCCGACGTGACCAACAAGCTCATCGCCTACATGGAAGGCGACCACACCAAGATGATCGCCGTCACCGAAAAGGTGCTGCTCGTGATGGACAAGGTGTTGGAGCGGCTGGATCGGCGTCCGCTCCCGTAGGCCGCTCAGTTGTTGCCGAGCTTCGGCAGCAACGCATCACGAGTGACGCCCATCGCCGCGAGAAGCGCCTGCGCCATCGCCCTCGTCTCGGGCGTCGGTTGTTGCGGCGGCAGCATCCCGGCGAAGCGGCCCTCGATGCCGTCGAATTTCAGCGCATCGAATTCGCCGAACCCGAAAAAGCCTCCCGCATCCGTCCGCAAGATTGGCAGGAATCGCTGAGTCTTTCGGCCCTGCGCCTCGCCCATCACGACCACGAATTCCTCGCGGTCGAACGCCTCCGAGGGCGGTGTCGTCGTGTCGAGCGTCTCCCCCGGCTTCGCCATCGTCACCCACGACTCAAGGATCATCACCATGTAGGTCGCGCCATAGGCGGCGCAGATCAGCCGCCCGATGTTGGCGAAATCATTCTTCGCGCGCTCGTCGGCGAGGGACTCGGGGATGAAGTGCAGCAGCCCGTCCGGGGCCACCGCGAGCATCGTCGCAGCCACACGTCCGATGTTCCTCATCGAGAACTCGGCATAGCCCTCCGCGTAGGCGGTGAGCGTGTCGAGGTCGGTTGGTTCTTTCGGTGTCACGTTGTTGCTTGCAGCTCCGCTCGGCGGGCCACTTGCTCGGGGATTCTGGCCGGAATGGAGAACTGTGCAAGCAGGGCCGACTTCACCGCAGCCGGATCGAACAGATGCAGCCGCGGATTGGGCTCAATGTAGGGAATCATCCGCCGGGCGACCCAGCCATCAATCGTGCGAGGGCTGACTGAAAGGAGGACTGCGAGATGGCGTTTGCGGACAAGATGCGAGGCAGGCGTGGTTTGGCTCATGCCCCGTGCATCACGTCAATTTTGGCGGCGGCATGATCGCGAACCATTCCTTCGCCGCGTCGGGCGTGACCAACTCGCGGTAGTGTCGAAAGAGCTTGTCGGGTGAGTTGCCCATCTCAAGCGCGACCTTCGCGGCGTCCGGTGTGTCCGCGAGCCGGTAGCTGGCGTAGCTGTGGCGCAGGGCATTTTGCCGCCAGCCCACGCCGGATTTGTCGCCGAGATAGTTCAACCGGAACGCGACGTTGGGCACGAAACAGACGTGGCCCTCCGCCTTCTTCAACGGCTTCAGCCACGCGCGCAGATTCGGCAGGAGCGGCACGAGACGCCGGGTCTTGGTCTTGGCCTTCGCCGCTTTGATTTCGATGTAGCCGCGATCAAAAAGGATGTCGCGCCAGTCGAGCCGCTTGATCTCTGCCGCCCGGATGCCGGAGAAGGCACCGATGACAATGTGCGGCAGGAGATTCGCCGGACACACCGCCAGAATCTTCCGCAACTCATCCGGCGTGAAAATTGCCGGCGCACTCTCAGTGCCGTGAAAGGTGATGGCTCGCTCGGCGGCGGTCTTGCGTTCCTGATCGAGATAGCCCTGCTGCCGCGCCCATTTGAACGTCGTCACGAGAATGCGGCGGAGACTGTTCTTCGTCGTGTGGTTGCCGTGTGCTTCCCGCAACCAAGCGTCGATCTGCGTAGTCGTGATGTCCGCGATGGGCTGCTCGCTAAATGCGAGCTTCATCCGGGCGAGGTAGTGCTTGAGGCAGCGACGATAGTCTACGCTGACGCCCGCCGCTACCTTGGCGGCAAGACATTCATCCGCAACGAGCCCGAAGGGTTTGTTCGGCAGGTCGGCGTGGTGCGTGTTGTAGAACCGCACCGCCGCGAGGATTGAGCCGCCCTTCACCGAGGTCTTGGCGTCAGACCATTCCTCAACCGCGCTGGTAAGAGTCAGACCGAATCGTTTCGTCCGTGCCTCGCACGCGCGGAATAGTTCCAAGTCGCGGAGAGTCGCCGGGCTTTTGTCCCGCAGTTCGTGCTGACACGAACTGGTGGTCTGTTGGGCGCATAGTTTCGTGGCGTCGAGCTTGGCGAAGGTCTTGGTCTTGCGGCTGCCGAGGTGATACTAGGCGCACTGAAACGAGGGATACCCCTCCTTGCGGTGGAGGGTGTAAATCTTGACCTCGGCGTCGCCGGCTCCCACGGTGATGATTGATCTGCGTCGCATGGCTTTGTGCCGCGTGCGCGAAGTCAATTTTTGCATGAACTTTTGCATGGAACCTCGGTTTCCGTCAGTGCGCTGCTTGCGGAAGCGCCTTGATTTGAGCTACTTGCGGATTCCCCCTAGTGCAACGGAACACATGAACCGGCTACGGGTTGATCCTTCTTTTTGGGTTGGAGTAAGTCCATTGAATGGGGGTGGCGGTCTTGTTGTAGTGGCG
>JAYVNN010000271.1:0-34518 GCA_043758435.1 Chthoniobacter sp.
GGCAATCTCACGCTGAGCGGCGCGAATTCGGTCTCGGACAATTTTGACGTGCGCAACGGGACGGTGACGCTGACCAGCACCGGCTCGGTGACCACGGGCTACGCCGGCGGCGGCACGGCGTCGGTGGGCAGCGTGAATGCGCAGACCGGCGTGCTGGCGATCAATGGCGGTACTTTGAACGCGCAGCGGGCGACGAACACGCCGGCGATCAATGTCGGCACGGCGGCGGGGTCGCGCGGCTTTGTGAAAATAACCTCGGGGACGGTCAATGCGCCGAGCGCGGTCGGCGAGCTGTGGCTGAGCAACAATGCGACGGCGTTTGGCGAATTCACGATGAGCGGCGGCACCGCGAGCTTTGGCAGTTGGGTCGCGGTGGGTCGCAACGGTCCGGGCATTTTGAATCTCAGCGGCGGCACAATCAGCGTGGCCACGAATCCGTACACGCACGGCTCGTTTGCGACGGGTACGGGCGTGACGAATGTCTCCGGCGGCGGGACGATCAATGTGAATTCGACGGGTGCCGTGGGCCTGTATCTCGCGGAGGCGGGCACCGGCATTTTGAACATGACGGGCGGCGCGGTGAACATTGCCGCGGGCGCGACGAACGGGCTGAACCTGACGAACGGCGCGGGCTCCGGCACGGCGAATCTGAACGGCGGTGTGCTCACGGCGGGGCTGGTGAAAAAATTCGGAGCCGGCAGCGGCGTGCTCAATTTCAACGGCGGCACGCTGCGCCCGAATGCGAACACTTTCACGATGAACGGCCTGACCAGCGCGTATGTGAATGCGGGCGGCGCGATCTTCGACAGCAACGGCTTCACGATGAACGTGACGCAGCCGCTGCTCGCCCCGGCCGGCAGCGGCGTGGGCACGCCGACTTTCACCACGGGCGCGGGCTATGTGGACGCGCCGCTCGTCACGGTGTCCGGCGGCGGCGGCACGGGCGCGACGGCGGTGGCGACGGTCGCCGGCGGCGTGCTCACGGGGATCACGATCACGAATCCGGGCGTCAATTACGCGACGGCGCCGACCTTCGTTTTGACGGGCGGCGGCGCGACCACCGCGGGCACGGCGACGGCGGGCGCCAACGTGGCGAACGCGAGCGGCGGCGTGACCAAGACGGGCGCGGGCACGCTGACGATTGGCTCGGCGACGAGCAGCTACACGGGCGCGACAACGGTCAGCGCAGGGACGCTGGCGATCAGCACTTTCGCAAATGGCGGCGCGGGCAGCTCGCTCGGCGCGTCCACGGGCGCGGCGGCGAATCTGGTGCTCGACGGCGGCACGCTGCAGTACACCGGCGCGGGCGCGACGACGGACCGCAGCTTCACGCTGACGGCGGGAAAAACGAGCAGCATCGAGGTGGCGAATTCCGCGGCGACTTTGACGATGTCCGGCGCGAGCGCGGTGACCTCGGGCAACCTCAGCAAAACCGGCGGCGGCGTGCTCTCGCTCACCGGGACGCTCGCGCATACCGGGCTCACTTCGGCGAACAACGGCGTGCTCAGCGTGACCGGCGTGCAGGGCAGCACTTTCACCACGAACGGCGGACGCCTGAACGCCGGCTACCAGACCGTCGGCGCGCTCACGGTCGGCGTGCTGACGCTCGGGAGCAGCGGCGGCGTGGACTTCGATTTCGGCGCGGGCAATGACACGATCACGGTCACGAATGCGAGCGGGCTGACGCTCAATTCGAGCTCGCTGAATTTCTACAACGCGGGCGGCAATACGCCGTTCACGACGAACGGGACGTACACGCTTTTCGACTACGCCACCGCCTACACCGGCACGCTCATCGGCGCGTTTTCCATCGCCAATGCGCAGGTCGGAAAAGTGTATTCGATCGCGGACAACACCCTCGCGACCACGCTCGAACTGACGATCAACGACGCCGTTAGCACGACTTGGAATCTCGACGGCAGCAGCTCATGGGGCACGGCGGGAAACTGGAGTCCGGTGGGCGTGCCGGACAGCATCGGCGCGCTCGTGAATTTAAGCTCGGTCATCACCGCCCCGGCGACCGTCACCCTCGACGGATCGAAGACCGTGGGCGCGATCGTTTTCGACAACGCGAACAGCTACACCATCGCGCCCGGCACGGGCGGCACGCTCACGCTGAACAACGGCCTGGCCAACGCGCTCGTGACCGTGAACAGCGGCAGCCACATCATCGCCGTGCCCGCCGCGCTCGCGGGGAATGTCAACCTCACCGCGGCCACCGGGAGCACGCTGACCCTCTCCGGCAATATCTCGGGCGCGGGCAAAACCCTGACTGCGAACGGGACCGGCACCGTCGTGCTTTCCGGCACCAACAGCTACTCCGGCGCGACCACAATCGCCGCCGGCACGCTCGATGTGGCAGGCGCGAACGCCCTCGCCGGCACGCCGTCCGTCGTGGAGAAAAGCGGCGCGGTGCTGCGCCTGAGCGCCAGCGCGATCACCGTGACCGCACCGGTCGTCCTCGACCTCGGCGGCGGCATCGCGGCGGGAGTCGTCGTGGCGTCCGGCGGGACGGGCAACTTTGCCCTCGATGTCCCCACCGGCTCCAACGCCACGCTTTCTGGACTGCTGACCAATCCCGGCGGCGGCAGCCTCGTGAAGCGCGGCTCCGGCGACCTCACGCTCACCGGCCTTGGGGCGAACGTGCTCAGCAATTCCGGCGGGCTCAGCACCGTCGTGCAAGACGGCCTGCTCATTTTCAATGGCGGGGCGGGTGCGACCTACGGAGTGACCGGCGAAATGACGATTGGCGACATGACGCCGAACGCAGTCAGCGTCATCCTGCAAAGCGGCACGCTCAATGTCAGCACCTTCACCAGCATCGGGCGGGGCAACGGCACGAGCGGCCTGCAAAGCTCGCTCAACGTGAGCGGCGGCGCGCTCAACACCGGCAATCTTTTCACCGGCTTCGCCGCCGGCGTCGGCGGCTACAATGCGCAGCCGACCCTCAACATCACCGGCGGTGTGGTCACGGCGACGAACACGGCGGTGAACACCGGCATCCGTCTCGCAGAAAGCGCGGGTGCCGCCGCCGTCGTCAACCTCACGGGCACCGGCGTGCTCACCTCGAACGGAGACTTCCAAATCGGCACCGGCGGCACGGCGGTCATCAATGTCACCGGCACCGCGGTGATGAACGTCCCGCTGCTCGGCCTCGGCTACGGGAACAACGCCGCCGCCAACACCGGCGCGGGTGTCATCCGCCAGAGCAGCGGCACCGTGCAGCAGGCCGGCGCGCTCGGCGGCGACTGGCGCATCGGCGGCTTCACCGGTGCCAACGACGCGGGAGCCTACGGTTCCTACACCATCTCCGGCGGCACGCTGAACTCCGGCGGACGCAATGTCCAAATCGGCGCGTTCGGGCGCGGGGTCATGGACATCAGCGGCTCGGGCACGGTCACCAGCACCGGCGGGTTCCCGGTCATCGGACGTTTTGCCGGAGGCTTCGGCCTGCTGAATGTCAGCGGCGGCTCTTTCAACGAAAACAGCACCACTGCTCTCCTCATCCTCGGGGAGCAGGGCACCGGCACGCTGAACGTAAGCGGCGGCACCGTCACCGCGCTCGCCGGGGTCGGCGTGGCCGGCAATGGCGGCGGCACCGGCGGCATCCGCCTCGGCCACACCCTCACCGGCCGCGGTCAGCTCAATCTCAACGGCGGCACCGTCATCGCCACCGGCATCGCGGAAAGCACCGCCGACAATTCCGGCAAAAGCTACCTCTACCTCAATGGCGGCACGCTCCGCGCGGGCGTGGCCAACGCCACTTTCCTACAAGGTCTCGACAACGCGGTCGTCGGCTCCGGCGGCGCGATTTTCGACACGAATACTTTCAACGTGACCGTCGCCCAGACCCTCGCCGCGCCCACGGGCAGCGGCGTCACGAGCATCCCCGTGCTCAGCGGCGGCGGCGGCTATCTCGGGCGGCCCATCGTGCAAATCACCGGCGACGGCTTTGGCGCGAGCGCCCTCGCCGTGGTCGATGGGAGCGGCACGGTCACGGGCATCACCATCACCAGCCCCGGCATCGGCTACACCACCACGGCGGTCAGCCTGCTCGGCAATGGCACCGCGGCCCCGGCGCTGCTCGATACCGCCACGCTCGGCGCTGGCACCACCGGCGGCCTGACCAAGCTGGGCCTCGGCACGCTGACCCTCTCGGGCGCGAACACCTACACCGGCCTGACCACGGTGAACAACGGCACCTTGGCCCTCAGCGGCGGCGCGGCCATCGCGGATGTGGGCGCGGTTTCCATGGCGAATGTGGCCGGGGCGACGCTGCTGCTCAACGCCAGCGAAACCATCGGCTCGCTGGCCGGCGGCGGCGTGCTGGGCGGCAACGTCAATCTCGGCGCGAACACCCTGACCACCGGCGACGCCGGCATCACGACCTTTGCCGGCGCGCTCACCGGCGCGGGCGGGCAGGTCGTCAAGCAGGGCCTGGGCACCTTCAACATCACCGGCGTGCAGACCTATGCCGGGCTGACCACGAGCTTCGGCACGACCAATATCTATACCGCGCTCGGCACCGGTGCCTCCACGGTCACGGCCAACGCGACGACGAACTTCTACGCGAGCCAGACGCTCGCCTCGATGACCATCGCGGACGGCGTGGAAGTGAACTTCGGCGACGGCCTGCCGTTCGCCGATGAGCCGGTGAAATTCAGCGGCGCACCCGCGCTTGTGCCGGAGCCTGGTTCGCTCGGACTGCTCATGGTCGGCGCGCTCGGCCTCCTCGCGCGGCGGCGCAGAAAATAGCGTGGGCTTTCGCCCAAAGTCCGCGGGTGTTTGGACTAAGAGGGTGGACCGAAATTCAAAAAGACGTGTCATCCTGAGCGGAGCGGAGGCGGAAAGGTGGGCGCAGCGCAGTCGAAGGACCCCGGCGGTTCGTTCACGCGCCGAACATTGTCGAACCGCCGGGGTCCTTCGACTCCGTTTCGCCCCCACTTTTCCACGGCGAAACTCCGCTCAGGATGACACGTCTTTTTGGAATTTCGCTACACCCCCTAAAAGACGGTGAAAAAATCCAAGCTGCTTTGCGCGGGCGTTACGGAATCGGGCGCTCGAGCTCCGCGGGTGCGGCGAGGACACGCGCGGCCATCGCCTTTCGCGCGGCCCAGAGCCGGACGATGAGCCAGCCTGTGACCAGCGCCGCCACGAGCAGCCAGAAATAAAACGCGCGCGGCACGGCGCGCGCGGTTTGCGGCGGGAGTTCGGCGAGCGAGAGCAGCGTGCCTGCGGCGTAGAAGGGCATGCTCACCGGTGAAATCCCGACGAGCCACGAAGCCAGCGGAATCATCCGGTCGCTGATCGACCCGAGCACCGTGCCCGCCATGACCGGCACCACGCCGGCGAAAATCGTGGCGAGGCCGACCGCGCGCCCGCCTTTGCCCTCGAGCAAAGTCTGAAACCCAAGGCCGCCCGTGAGCAGCACCGCCGCGAAAAAACCGAGCACCCGCAGCGGCACCGCATGGCCGGGAAACCACCGCGACTCGACGAGCGCGCGCGTGAACAGAAACCAGCCCGCCGCCCCGGCGAGCGCCATGAGCAGCACGAACCAAAACGCCGTCGCCGCATCCGCGAGATGCGGCAGCGCAGACGCGCCCTTTTTCCGCGCTCGCCGCCAGCCGCGGAGCTGATGATCCGCCGTGGGCGTGATGATCCCGGCCAGTACGAAAATGAGCAGCAGCGTGACCAGCCCGTAGAGCCCCGACATCGTCACCGCCTCCATCGCATTCGGCTTCCAATCCGGCAGCAACTGGACCATCCGCGTGAAGGCGCGCGACGGAAAAAGATTGCCCGGCTCGATCAGCGGCAGGGCATTGCCGAGCAGGAGAATTTGGATCCACACGAAGAACCCGACGGACCAGATTTTGCCGAGCAGATGCGACTCACTCCACCGCCATTTCCGGCAGAGCATGATGACGAAAGTGAGGATCAGCCCGCCTTGCGAAAACCACGTAAAGACCGCCTCGGAGAAATCGAGATTGAAGAATTTCACCGTCGGAATCAGCCGGTTTACAGCGGTCACGAAAGCGCCGACGGACCGCGGCAAAATGCCGGGCAGACTTTCCTCGAAGACGGGCGTGATCGTGAGGTATTTGAAAAACACGAGGCCGAATTTCGCCATCTGTGGAATGACCGTGTAGAGGCAGAAGACGAGGCCGATGGAGACGAGGAAAGCCCAGCGGCGGTTTTTCACCACGGTGCCGGTGAGCAGCCCGGTGAAATGGTAGAGCAGCGTGGAGGAAAGGACGACGCCGTAGAGCGGCAGCCACACGCCCCACGCGACCTCCCCGCGCCAGAGAGACCACGCGGTGAACGGCAGCGTGGCGAAAAACAGCACGTACTCGCGCACCGGCAGGCCGAAGAGATAGCCGAGCACTTTCGCCAGCGGCGACATCGGGATCAGCCGCTGGTAGTCGATCACGCCTTCATCGCGTTCAGCCACCATGCCGCCCGCGACCTGCGCGGTGCCGAGGACGAAAAGGATGAGCCCCTGCAAAACGAGCAGCGGGATGATGCCCATGCGCGCCGCGTCCGCGGGCGTCTCGTGGTTGCGCAAGCCAATGGAATGCACCAGCGCCACGATGAACCCGGCGACGAGCACCACGATGAGGAGGAAAATCCCGAGGCCGCGCGGGCGCAGGCGCGAGCGGCAGTAGCGGCGGAAAATGGGATTGCCCCACGGTTTCCACGCGGCGTGCCGGGTCGGTGATGCGGTGCTCATGGGCGGCGGTTGGTTTCGGCGACTTCCACGAGGATGTCCTCGAACGACGAGCGCTTTTCCTCAAACGCCCGCACGCGGATGCCGAGCCGGATGAGCCCGTCCATCAGGTCGGCCTGCGCCTCGTCGCAGCCCTTGAAACCGAAGACCACCTGCGCGCCGACGATGCGCAGCTCATGCACCGCGGGTTGCGCGGCGAGCCATTCACCGGCCTCCTCGTGGCGGCCGAGCAGCGTGGCCGTGAGCACGCGCTCGGTGCTGCCGAGTTGGTGGCGGACTTCGTCCACGGTGCCGGAGGCGAGCAGGCGGCCGCGGTTCATCACGCAGAGCGAGGAGCACATTTCGGCCAGCTCGCTGAGGATGTGGGAGCTGACAAAAACCGTCGTGCCCGCCTGCGCGAGCTTGCGCAGCGTGCTCCGCAAATCGCGCCGCGCCAGCGGATCGAGCCCGCTCGCCGGCTCGTCGAGAATGAGCACGCGCGGGCGGTGGAGCAGCGTCTTGGCGAGCACCACGCGCTGCGTCTGGCCGCGCGAAAGCTCCTTGCACCATTTGCCGCGCTGCTCGGTCAGCGCGACTTCCGCGAGACACTCCGCCACGCGGTCGCGGCGCTGCGCCCGCGTGCCCAGCCCGTAGGCGGCGGCGTGAAATTCGAGAAACTCCCCCACTTTCAAATCCGCCGGCACCGGCGCGAGGTCCGGCATGTAGCCGATGATCCGCCGCGCGCTTTCGATGTCCTCAAACGCATCCACGCCATCGAGAAAAACCTCGCCGTAAGTCGGCTCCATCAGCGTCGTCAGCACGCGGAAAGTGCTCGTCTTGCCCGCGCCGTTTGGGCCCACCAGCCCGAAGACCTCGCCCGCCGGCACGCGCAGCGTGAGGTCGTCCACCGCCACGAAATCCCCGTAGTCCACACGCAGCCAGCGGATGTCGATGGCCGGCGGAGCCGGGCTCTCCGCGCGGGTCATGGCGAAAATTCCAGCATCTCCCAGTTCGTCGGCAGGGTCAGGCCCACCGCCTCCATGTCCTTCGTCGCCGCCTCGCGCCGGCGCTGCTTTTCCACCTCGTAGGCGGCCCGCTGGTCGGGGTTCAAAACCGCGAGCATCGCCGCATTCCGGTCGCCCGCGGGCGTCGGGGGGATGGGCCCGTGCGCGCCGTCGAGCACCATCGTCGGCGCATATTCCTTCGAGCCGCGCGCCATGATCCCGAAGACCTGGTCGCGCTGCGCCTCGCTCAGCGTGACGATGCCATCGAGCCGCTGCACCATCGCGTCCGCCTCGTGCTCCACGCGCTGCACGCGCTCGCCCATGCGCTCGGTCTGGAAAGCGGTGAGTTTTTCCCCGCTCAAAATCGTGGGCATGAACGCGTCCAGCCCCTCGTCCGGGCGCACGTCGCGCGAGGCGCGCATCACGTCTTCGAGCCGCGTGCCGTCTTTGCCGAGCATCTCGGTCCAGCGCTTCGCCTCCTCGTTCGATTTCGCGTCGAACCATTGCTTGAGCGCCTGCTGATTTTCTGGCGTCAGCCCGTATTTGCGCGCCAGTTCGCCCGTCATGCTATCGATCAACTGCCGCTGCTGCTTCACCCGCATCCGGTCAAAAAGCGGCGCGAGATCCCGCATCAGCGGCTGGCTCGCGCGGAAAATCTCGTCCGGGCTCACCGGACGGCCTTCGCGAATGTCCTCCACAATCCGCCGCGCGCCCTCTTTCAGCGACCCCACGTCCTCCCGCGCATGCCCGGCGCGCGGAGTCTGCGCCTCCGCCGCTTCCAGCGCCGCGATGCGGTTCTGCGCGCGCTTCAGTTCGCGGTCGAGCTTGTCCGCTCGTTCCTGCGGCGAGCCCTCTTTCCCCGGCATGCTTTCCATGAAAAGCGACACGCCCACGCCGCCGACCACCAGCCCGATGACAAGCGGGAGCAAAGCGCGGAGGGCGGGAGGAAGATTCATGCGACGCCCGCGCATGACAGCAGAGCGGCGGAAAACGCACAACCTCGGATCAATGGGCTTTAGCGGGCGAAGGGAATTAACCCGTTTGAGTTATGGCGCGGCCAAGTGTTGCCGCTAATTTTTTTTTGCCGCGCTGCCCAGAGTCGCCGCCTCCCCGAAAAACACCTCCCTTATGAAACATTTCCCCGCACCCGCGAACCGCCCCACCGCTGTCCGCCGCCGCACGCCACTCATCTGCGCGGCGTCCATCGCGCTCTTTGCCGCTCTGCATCCCGGAAGTGCGACCGCGGCGGACGGGACATGGACTTTCCTCAGTGCGGGCAGCGCGACGGACGTTTGGAGCGATCCCCTCGCGTGGAGCGGCGGCATCATTGCCGACGGCGCTGGCAGCACCGCGTTTTTCAACACGGTGGACATCACCGCGGCGAGCCTCATCCATCTCGATTCGGCGCGCACGATTGGGAAGCTGACTTTCGGCGACACCGGCACGGCCACGGCGGCCAACTGGACGCTGGATAACAACGGCAGCGCGGCGAACGTCCTGACCATGAGCGGGGCCGCGCCGACGATCACCGCCGGCCAGCTCGGCACCGGCAGCACGCTGACGATCAGCGCGATCCTGGCCGGGACGAACGGCCTGACCTATGCCGGCCCGGCGACGATCCTGATGACGGGCGCGGTCGGCCACACCTACACGGGCGGCACCACGCTGACCGGGCGCCTCGAGACGACGAATGTCGCCAACGCCAACCTCACGGTTTTCGGTTCGGCAGTGGCGGCGAACACGCTGACGTTCGACGGCGGCTATTTCAAAATTTTCAACACCACGGGCGGCACGAGCGCAGGGTTTCTGGTGAACAACCTGATCGTGAACACGACGGGCACTCTCGAGATGTCAGGCCGGAGTTCCGCGAGCGGGACGCTGACGGGCAGCGGCACGTTGAACGTGATCACGCATTTTGTCCGCTCGCAGTTCGATGGCAACTGGAGCGCGTTCACCGGGACGATCAATGTCACGTCCGGCGACGCTGGGGTCTCGGACTTCCGGCAGAACAACTACAACGGGTGGGTCGGCGCGACGCTGAATCTGGGGACGAACGCGAACACTTACTTCGTGCCGAACCAGGCGAATACGGGGGTTGCTTACGCGGGGACCAATGTTTCCATCGGCGCGCTGTCGGGCGTAAGTTCGGCTTTTCTGCGCGGCGGACCGATTGCAGGTCGTGTGACGAATTTCCTCATCGGCTCGAAGAACGTCGATTCAACATTCGCAGGCGCGATCGTCGAGCTGACCGCCGGGGCGCTGACGGACATTCTCAAGCAGGGCAGCGGCACGCTGACGCTGAGTGGCGGCGCTTCTGCCTACAACGGCCCCACGCGGGTGGACGCGGGCACGCTCGAGGTTTTCACGGTCGCGAACGGTCTGGCCGTGAGCAGCATCGGGCAGAGTTCCAATGCCGCGGGCAGCCTCATCATCAACAACGGGGCGACGCTCAAATACAGCGGGGGAGGGAACAGTTCCGACCGGCTTTTCACGATCGGTGTGGGCGGCGGCGCGAGCCTCGACGCGTCGGGCGCGGGGGCGCTTTCGTTCAGCAACGCGGGCGCGCTCGTTTTGCCCACGGCCAATACCGCGCGCACGCTCGCCCTGAAGGGCACGAATACCGGGAACAACACCATCGCGCCCACGCTCGGCGACAGCGGCACGGGCGTGACGAATGTGACCAAGACGGGCGCGGGCACCTGGGCGCTGGCGGGTTTGAACGGCTACACCGGCTCGACCGCCATCGGCGGCGGTTTGCTCAGCGCGAACACGCTCGCCAACGGTGCCGTGGCGAGCAGCATCGGGGCTTCGTCGAATGTGGCGGCGAACCTCGTAATCAACGGCGGCACCCTGCGCTACACCGGCGCGGCGGCGGGCACCGACCGCGCCTTCACCGTGGGGACGGGCGGCGCGGCTCTGGAAGCCTCGGGCACGGGGGCGGTCAATTTCACCAGCACCTTTGCGACTGTCCTGAGCGGCACCGATACCGCGCGGACGTTTACTTTGACGGGGACTAATACCGGCGCAAACACGCTGGCCGCGACCCTCGGCGACAACGGCCTCGGGGCGACGACGCTTTCCAAGACTGGCGCGGGCCGCTGGATCATCAACGCGGCGAATACCTATTCCGGCGGCACGAGCATCGCCAACGGGGTGCTCAGCGTGCAAAACACCTCGGGCTCTGGCACCGGCAGCGGCGCGGTCGCGGTCGCCACCGGCGGCACGCTCGGCGGCACGGGCACGATCAGCGGCGCAGTCACGGTCAGCAGCGGCGGCATGCTCGACCCCGGCGCGAGCGTGGGCACGCTCACGCTCGGCAGTGCCACGATCAGCACCGGCGCGGTGCTCGATTTCGAGTTCAACAACACGCCGCTGAACGACAAACTCGTCATCTCGGATTTGGGCGGGCTCACGCTCAACTCCGCCGGCTTCAACCTCTACGTCGAAAACACCACGAACAAGTGGACGGGCATCGGGACTTACAATCTGATCCAGTACACGGGTGCGATCGGCGGCCTCGGCCTGGATGCCACCTGGACCACCATCAGCGGCGGCAATCCGCACATTCTCAATCCCCAGACGGGCCTCACCTATGGCTTCAGCTCGACCGTGAATCCCGGCTTCATCGCGCTGACCATCGGCGCGAGCGCGACCATCTCGGCGTGGAGCAATGCGACCGGCGGCGTGTGGGGCAATGCGGGCTTCTGGAGCGCGGGCGTGCCCGGCGCGTTGGGCGACTCGGCGAACTTCTTCGGGGCCATCGGCGCGCCGAGCACGGTGGACCTCAATGGCGACCGCACCGTGGGCACGCTGCAATTCGACAACGCCAGCTTTGGCTACACCATCGCCCAGGTCACAACCGGCAAGATCATCCTCAGCAACGGCGCGAGTCCCGCCGACGTGAACGTCCTGACCGGCAGCCACGCGATCACCGCGCCGGTGACCCTCGCGAGCAGCACCACCGCCACGGTCAATGGCGGGGCGGCGCTCGCGGTGAGCGGGAACATCGACGGCGCGGGTGTCCTCACCAAAAGCGGCCCCGGCACGCTGATCCTTTCCGGCACGAATACGCAGCCCTCGACTTCGGTGCAAAACGGGGTGCTCGAAATCGGCGGGAACTCCGCGCTCGGAGCCGGGGCCGTCGCTTTCACTGGCAGCAGCACGCTGCGCGCGGGCGCGGCCGCTCTCGCCCCGGCCAATGCCGCCGTGCTCGGCAGCGGCGTCACCGCGACCATCGATACCAACGGCAACAACCTGACGCTCGGCGGGGTCATCAGCGACACCAGCGCCAATGGCGCGCTCACCAAAGTGGGCAGCGGCACCTTGATCCTCTCCGGCACGAACAGCTACGGCGGGGCGACGACCGTCAGCGCGGGCACGCTGGGCGTCACCGATTTGCAAAACGGCGGGGTCCCGAGCAACCTCGGCCAGTCGTCCAATGCCGCGAGCCATCTCGTCCTGAATGCGTCCACCCTCGCCTACACCGGGGTGGGTTCCTCCACCGACCGCCTCTTCACCATCGACACGAGCGGCGCGACGCTCGACGCCTCCGGGACCGCCGCCCTTTCCTTCACCAATCCCGGCGCGCTCGTGCTCTCCGGCACCAATGCCGCCCGCATTTTCACGCTCCGCGGAACCAGTCTCGACGCCAATACTTTCACCCCGGTGATCGGCAACAACGGCACCGGCGCGACCGCCCTGGCCAAGCGGGACGCCGGCCTGTGGATCCTCGGCGGCGCGAACACTTTCACCGGGCTGACGAGCATCCACGGCGGCACCCTGCAATTGAACCACGCGCTCGCGCTGCAGGGCAGCACGCTGGACTACAGCCTGCTCGGCAGCCTGAGCTTCGGCACCCTCGCCGCGGCCACGCTCGGGGGACTGCAGGGCAGCCAGCCGGTGAATCTCGAAAACATTTTCACCGGCGGAGTCGCGCTCACGGTGGGCGGCAATAGCACCGCCACCGCCTACTACGGGGCGCTGAGCGGCGTCGGTTCGGTGATCAAAAACGGCACGGGCGTGCTGACCCTCGGCGGGATGAGCACCTACTCCGGCGGCACGACCATTCCGAACGGAGCCGGGGCGGTGAAAGTAATCACCTCCGGCGCGCTCGGCACCGGCAATGTCACCGTCGTCAACCCCGGTGGCCTCCAACTCGGCAACGGCGTCACCCTCGCCAATAACATCGGCGAGCAGACCGGCGCGAACGAGTTCCTGGATGTCCCCGACGCCGGGGCGGCGGCCACCCTCACCGGCTCCCTCAGTCTCTCCAACAACGCCAGCAATTTCCGCCTCGGCATCTCCGGCGCGGGCGCCTCGCTGACCCTGACCGGCACGAGCAATGTGGGGATCGCGACCAGCGTGGTTTTCTTCACGCGCGGCAATCTGATCTTTGCCAGCAACGCCTCCTTTACCACCCCGTCGGGCTTGACGGTCGGACGCTCGAACCAAGCCATCAATGTGACGGTGAAAGACAACGCCATCCTGAACTTTGGCAACGGGGTCGGCTTTGGCGGCGGACAGGCGAACCCGAGCATCACGCTGACCCTCCAGGACAGCGGGGCTTTCAACACGGCGAGTTTTGGCCTCGACCTCAATGCCAGCTCTGCCGGGACGAACCAGACCACCGTCAATCTCAACGGCGGCACGCTCACCACCGGCGCATTTTTCAAAACCAATATCGGCGGGGCGCAGCTCTCCACGCTGAATTTGAACGGCGGCACCATTCGCGCGGGGGCCACGAGCGCCACCTTCCTGCCGGTCCTCACGGGCCTCACGGCCAACGTGCAGGCGGGCGGGGCGAAGATCGACACCAACGGCTTCGATGTCACCATCGCGCAGCCGCTCCTCCACGACCCGGCGCTCGGGGCGTCGCTGGATGGCGGTCTGTTCAAGAGCGGTGCCGGGACGCTCACGCTCACCGCGGTCAACACCTACACCGGGCCGACGCTGCTCACCGGCGGGACGCTCAATGTGAATGCCGACACCGCGCTCGGCGATGCCGGGGCCGGCGTGGCGATGGTCAACGGCGCGGTGCTGCAAGCCGGTGGCGCGCTGAGCACGGGCACCCGCAGCTTCGCCCTCGGCGGAGTGCTTGGCGGGAAGATCGACACGAATGGCAACGCCGTGACCCTCGCCGCGGGCAGCACGGTGACGGGCACGGTGCTGACGAAAATCGGCGCGGGTGTGCTGACGCTCGCGGGCGCGCAGACTTACGCCACGCTCAACGCCAACGGCGGCGTGACGAACGTGAACAGCGCGCTGGGGACGGGCACTTCCACGATCAACGCCAACGCGGCGGTGAACATCAACACCAGCCAGACGCTGGCGGCTCTGACTATCGCGGACGGAGTGGAAGTCACGTTCGGCAACGGGCTGCCGTTTGACGGCGGGCCGGATAAAGGCGCGGCGTTTGGCGGGGGTACGGCCGCGGTTCCCGAGCCTGGCTCGGCGGGGCTGCTGCTCGTCGGCGCGCTGGGCCTGCTGGGCCGCCGCAGGCGGAGTTAGAGGGCGGAACCGGAACTCCGGTTCCTAATCTTAATCTTAATCTTAATCCTAATCTTACTCCCCATCATCATCGCTCGGGTGGGATGAAGGATTAAGATTAAGATTAAGATTTCTGGCTTTGGCTGACGGGGCCGGGTCGTGCGGGGAGGGCGGCGAAATGATGCTTTTGTGACAATGGGAATTGACGGTTCATACCATTCGTATTCCACTGCTAATCGCTTCAAAAAGTCCCCCCATATTATGAACCGTCTATTTCCCTCCGGCCTGCGCACGGCCCGCTACATCTGCGCCTCCGGTGCTGCCTCGCTCCTCGCGGCACTCGTCATCGCTCCCACATCTGCACCGGCCGCGATCTCTATCGTCGGCGGCGGCACGGTGGTGACTTTCGATGTGCTCCCCGCGGCGGCGGATTGGTCCACGGCCTCGACAATCGGTGCGTCTGCCGACATCACCACAGCGGCAGCGCTGGATACCGCGGTCGCCGCGCTGACCGCGGGCGGGATCACGAGCCAACTGCTCAGCCCTGGAGGAGCGCCTGCGGCGAATGCCCTGGCGTCTTTCGATTCTGTGGCGCTGAACATTCTGACCCGGCCCACCGGAGTGAGGTTCACCGAGTTGATGGCGACGCTGCAAAACAACACCGGCGGCACCGTTTCGACTCTCGCCCTTTCCTATAACTTCGGCATCAATGCCTCGCTGGCGGAAAGTCCCGGCCTCTGGGGGCACCGGGTGTATTTCAGCCTTACCGGTGCGGCGAGTTCGTGGACGAATGCCACCGCTTTCAACCTCGCCGACAATACGCCGGCGCAGGTGCTCAGCGGATCATTGAATCTCGGCACCTGGACCAGCGGCAGTACGCTTTATCTCCTCTGGGTGGATGATAACGGACCGTCGGCACCGGACGCCGGCTTTACGCTCGACAACGTCAGCCTCACCCCGTTTGGCCGGAGTCTGATCTACAATCTGGCCCATACCGTGGGCGGCGCGCCCAATGGCACCTTCACCACGACCGGTGGCAACTACTGGCTCGACAGCGCCACGCCCGCCGCCGCCGTCACGAACGACCTCGTCGCTTTTTCTCAAAATGGCACGGCGAGCATCAATGTGCCGGTGGGCGGCGTGACGGTCGGGGGCATGACGGTCAGCAATTCGTCTGGCACCTATACGATTGGTGGCGCGGGGGCGATCACGACGACCTTGGGGCTGACGAAAGCCAACGCCGGCACGCTCGTGCTCACGAGCGCGAATGCCTTTGCCTCCCGTACGATCACCGGCGGCACGGTCGAGACGCGAGTCACCGATGCGCTCGGCACCGCCGGGCCGATCGTGCTGAGCGGCGCGGCGACTTTGAAAACGACCACCGTCGCGCAGACTTTCGGCGGGCAAATCTCGACCCTCACCGGCGGTGCGACCGTGCGGACCGACACCGATTTCAGCGCGGCAGGCCTCGACGGCTCGGGCGCGCTCACGAAGAGCGGCACCGGCACTTTGATGCTCACCGGCTCCTCCGGCACGGCCACGGGCGGCCTCCTCATCACGGCGGGAAAAGTGAGCGTCATCACCGACACGGCGCTCGGCGCCAATACGCAGAGCTTCACCCTCAATGGAGGCACCCTGGAGTTCACCAACACGTCGCCCGTGACCTTCATCGACGCGACGAAAACGCACACGGTCAACATCAGCGTGACCGGCGGCGGCATCGCCGTCACCGATGCCGTGCAGGCGAATGGCGTCGCCATCGCCATGGCCGGCAAGCTCGTGGGCGGGGCGGGGAGCACGCTCACGAAAACCGGCGCGGGCACGCTCCGCATCTCGGCGGCGCAGGCCACGCTGAGCAGCAACTGGATCGTCAGCGGCGGGTCGCTCGAAGTCTCCGCCGTCAGCGGGCTCGGGGCGGGCACGGTCACGGTCAATCCAGCGGGTATCCTTGTCGTGGCGGGCGGGAGCGCACTGACGAATACCAGCGTCATCACACTCGCCGGCGGGGCTCTCGGGACGCGCAACGGCGACCTCGCGGTCTATAGCGGGCCGGTGACGATCACCGCCGCCTCGAACGTCAATCTAAAAAGCAACACCACGCCCGCCGACTCCCAGTCCATCACCATCACCGGGAAACTCACCGGCAGCGCCAGCCTCACGCTCAATGGCAACGACACCGGCGGCAACGGCGGCGGCAATGGCGGCGGCAAATTTCTCGCGCTGAGCAATACGTTCACCGATTACAACGGCACCATTAACGTGCTGAATGCGCAGATCCTCCGCAGCGCCCCGGCCACCACCGGTAATACGCTCGGCTCCAGCGTGCTCAACCTCACCGGCGGCACCCTCCAGGTGCGCGACGACGGCAACAGCAGCGGAGGCTTCATCAGCTATGGCAGCAGTGTGACCGTGGGGGCCGGCGGCGGCACCGTGGATGTGGATCGCGCGGGAGCCGTCAATACCGCCAACACCGTCCTGCTCGGCAGCCTGAGCATCGGCGCGCAAACCCTCACCACCACCGGAGCCAACGGCTACGGCGTGCGCTTTAGCGCGGCCACGCTGACCGGCGCGGCGACCATCAATGCGACGACCGCCCCGACGACCATCGGCGGAGCCGTGGGTGGGGCCTTTGCGCTGAGCAAAACGGGCGGGGGCACGCTCTTCCTCCTCGGGGCCAGCACCTACACCGGCGGCACCGCGATCCACGGCGGCATCGTCGCCATCACTGACGACGCCGCGCTCGGTGCGGTCGCCGGCGGCGTGACCATCGATACCAACGCGACGCTCCAGGCCTTCGCGGCGGTGAGCACCACCCGCGCCTTCACCCTCGGCACGGGCGGCGGGCAGATCGACACCAATGGCCAGACCGTCACCCTCGCCGCCGGCAGCAGCATCAGCGGCACCGCCCTCACCAAAACCGGCGGCGGCACGCTCACCCTCGCCGGCACCCAGACCTACGCCAACCTGACCGCGAACGGCGGCGCGACCAGCGTGACCAACGTGAACACCGCGCTCGGCACCGGCACCTCCACGGTCAACGCGAATGCGCGGGTCAACTTCAACGCCAGCCAGAAGCTCGGCGCACTGACCATCGCCGACGGCGTGGAGGTCACATTTGGCAACGGTCTGCCGTTTGCCGGCGAGGGGGACAAAGGCGTGGCGTTTGGCGAAGGCCTGGCCGTGGTTCCCGAGCCCGGCTCGGCGGCGCTGCTGCTCATCGGCGCACTCGGATTTCTATCCCGGCGGAAGCGGGACGCTGCGGTGAAATAAATCCGGGCGTGGGAGCGCTCGGCTCCGCAGAAGCCTTCGGAGCCAAGCACTCCCGCGCCCGTTCCACCCTCGTAGGCCGGAGAGAGAGCGAATTCACAGACTAAGTCGGGGGAGCTTGGGCGCCATCGGAGCACGATGGGGCGGGAGCTGCAGCGCAACGCGGCCCTGCACGATGGATGGTATCGTTCGGGGCACGCCCATCAGCGGGCGCACGCGCGGCGTTACCGGTCGAGGCGCAACAGCCAGTTTGGGCGTGCGGAATGGGCGCGGGTGGAGGAATTGTTGCGGGAGGAATGGAGTCCCGAGCAGGTGTCCTAGCACCTGGCGTGGAGCGGAGAGATGGCGGCGGAAGCCAACCGTGCGCTGCTCGAACTGCTGGCGCGGCACCCGGGTCGGGTGAAAACGATCACGGCGGACAACGGAACGGAGTTTCATTGGTATGCGCAGGTCGAAGCGGTCAGCGCAGTGAAGTTCTACTTCGCGACGCCGCACCATAGCTGGGAGCGAGGGACCAACGAGAACACCAACGGACTGATCCGGCAGTATCTCCCCAAAGGCCGGACCATGAAGGGAGTAACTCAAAGCAAATGCGACCTGATCGCCGAAGAACTAAATACACGACCAAGAAAAAGACATGAATACAAACCCCCCCAATGAATGCTTCCTTCGCCACTAACCAATGTTGCACTTCAAAGTTGAGCCTAGGGTTTGTTGGATTCATCAGCTTCTGGAATTAGCTTCGCGAGTCGCCTAACTGGTTAATGCACGACTTAGCCACGGCTTATAACTCATGTTACTCCTCACTTCTTTTTGAAAACAATAATGTGCTGCCGCGGCAGCGTCTCGATGGCTTCGGCAAACTCCAGCGCCGGATGCGCGGTCATTTCCTTTTTCACCTGCTCAATGCTCATCTTGTGGACTTCCTTGATCGGCACCTGCGGGTCTTCCTTCCGATACTCGACGAAGACGATGCGCCCGCCCGGTTTCAGCCCGGCGATCATGTTTTCGATCATCTCGTACGGGAAATCGAACTCGTGATAGACATCGACCATGATCTGCGTGTCGCACGAGGCGGGCGGCAGCTTCGGATCGGTGGTCGTGCCGAGCACCGGCTTCACCGTGGCGATGCGAAACATCGCCATCCGCTTCATCAGCAGGTCGAGCATTTCCTGCTGAATCTCCACGCCATAGATCACGCCAGTCTCGCCGATCTTTTTCGCGATCTTCCGGCTGATGAAGCCCGAGCCGCAGCCGATGTCGGCGACGACTTCGCCGTCGCGGAATTTCAGCGCCTCGATGAGCAGGTCCGTGCGCTCCTCCTCCTCGCGCTCGGGCCGCTCCAGCCAGTCCGCGGCCTGATGCCCCATGACGTGCGCGATTTCGCGGCCCATGAAAAACTTGCCGATGCCGTTGCGGTCATGCTCCGCGCGCGTCTCGTAGAGCGGGTCGGGCGGCTTCGGCGGGTCGGCGGAAAAGGCGGGCGCGAGCAGCGCGGCGGCGAGGAGTGGAGTGAGGAAGCGCGGGGAGAGGTGCATGGGAAAGGTTTGGCGAAACCCCACGCCTAGCGCACCGTCCCCGCGATGCCCAGCCCCGAACGCCTCGCGAGAAAATGAAGCGGACGCTGCTCCGAACGGCCCGCTCGGTGGCGCTCATCTACGTGCTGCTTCTCCTGCTCGTGGGCTGCGCGCAGCGGCTGCTCATTTATCATCCGATCCATCGCACCGAAGCGGCGATGATCGAGGAGGCGCGGGCGCTCGGCTGCGAACCGTGGCGCGATGCGGGCGGCGCGATCATCGGCTGGAAAAGCGCGCATCATGAATCGCGCGCGGCGAACCGCCTCGTGGTCTTCGACGGCAACACCGGCTACGCGCTCCACCGGCGGCATTACCTTCGCGGCTTTGAAAAGCTCGACCGCGGCGGCCTGTGGGAGGTCTGGCTTTTTGAATATCCCGGCTACGGCGCGCGGCCCGGCGAGGTCAGCGAGCAGTCCTTCATCGCCGCCGGAGACAGCGCCCTCGCGGCACTCGCGCAGGCGGACTCGCGCCCGGTTTTCCTCGCCGGTGAATCGCTCGGCAGCGGGCTCGCGAGCGCGCTCGCCGGGCGGCACCCGGAGCAGGTGCGCGGCGTTTTCCTCCTCACGCCCTACGCACGCCTCGCGGATGTCGGCGCGCGCCAATTTCCCTTTCTGCCCGTGAAGCTCCTGCTCCACGACCGCTGGGACAATGTGGAGGCGCTGCGCGCATACCACGGCCCACTGGCGATGCTAATCGCGGGCCGCGATGAAGTCGTGACCGCCGCGCAAGGCCGCGTGCTTTACAACGGCTACGCCGGCCCAAAGCGGCTGTGGGTCGAGGAGAGCGCGACGCACAACACCGTCGATTTCGATCCCGCCGCGCCGTGGTGGCGCGAGGTCTCGGACTTCCTCCTCGGGCCGCACGCGCCGTAGGGGAAGCTGGCAGCTTCCCCTACAGCGGCGCGCGGAGCCGCGCATCACGCGTCGTCGGGCGGCTCGCCGAGGAGGCGGGTTTTGCGGCGGAGGGTGACGCGGTTCATTTTCGTTTCGCGGGCGAGGATGGTGGGCTTGCCGCCGAAGTGCGCGAGGAGGTGGCGGAGGGCGAGGGCTTCGAGTTCGTCGTGCATTTCCTTGTAGCTCGCGCCGGCGCGGAGTTTTTCCTGGAGCCACGCGGCGAGTGCGGTTTCGAGCGGCTGGCTGCCCGGCGCGGCGGCGGTCTCGCGGAATTCGCGGGGCAAATGCTGCGGCAGAATCACGCCGCCGTTCGAGACGGCGATGGCGTGTTCGAGGACGTTGCGGAGTTCGCGCACATTGCCGGGCCAGGCGTGGCGCTGGAGCAGTTCGGCGGCGGCGGGGGAAAGCTGGGCGTGGCGGTCGGGCGCGAGCGTGGCGAGGAAGGAGGCGGCGAGTGCGGGCACGTCGGCGGCGCGTTCGCGGAGGGAGGGCAGGGCGATTTCGAGGACGTGGAGGCGGTAGTAGAGGTCTTCGCGGAAACGCCCCGCGCGGACTTCGTCGCGGAGGTTTTTGTTCGTCGCGGTGATGAGTCGGAGATCGACGCGCAGGTCCTCGCGTCCGCCGATGCGGGTGAAGGCGTGCTCCTCGACGAAGCGCAGCAGCTTGGCCTGAATCGCGGGTGAGATGTCCGCGATTTCATCGAGGAAAAGCGTGCCGCCCTGGGCGCGCTCGATGTGTCCGGCGCGCGCCGCGCCCGCGCCGGTGAAGGAGTTTTTCTCGTGCCCGAAAAGCTCGCTCTCGAGCAGCGTCTCCGGCAGCGCACTGCAATGCAGCGTGACGAAAGGTGCCGCGCGCCGCGCGCTGTTCGCGTGGATGACGCGGGCGGTGAGCGTCTTGCCGGTGCCGGTCGGGCCGGTGATGAGCACGGGCGCATCGGTCGCGCAGGCGTGGGCGATTTCCACAAACGTCCGCTGCATCGCGGGCGCGGAGCCGACGAGCTGCGCGAGCGCATCGTGCTGTGGTGCGGGTGCGGGCGGCGCGGTGCTGAGGAGCTGGCGGAGCGTCTCCTGCACCTCGTGCAAATCGAGCGGCTTCACGAGATAGGCCGCCGCGCCGAGTTTTTTGGCGGCGACCGCGTTGTCGAGATTGGCGTGGGCGGTGATGATGAGCGCGGGCAGGTCGGGCGTGCTGGCGCGCATTTTTTCCAGCACCGCGAGGCCGCTCATGTCCGGCAGGCCGATGTCGAGCACCGCGAGGGCGAACTCGCCGCGCGCGAGTTCATCCAGCCCGCGCTGGCCCGAGGAGCAGAGCACGGCCTCGCGCCCGAGCCGGCGGGCGACGGCGGCGAGGGCGGCGGCGAGGGCGTGTTCGTCTTCGATGATGAGGAGGGGTTTCATGGGAAAATAAAAAAGCGTGTCATCCCGAGCGGAGTGTAACGGAGTCGAGGGACCTCGGCGGTCCGGTAAAGCGCAGCACGTAATCGAACCGCCGGGGTCCCTCGCCTGCGTTCCGTCCCGCCTGCGCCCGTACGGAACTCCGCTCGGGATGACGGGCTCTCTTTTTTGAGTTTCTGCCCATTCCTTTACACACTTTTGAAACTTGTTTCGGATTGCCCCACTTCACCTTGGCGTCTCGCTTCGCTCGGCTTCGAATTTCGGATTTCGGATTTTTCCACCAGCAACGGCAACTGCACCGTCACCACCGCGCCGCCATCCGGCCCGTTGCCGACGAGCAGCGCGCCGCGGTGGGCTTTCAGAATCTCCGCGGTGACGCTCAGCCCGATGCCCATGCCGCCCTCTTTTTCGGAATAGAAAAGCTCGGCGTGCTGCGCGAGCGCTTTGGGCGAAAAGCCCGCGCCGGTGTCGCGGAAAACGAGACGCACGCTGTCGCCGCGCCAGCCGGTGATGGTCAGCGCGCCGCCGCCGGGCATGGCTTGGATGGCGTTCATGGCGATGTTGCCGATGGCTTGCGAAAGACGGCGCGCATCGACCTGCGCGCGCAGGCCGGGCGGGAGGTCGTTGACGATTTCCACGCGCGCGTGCGCGGCCTGCGGGCCGAGCGCGCGGACGACGCCGGCGACGATTTCGCCGAGGTCGGCGGGCGCGGTTTGCGGCGGGGCGGGGCGCGCGAGGAACATCCATTGGTTGACGAGCCCCTCGATCTTCGCGGTCTCGCCGAGGAGCACGGGCAGCGAGTCGCGGAGCGCCGCGGCCTGCTCGCCAGAGGTGGCGGAGTCGATGAGTTGGGCGTGCATGCGGATGGCGGAAAGCGGATTGTGAATCTCGTGCGCGAGCCCCGTGGCCATGCGGCCGAGGATCGCGAGGCGCTCGGCCTGCTCGCGGCGCGCGCGCTCCGCGCCGAGCTGCGCGCGGGTTTCCAAATAGGCGCGCGCGACCTGGCCGATTTCGTCGTGGCGCTCGGCGCCGGGGAGCGAGGCCTCGGCGTCGCTCTGGATGTGCGGGAGCCGCTGCGCGAGCAGGCGCAGCGGGCGCACGATGCCGCGCGCCAGCGCCCACGCGAGACCGACGGAAAAAAGCCAGAAGACCGCGAGCACGAGGAGCGTTTCCGGCTTCAGCAAAAAGCCGATCGCCGGCTGCACGCGGCGCACGACGATGAGGCTGCGCTCTTTGTCCATCGGCACCGCGATGGCCTCGTAGTCCGCGCCGGCGCTGACGATGCCCTGTCCGGCGACGAGTTCGCCGAGCAGTCCCGCGTGCTCCGCAAGCGGGCCGGTGGGCGCGGGGACGAGCTCGCGGCTCGGCTGCACGTTCGTCGCGCCGCTTTCGCCGAGGCTCATTTCCCACGCGGTCTGGCGGAAAAAAACGTCCATGCCGAGCACGCGTCCGATGGATTCGGCGACGCGCTCATTCGCCGGCAATTTGGCGCTGCGGATGAAGTCCGCATTCGTCCGCGCGAGCGTGGCGAAAACCGTCTGCGACTCGCGCCGCGCCGCCGCGTGCAGCCACAGCGCGATGCCGATGGAACCCGCGACGACGAAGAGCAAAAACGGCGCGGCGAGGCGGAGCCAGAGGGTGGAGGCGCGGGGTCGGGACATGCGGGGCGGCGGACACAATGTGTCCGTGGAAAGGAATAACGAGGTTAAGTTTTGTCCACGGCGGAAACGTGCGCGGGCACGATCGCGCGGTCGGCGCGGTTTCGTTTTGGAAAAGTGCGGGTGCTCGGGAAGGCTGATGGACAAAGGATTCAGGGGCGGCGGCGGATTTTTCGGCGGGGCTTTGGCAGCGCGAAGGGGAGCATCGGCACATCGGCTGCTAGGTGCGCCCGCGCCACACCCAGCCGCCATTTGCATGATCCATTCCAAGCTCCCCATTCTCGCCCTGACGCTCGCCGCTTTCACCTCCGCCTCCGCTGCCGATGCGGAAATCGCGCGGCTGCCAGCGGTCACTTCGTCAGCGACTTCACTCGGCGTGATTTCGTTCCCGCCAGCAGGGTTTTTGCCCGCGCCAGGTCCCGTGGAAAATCGGGCGGCGGATGAAACCGGACGCCCCGAGTGGACTTCGCAACGGAGGTTCACGACCACGCGCGTTTATCTCCAAAAGGCTCCGTGGGAAGTCGGCTATGAGCAGTGGTATCGCGTGCGGCAGAACCGCGATCACACGGTCGAGAATCTTTTCCAGCACGAGATCGAGATCGGTCTGCCGGGCCGGATGCAGCTCGATATTTACGAAAACTGGGTGGCCGACGGGAGCCGCCGTGCGCATCACGACAACGTCGCGTTTGAACTTCGCTTCGCTTTTGCCGACTGGGGAAAAATCCCGGGGAACCCGACGCTCTACGCGGAATACAAGCTGGCCGATGCGCACTACGGGCCGGACGTGTACGAGTTCAAGCTGCTGCTCGGCGATGCGATCACGCCGCGGCTGCACTGGGCGCTGAACGGCGCTTTCGAGCAGGAGATCGGCGGGGAGCGGGCGACGGAATTCGCGATCCAAGGCGGGCTCAGCTACACGGTCATCGACGGCAAACTCGGCGTGGGGATCGAGGCGCAATACAAGGACGAGAGCGTGGCGGGCGGGCGGGGCGACTCGCGGCGGCGGTTCCTCATAGGCCCGAGCATCCAATGGCGGCCCACGCCGCGCACACACCTCGATTTCGTGGCGCAGTGGGGCACGAATGGCGACGCGCAGAACTTCGAGGGCTTCGTGGTTTTCGGGATCGATTTCGGCCGCATCGGCGGCGCAGCGCACTACCAGCCGACGGCGGGGCGGAGCAACTAAGAGGGCGCGGTCACTGATCCTCCAGCTCGTAAAGCCAGAACGGCTTTCCGCAGCGCCAGTGCAGGATGTGGGGGCCGGCGACGGTGGTGTGCCAGCCTTCGGGATACCGCGAGAGGATGGAATGCGGCGGGCCGCTCAGCCGCTCGACGGCGGTGATGCGGTAGCCCTGCTCGCTGCGGTGGATGTAGCCGCGGGCCACCCATTCGGCGGTGATCCCGCCGCGGTGGTTGGTCACGCGGAGTTTCGTGAAACGGCGCGACGCGCAGCCGGTGGCGAGGGCGAGCACGGCGAGGAGCAGGAGCAGGCGGGGAAACTTCATGCGGCGCAACTTGGCGGGCACGGTGCGCGACCTCAAGAGCGGAACCGCGGGAAAATGAAAACGCCTTTCCGGTTTTGCCGGAAAGGCGCTTTCTCGTCTGGGGTGAAAAACGTAGGAGAAAGAAGCCCGCCGCCGCGCGGGTTGCAAGGGAAAGATGGAAAATTTATCATGCGGGCTGACGGCCTCCTTTTCGCCACCGGCGCGGGTCGGACAAACGTGAGACACCATCTGCGGCGGATGGCACCGAGCTTGCTAGAACAGAAAGTGTGAAAAATATCACATTTCTCATTGTTTCGGTTTTCTGCGCCATCTCCGTTCGTGCTGACGACTTCGCCGCACAGGTCCAGGCTGAGCTGAATCTCGCACGCACGGCACCGCGGCAATATGCACAGATCGTCGCGAGTCATCGCCTCACGGCGGGTGAGGGTGCGGTGGCCGAGGCGGTGCGCTTTTTGGAAAAAGTCCGCCCGCTGCCGCCGCTCACGCGCTCCGATGGGCTGAATGCGAGCGCGCTCAGCCATGTGCTGGATCTCGGCGCTTCTGGCACGCGCGGGCATGCGGGCAGCGACGGGAGTACGCCGTGGAAACGGATGGCGCGCTTTGGCCGATGGAGCGGTCATGCGGCGGAAAACATCTCGTATGGCGAGCGCGCTGCGCGCGGTGTGGTCGTTTCGCTGATTGTCGATGACGGCGTGCGGGACCGCGGGCACCGGCAGAATATTTTTAGCCGCGACCTCCTCCGCGTCGGCATCGCGGGCGGGCCGCATGCGGGCTTTGGGACGCTGTGCGTGATGGATTTTGCGGAGGCGTTTGCCGAGGCCGATGCGAAGGTCGCGGCAAAGTAGCTGCGGCGAGAATTTCCCTTCCCATGCCGCGCGCGGTTCGTGTTCTATCTGCGCCCGATGCCCAAGCCCAAGACACGCGCCAAGTCCGCGAAATCCCCGCAGCCGAAATACCGGCGCATCGTCCTCAAACTCAGCGGCGAAGCGCTCAAGGCGCGGGGCAGCGCGGACAATATCTCGCCGGAAATCGTCCAGCAGGTCTGCTCGCAGATCAAAGCGGTGCATGACCTCGGCGTGCAGGTCGCGGTGGTCATCGGCGGCGGCAATATCTGGCGCGGGCTGAGCGCCAGCCACCGCGGCATGGAGCGCACCACCGCGGATTACATGGGTATGCTCGCCACGGTCATCAACGGCCTCGCCCTGCAAAGCGCGCTCGAACAAATGGGCCTGCCCACGCGCGTGCAGACGGCGATCCCGATGGACACGGTCGCGGAGAAATTCATCCGCCGCCGCGCCGTGGATCATCTCGACGAGGGCAAGATCGTCATTTTCGTCGCCGGCACGGGAAACCCCTTTTTTTCCACCGACACCACCGCCGCCCTGCGCGCGAACGAAATCGGCGCGGAGGTGATTTTGAAAGCCACGAAGGTGGACGGCATCTACACCGCCGACCCTTTCAAAGACCCGAAGGCGAAAAAATACGACCGCATCACTTTCAGCGAGGCGCTCGCGAAGCGGCTCTCCGTCATGGATTCCACGGCCTTCAGCCTCTGCCTCGACAACAAAATGCCGATCATCGTTTTCGACATGATGAAGTCGGACAACATCCGCCGCGTCGTCCTCGGCGAGAAGGTCGGAACGCTCGTCACCCTCGAATAAGACTTTATGGATCCCGATGAAATCATGCTCGATGCGGAGGCAGCGATGGAAAAGGGCTTTGAATATTTGCAGCACGAATTTGCCTCCGTCCGCACGGGCAAGGCCTCGCCCGCACTCGTCGAAAACATCGACGTGGAAGCCTATGGCGCGCAGATGAAACTCAAGCAGCTCGCGCTCATCACCACGCCGGAGCCGCGGCTGCTCGTCATCCAACCGTTCGACGCGAGCACGACGAAGGACATCGAAAGGGCGATCAAGGAATCGAAGGTCGGCATCAATCCGATCGTGGATGGAAAGATCATCCGCATGCCAATTCCCGCGCTCTCCGAGGAGCGGCGCAAGGATTTGGTGAAAGGCATCAAGCAGATGGCTGAAGAGGCGCGGGTGCGCGTGCGCTCGACGCGGCGTGAGGGCATGGACGGGCTCAAGAAAGCACAGAAGGACGGTGCGATTTCGGAGGATCAGCTCGGCAGTTTGGAAAAGGAAATGCAGAAATTCACCGATCAGTTTGGCAAGAAGATCGACGACGCCGTGGCGCTCAAGGAAACTGATATTCTGAAGGTCTAACGCCTATTATGCGCAAACTTTTCCTCACCGGATTTCTCCTCGCCACGCTCGCCGTGGGCCACGCCGCCGTCGTCCGCCTCGCACCCGAGTTTGGCTTTCCGGGGCCGGGCAAAACGCAGTCGCTCAAGAGTCTGCGCGGGCAGGCCGTGGTGCTGCTCATTGCGAAGACGCCGAAGAACCGCGCCTTCAAAAAGCAGGTCAAGTATCTCAAGGAAATCTACGAGCAGTTCGCCAGCAAACAGGTGGTCTTCATCGCCGCGCTCGGCGACGGCACAGGGCCGGTGGAGTCGGATATTCCGTTCGTCTTGGCGAGCAACGGCGCGGCGGTCGCGACGGCGTACGGGGCAACGGACGATTTCAATATCGTCATCATCGGCAAGGACGGAAACGTGGATTACCAGACGAACAAAGTCTGTCCGCCGGAGCGCGTGCGCGACGTGATCCAGAATTCCTTCATGGTGCAGGACGGCTCGCGAAAGGGGCAGTAACGCGCGGCGTTCATGCGCATCGCCGTCCTCGCCGATACGCACGACCGTCTGCCGGAAAAAGTGATCGCGCTGGTCGCGAAGGCGGATGAAATCTGGCATCTCGGCGATGTTTGCTCGCCGGTAATCCTCGATTTTCTCAAAGCCGCCGGCCCGCCCGTGTGCGTCGTCCGCGGCAATTGCGACACCGGCACCGACTGGCCGCTCACGCTCGACCTGGAGCGCGAAGGTTTCCGCATCCGCCTAGAACACATCCCGCCGCGGCACGCGCCCGCCGGCTTCGGTCTGCTGCTGCACGGCCACACGCATGTGCCGCGCGATGAAGTCCTCGGCGGCGTGCGCTTTCTCAATCCCGGCTGCATCACGCGCCCAAACCGCGGCGCACCCGCGAGCTTCGCGTGGCTGGAACTGGCGCGCGGCGCGGGAGCGGTGTGGGACGTGGTGCGCGTGTGATTATGCGCCGAATTTCGCGACCCACTTGTCGCGCGATTCCACGATCTCCTCGCGCGTCCGCCGCGGGCTCATCTCGAAAACGAACAGCGTGTCCTTCGGCAGAAACGCGAGCAGCTTCTCGTACTCCACATCGCCGGTGAACGGCGCCATGTGGTCGTGCCCCGGCCACGCCGTGTCATGCAGATGGCAGCCGATGAGCCGCGGCGCGATCGTCTGCATCCACTCCACATGGTCGAGAAAGCCGAGGTTATGCTTCACCTGCACATGCCCGAAATCGTGCCAGTAGCCGACGTGCGGCACGTTGAATTCATTGAGCACCTCGATCATCTCCCGCTCGCTCGGAATCTCCTCAAAACTGTGCCGGCTCTCCACGCCGAGCTGCACGCCCTTTTTCTCCGCATGCTCCGCGACCCGTGCGAGCATCTCGCGGGCGCGCTGGAAATACGGCGGCGCCTGCGCCTCGCGCTTGCGCACACATTCGAGCTTCTCTTTCACAAAACCGCGCGAAGTCCCGAGGCCGACCTCGGTGAGACGGAGGAGTTTTTCCGTGTAGTCCTCCAGCGGCGTGCGCCCGAGATGCAGCACCACGAACTGCGCCCCAAGCCGCGCGGCAAAGTCGATGGTCTGGAACGAATGCTTCAGCGCGCGGTCGCGCTCGCGGGCGTCGGGCGAGGAGAATTTGTAGCAGTCCGGCGAGGCCCGCGTGATCTCGATGGGGAGGGGGCAGAAATTGTGCAGGCTGGAAAATTTCACCTTCCCGGCCTCGTACATTTTCAGCACCCCGTCCATGAGCGAAAGGCGGATGCCGTGGCCGAGTTCGATGCGGTCGAAGCCCAGGTCGAGCAGTTCGCGGCACATGGCTTCGCCATCGGTGTGGCGCGAGGAATTCCAGCAGGTCGAGATAGAAAGCACGGCGCAGTCTATCGGCGAAGCGCGCCCGGCGGGCAAGGCGGGAGCGCGCGCGCTGCGATTGCCACGGGGCTCACACCGCCTGCCCCGCAGCGTGGCCGGAGGCCCAGGCCCATTGGAAATTGTAGCCGCCGAGCCAGCCGGTGACGTCCACGACTTCGCCGATGAAAAACAGGCCGGGCACGCTGCGCGCTTCCATCGTTTTCGACGAAAGCTCGCGCGTGTCCACGCCGCCAAGGGTGACCTCGGCTTTGGGGTAGCCCTCCGTGCCGGCGAAAGTCATGGGCCACGCGTGGAGGAGCGCGGCGAGGTCGGCGAGTTCGCGCGCGGTGTAGTGGCGCGGGGTTTTCGCGGGGGCGTGGCGGGCGCACCAGGCTTCGGCGAAACGGCGCGGCCAGTGGGGGGCGAGCGCGGTGGGGAGGTCGGTGTTTTGCGCGCGGGCGCGGGCGAGGATGGCGTCCGCTTTTTCGCCCGGCAGGAGGTCGAAGCGGATGGTCTCGCCGGGGAGCCAGTAGGAGGAGATTTGCAAGATCGCCGGGCCGCTGAGGCCGCGATGGGTGAAGAGCAGGTTTTCGCGAAACTCCCCTGCCCCGCAGCGCGCGGCGACAGGCACGGAGAGGCCGCTCAGCTCGTGCAGCGGCAGGTCGCCCGCGGTGAAGGTGAGCGGGACGAGACCGGGGCGGATGTCGGTGAGCCGCAGCCCGAACTGCCGCGCGATGCGGTAGCCGAAATCGGTCGCGCCGAGCTTGGCAAAGGACAGGCCGCCGGTGGCGATGACGAGCGCGGCGCAGTCGAGCGGGCCGGTGCTGGTGGCGAGGTGAAAGCGGTCGCTGCGGCGGACTTCGGTGACGTGGCAGCGGCTGCGGATTTCCACGCCGGCGGCGGCGCATTCGCCGAGGAGCAGGTCGATGATCGCCCGCGAGCTGCCATCGCAAAACTGCTGGCCGAGCTTTTTCTCGTGGTACGGGATGCGGTGCTTTTCCACGAGCGCGATGAAGTCCCACGGCGTGTAGCGCGCGAGCGCCGATTTGCAGAAATCAGGATTGGCCGACAGGTAGTTGTCCGGCCCCGCGCCGAGATTCGTGAAGTTGCACCGCCCGCCGCCGGAGATGGCGATCTTTTTGCCCACCACCTCGCTGTGCTCCAGCAGCACCACACGCCGCCCACGCTTCCCCGCCTCGATGGCGCACATGAGCCCAGCCGCGCCCGCACCGATGATGATGACGTCGGGGGAGGTGAGCGTTGAGGGCATTGAGGAGGGTGGCAATCGTCTGGCAAATCTCTACTTCGCCTTGGCGCGTTTGCGCGGGGCTTTTGCGGACGGGGCGAGAGGGGCGGTTAGTTTTTCGTAGAGGGCGAAAAGGTGTTCCACGCGCGCGCGGTCGCTGGGGAAAGGGTCGGTGCGGTAGCACTTGTCCACGGCCTTATCGAGCGCGGCATGGGCGGCGGCGAGGTCGGGCGGCATGGAGGCCGGGCTGTAAAGGCTCGCGAGGGTGGCGGCGTGCGCTTTGGCCCGGATGGGCAAATATCCGTGGCGGCCGTCTCCACATTCCACTCGCACATCGAGGATGCGCTGGGCAGCCGCGGCCAGCTTCTCGCGCTGCGCGGAGGTGACGTTTTCGGGCCACGGAAAGTTGTTATACACGATCTGGTTGGAGTAGCGGAAGCGGCTCTCCAGCCGCCCGCAGACATGCTTCACCCACGCCATGTGCATGGCGGAAGTGAGCACGGCAAAATGATAAAGGGTCGCGCCCGGCACGATGTTCACGAGGTTGCTGGCGATGACGTGCGGGCGTAGGAAACCGATGGGAATATAGGGACGGTTCTCACTCGAAACGCCGGGGATGAGGAGATAGTTGGAAGTCGGTTGCCGAATTTCCCCAAACAGGGAGGGGTAAATGGCGAGTTCCCTGGTCGTCTTCCGCGTGCTGTTTTGGCGATGCTTTTGCACGCTGACCACGCGCTGGAGAACTACCGACATTGAGCGCAAGCGTGTGGCATTGATGCCCGCCAGCCACAAGCACCAGCGCGGGATTCCGTGAATGAATTCTTCGGCCCCGACGAATGGGCGGATGAATTCAGCAGCCTCAGGCTGAACCTCGAGGAGCCAGTGTTTATCTTGGTCGGAGAGGAGCAGGTGCCCGCCGTCGTTCGGCATCGAGCCAAAAACGATGGGCGGCACGTCGCAGAGCGGGCTGGTGCGTTTGTGCAGAACAAAGTCCGCACCCTCGACGAGGTACGGATTGATATTCGAGACCACCGCCACCGTGGCTTCGATGTCCTTGCCGTGGTCGTCGATGATTTCCTTGCGTGGCACATCCTGCGCGCCAAAGCCGATGATGACGACGTGGACGTGCGCCTTTCCCCGCGCTTCGCTCTCCCACGAAAAGGTGCGGTGGGCGAAATGAATCTTGAGATGATGGCGCGCAAAGAGTTCGCCCCACAGGATGCCTGGCTGTTCGCCCTGACTGATGGAATTGGTGGACACGAGGCCGCACCGGATGGCGGTGCCCGCGATGTATTCGGCGGCTTTGAAATACCAGCCGGTCACGAAATCGAGCACGCCGCCGCCTTTCACTCGGCCACACACCGCGGCCATGTCGGCCTTTTGCGCCTCGGTCATGAATTGCTTCCCGACAAACGGCGGATTGCCGAGCACGTAGTTGCACTGCTCGGGCGGGAGGACGGTGCGCCAGTCGAGGCGGAGCGCGTTGGCCACGCGGATGTGCGGGCTCTTGCGCAGCGGGATGCGTTTGTAGAATTGGCCGAAGGCTTCGGACAGGCGCACGTTGGCTTGGTGGTCGGTGAGCCAGAGGGCGACTTCGGCGATGCGCGCGGGGAATTCCTCGATTTCAATGCCGAACATCTGGTCGACGTCGATGAGCGAGAGATTGAAAACGTCGGCCTCGCCCATCTGCTGCTGGCCCGTGTGAAGCGTGAGCAGGATTTCCAATTCCAAGGCGCGCAACTCGCGGTAGGTGATGACGAGGAAATTGCCGCACCCGCACGCGGGGTCGAGGAAACGCAGAGCGGCGAGTTTCTTTTGCAGGGCGAGCAACCGGGTTTTGCCGCGCCCGGATTTGTCGCGCTTCGCCGCGGCAAACTCCGCACGGAAGTCGTCGAGAAAAAGGGAGCGGACGACTTTGAGGATATTGCGCTCGGCGGTGTAGTGGGCACCGATCTGGCGGCGCTCCTTCCTGTCCATGACCGCCTGGAAAAGGCTGCCGAAAACGGCGGGCGAGATGCGCGACCAATCGAACGCGGCGCAGGCGAGGAGCTTTCCGCGCATGGCGCTCGTGAAGGCGGGGAGGGCAAGGCGCTCGCGGAAAAGGTCGCCATTGATGTAGGCGAACTGGAGAAGGTCGGGGTCGAGATTTTTCTGGCGGCGATCTTCGGCGGTGTTGAGCACGTCGAAAAGCTGGCCGAGCTTCGGGCCAAGGTCGGAGCCGTCGGCGGCGGTGTGATCCTCGATGTAGAGCTGAAAGGCGCGCGTGGGGAAGATGCCGTTGTCTTCGGCGAAGAGACAGAAGAGCAGGCGGACAAGGAACTGCTTTAGCTCATGGCCTGCGCGGCCCGTGGCATCGGTGCCGTATTCGCCTTCCTCCAGCGCATCGTGCAAGTCGCACATGAGCTGGGTGGCTTCCTCGTTTGCGGGATCTTCCGGGTTGAGCTTGTGCTGCTTGTAGCCCGCGACGAAAAAGAAGTGGCGGATGTGTTTGTGAAAATCCGCGAGAGGAAACTCGAATGACGGCGGGAGACGATGGAAGAGCGGAAGGTCGGGGTCTTGCTCCGGCTCCAGGTCGTGAATGGCGATGCGCTGGAAATCGGAAACGATGAGGTAGCGCGGTGACTCCCGACCCCGCCCGCTGCTGGCGAGAGCGCGGATGTATTCCATGCCTTGCGCGTGCGCTTTGCCGAGGTCTTTGCCCGCGCTTTTGTGCTCGGCGAGAAGCGTGCCCGGCCAGAAAAGATCAATGTAGGCCCAGTCGCCGGAGAGCTTTTTCACCGGCTCCTCAAACGAGGCGACGGTGCGGCGCTGGACGCCGAAGACGTGAAAGAACGCATCCCAAAACGACTTGGCCTCGGCGTCTTCGCGCGTCTCGTCCTGCCACTCTTTCGAGAAGGCGATGGCGCGGTGTTTGATCTCGTTCCAGGAAAGTGGCATCCGCGCGCATGGTGCGCCCGCGGCGCGCGGAAAGACAAGGCGGGACGCGCTCGCCACCTACTTGTTTGGCGAAGGAGCCCGTGGCCTCAATCCTCGGCAGCCAGCTCCAACTGCGGCGGGTGCTCGGGCTGCCACGGGTTGCGGGTGTAGTCGGTGGCGATGATTTCGGCGGCGAGCTGGGTGCTGTGGCGGCAGAGCGCGGCGACGTCGAGTTGGAGGTGGCGCGGAGCGAAGGGCGCGAGGTTTTTTGCGCCGAGTTGGAGGAGCCGGGAGGCGGGGCGGAGGCGGGTGGTGTGCTTGGGGTGGCCGGGATGGAGGTGGTGCTTTTGCAGGTGGACGAAGGCTCCGGCGATTTGGATGAGGCCTTTGTAAAAGAGGGCGTTGGCGTCGGGACAGCGGAGCCAGAGGTGTTCGAGGACATCGTGGGCCTCGTAGTACTGGCCGGCGTTGAAGCAGGTGAAGTAGCCGGTGTAGTGCGGATCGAGCGCGGACGCGGGCTCGGCGGGGAGCTGGCCGACGAGGGCGGAGATGCGGTCGCTTTTTTTCATCGCGCGGCGGGTGGGGCGAAAACTATTCTGCGCGGCGTTGTGTGTGACAAGAAGCGATTGGTTTTAGAGGCGTCCGCTGCGGGCGCGCTGTGATGTCTTCCGGCGCGCTCTCGCTCATCGCGGTGTGCATCGGGGCGCTGGCCGTTTTCTCGGCGCTGTTTTCGGCGATTGAGACGGCGCTGTTTTCGCTCCAGCCGCACCACATCGAGCGGCTGAAAACGCGGCGCGCGGATTTCGCGGCGGCGCTGGGGCGGCTGATGGAAAATCCGCGGCGGCTGCTGAGCGCGATCCTGCTGGCGGATGCGCTGGTGAATCTGCCGCTGATCATTCTGTGCCTTTTTCTGCTGCGGACTTTGGAAGGTTCGGGCGTGCCGTACTGGGCGGAGGCGCTGCTGATTTTTACGCTCATCGTTTTCATCTGCGACCTCATGCCGAAGCTGGCGGCGCTGGGCAATCCCGACCGCTTCGCGCGGCTCGGGGTGCGGGTGTTGCGGGGGCTGATGCCGGTGGTCGATCCGCTCGCGCGGCAGCTCCAGCGGCTGAGTGAAAGTGTGGCCGATGCGGTGACGCCGGACGCGCTGAAGACCGGGCATTTTCTCAGCGAAGAGGAGCTGGAGACGCTGGTGGAGGTGAGCGTGGAGGAGGGCGCGCTGCATGAGACGGAGAGCGAGATGATCCAGGAGATCATCAAGCTCGGCGACAAGACGGCGAAGGATTGCATGACGCCGCGGGTGGATGCCTTTGCGGTGCCGGATGACCTGACGCACGATGAGCTGATCCCGCAGCTCCGGGCGCGGCGCTACCGGCGCGTGCCGGTCTATGGCGAGACGCCGGACGACATCGAAGGCGTGCTGGATGTGCGGGCGTTTTTGCTGAACCCGGAGACGCCCTACACGGAGCAGCTCACCGCGCCGTCATTCGTGCCGGAGACGATGAAGGCGATCGATCTGCTACGGAGTTTTCTGAAGCATCCGCAGGGCTTGGCGATCGTGGTGGATGAGCATGGCGGGACGGAGGGGATCGTGACGCTGGCGGACATCGTGGAGGAGATCATCAGCGACGCGGTGCCGCTGGCGGAGCAGGGACTTTACATCGAATGCCTGGGCGAAGGGCGGCTGATCGTGAACGGCAGCGCACGGCTCGACGACCTGAACGAACTGCTGAGCGTGAAGCTGGAGGAGGAGGGCATCGACACGATTGGCGGGCTGATTTTCAACCGGCTCGGCGCGCTGCCGAAGCCGGG
>JAYVNN010000272.1:0-13185 GCA_043758435.1 Chthoniobacter sp.
GCGCGGGCGCGATGGGCGTCGAGGGCCTGCTGCGCAACATCATCACGCCCAACGCCGCGATGGAAAACGGCTACCGCCTCTACCGCGTCGAGCTGAAAACCGGCGACCTCGTCGAAGGTTTCCTCGCCAGCGAAGACGCCCAGGCGACCGTCCTCCGCCTGCCCGGAGCGCCCGACCGCCGCATCGAAAAGCGCGACATCCGCACCGCAAAATTCCTCCGCCGCTCGATCATGCCTGAGGGCCTGCTCGACACGATGGCCCCAGAGCAGGTCACCGACCTTTTTGCGTATCTCAAGACGCTGAAGTAGCGCGGCTGCAAACTCCGGGGAGCGCGCGCGTCCCGCGTGCTGGTCGCGGCGTCCCGCCGCGACGAACTTTCGTTGTGCGTGGCTATTCGGGTGCGCGTGCATCCGCCGGTGACCACGCGTCGGGAAGTTCGTTTCGGCGGGACGCCGAAACCAGCACGCGGGACGCGCGCGCTCCCCGGAACTCGCCGCCTCGCGCTCCTTGACACGAACCAGCCTTCTCCCGACGAACGCAGCTCTGCCGCCGGCGCCATGCACGCTCCCACCACACCCGCATCCCTGCTCACCGACCTCCGCGCCTTGCCGAGGACGTTCTGGATCCTTTTTGCCGGGACGTTCATCAACCGCTTCGGGACTTTCGTCTGGCCGTTTCTCACGATCTATCTCACGCGGCAGGGGCACACGCTGACCGCGGCGGCGTGGGCGGTGAGCGCGTTCTCCGCGGGTTCGCTGTGCGGCGGTGCGCTCGGTGGGTGGCTCGCGGATCACATCGGGCGGCGCAAGACGATCGCCATCGGCTGCTTCGCTTCGGCCACTTTTTTCATGCTGCTCTACACGGCGACGACGCTGCCGCTGATCATCGTCTTCACCGCGCTCGCGGGGCTGGCGTCCGGCACGTATCACCCGGCGATCTCGGCGCTGCTCGCGGACATCGTGCCCGACGCGCAGCGGGTGCGCGCCTACGCGGCGATCCGGCTGGCGGCGAATGCGGGCTTCGCGTTCGGTGTTTCCATCGGCGGCATCCTCGCAAACTATTCGCTGTTCTGGCTCTTCGCCGGCGATGCGCTGACGACCGCGCTCTACGGCTGCATCGCGCTCGCGTGGCTGCCGCACGGCCTGCGCTCGCTGGCGAAAAGGACGCCGTGGAGCGAGGCGCTGGCGTGCCTGCGCACCGACCGCGCCTTTCACGCGCTGTGGATCGCCGCGTTTTGCAGCGCGCTGCTTTTCGCGCAATTCGGCTCCACGTATTCGCTGCACATCATCCGGCAAGCGCTCACGCTCGACGTGCTCGGCTGGCACCTCCCGCCGGAGACGATCTACGGCCTGCTGCTCGGCTGGAACGGCGTGCTCATCGTGCTCGCCGAGCTGCCGCTGACCACCGCGACCATGCGCTTCGACGCGCGCCGCGTGATGGCGCTCGGCTACCTCCTCACCGGCGTCGGCTTCGCCATGAACGCGGTCGCGCACACCATTTTCGCGCTCTGGATCGCGATGACCGTTTTCACCTTCGGCGAAATGATCAGCCAGCCCACAGCCAGCGCCTACATCGCCCGGCTCGCACCCGAGCGGATACGCGGGCGCTACATGGGCGTGCTCGGAGTCGCGTGGAACGGCGCGGGCATCCTCGGCCCGCAGCTTGGGTTCCGGCTCTTTGCCATCGACCCGCTGCTCGTTTGGCTCGTTTGCGGGCTGCTCGGATTGCTCGCCGCGGGCGTCATCCTGCGCGCCGGGCGCGCGCGGCTGTAGGGGAAGCTGGCAGCTTCCCCTACAGCTCGCGCGGCGCTTACGCGGGCGTGTGCGTGAGCTTGCGCACGCGGCCCCACCCGACCCATTCGAGCACGTAGATGCTGCCCTTCGAGTCCACCGTCAGCGCGTGCGGCGCGAAAAACTTGCCGGCATTCGGCGCATCCATTTCCGGCGTCGCCTTGCCACCGCCGCCGGGCACGTCCTGGCCATCGCCGAGCACCGCCACGACTTCGTCCTTCGCGTTGATGATCGCCACGAGCGAGCCGAGATCGGGCACGTAGAGATGCCCCGCATGCTGGTAAAAGCAGCACGGCTTGCGCACGAAGTCGCCTTTGACCGTCCGCTTGTAGTCCAACTCCGGCGTATAGACCTGGTAGCGCCCGTTCGCGCGGTCGGCGATGTACACTTCGAGATCCTTGCCGAGCGTGCTGACCCAGATGCCGTGGCAGGTGTTGAAAGTCACATTGTCCGTCCCCTTGCCGCCGAAAGTTTTCAGGTGCTTCCACTCCTTGTCGAAGCGGCTCACCCGCTGGCTCCCGTAGCCGTCCACCACGTAGATGTCCCCGTTCGGCGCGACCGCGACATCGGTCGGATTCGTCCAGTCGAATTTCTGATGCGTCGCGTCCTCCGTCTCCACATTGCCGATCGTGTAAAGCACCCTGCCCTTCATGTCGGTTTTATACACGCGCTTGCCGATGGCTTTGCCGTCCTTCCCCTTCCCCACGTTCTCGGTGAAATAGAGAAACTCTCCGGCCGGTTCCTTGCTCCAATAAATGCAGTGCGCCGTGCCCGCGACCTCTCTTGTGCTCAGGCCCACGCCTGCGGCAAAGGTGTCGCTCCACGTCTCCTCCAGCTTTCCATCCGCGCCGAAAATCGCCACGCACGGCGACGCCGAGCGGCTCGTCACGATCACGCGATCCTTCGCGTCCACCACGATCCCGCAGCCGAGGCCAAACATCATGCCCTCGGGCAGTCGGCCCCAGCTTTCATCGAGCGTGTAGGTCCACGCGCCGCTGCCAAATTTCACCGGCACCTTGTGCTCCGCGCGGGCCAGCCCCGGCACGGCGAGCGCGGCGGCGGCCGTAGTCATTTTCAAAAAATCGCGGCGCGTGAGACGGTGCGGAAACAGGTATTGGGAGGACATGGTTTCGCGATGCTCTGCGTCGCCCGTGGCGAAATCAAAGCCAAATCATTTTGATTGCGAAAGCCGCCCGCCTTTCGCAAAAACCTCCCCCGCCGCGGAGCCCGCGCGGTGATTCCCACCGACGCTCCGCCCAACCCAAAAAAAACAGACAGCAACCATCACCTCACCATGAGCAACTACATTCCCATGATCAGCTCCGGCACCGCCGGCCCGCTCGGCGTCATCCACCTCCCGCGCCTTTGGCAGAAAATCTCCCTCGAGACGCAGGGCCAACTTCACGCCGACTATCCCGGCATCGGCAAAGGCTACGACGGGATGGTCCTCGCCGCGCTCAATCTTCAGGAATCCGCCGTGCGCGAATTCGTCAAAACCAAACCGAGCTACACGCAGTTTGAGGCGTGGATCAAGACTCAGCCGGGCGTGAAGCTCGACGCGGCGACCATCGCCAAAAACAACGCCGACATCCGCGGCTACAACCACGACGACGCCACCCGCAAGGGCATCCTCACCACCTGCGGCCTGCCGGACGACGCCACCGCCCCGCACGGCGCGGTCGAACTCAACAACCTCGACGACTGGGCGACCTTCCACAAAGAAGTCCTCAGCTAAGAGCCGAAAAAATCCCAGGGCACGCCGTCCGGAAAACACCGGACGGCGTGCCCGTTTTTTTGGCCGCGTGTCGTGCGGCGCACGCGCTGTAGGGGAAGCTGCCAGCTTCCCCTGCAGCGTGCGCCGCGTATGGTTCGTCGCGCTTTAGAAAATACGATGTCCTGCAAAATCCAACCCACTTGGAAATCCCGCCTCGCGCGGCTCGTCCCTTTCGGTATCGGCCAGACCAAGCCGCAGCACTTCCGCGACATGCTCGGCATCGTCTGGAAGAACCGCGACAACCTGCCGTACGCTTGGCGCGTCATCACCCGCGGCGTGTGCGACGGCTGCGCGCTCGGCGTCGCGGGGCTGCACGACTGGACGATCAAAGGCACGCACCTCTGCATGACCCGGCTGAATCTGCTCCGACTCAACACCATGCCGGCCTTCGATCCCGCCATCCTCGCCGACCTCGCGCCGCTCGAAAAACTCGACAACGCGCAACTCCGCGAGTTGGGCCGCATCCCCTTTCCCATGATCCGCGAGGCCGGCGCGCGCGGCTTCCGACGCCTCGCGTGGGACGACGCCATCGCCCGCATCGCCGGGAAAATCCGCGCCGCCGCGCCGGATCGCACGGCGTTTTTCATTACGGCGCGCGGCGTGACGAACGAGGTCTATTACGTCGCACAAAAAGCCGCGCGTTTCATCGGCACGAACAACGTGGATAACGCCGCGCGCATCTGCCACTCGCCCTCGACCGCCGCGATGAAGCGCACCGTCGGTGTGGCCGCGAGCACTTGCAGCTACAAGGATTGGTACGGCACCGACCTGATTATTTTCTTCGGCTCGAATCCCGCCAACGATCAGCCCGTCGCGACGAAATATCTGCACGAGGCGAAGCTGCTCGGCACGAAAGTCGTGATGGTGAATCCGTATCTCGAACCCGGCATGAAACGCTACTGGGTGCCCTCGACCGCAAGCAGCGCCGTGTTTGGCACGGACATCGCCGACTACTGGTTCCCGGTCGCGCACGGCGGCGACATCGCGTTTCTCTACGGCGTGTTGAAGATCATTTTCGAGCACGGCTGGTTCGATGAAAAATTCGTCCGCGAGCGCGTGGAAAATTTCGCCGCACTGCGCGACGCGACCGCCGCGGTTTCGTGGGAGGCGATTGAAAAAGGCAGCGGCTTGAAACGCGAAAACGTGCGCGAATTTGCCGAGCTGATCCGCGATGCGCAGACCGGCGTGCTGGTCTGGAGCATGGGCATCACGCAGCACAGCTTCGGCGCGGACGCCGTGCAGATGATCCTGAATCTCGGCCTGCTCAAAGGCTGGGTGGGCCGCGACAAATGTGGGCTCATGCCGATCCGCGGGCACTCGTCCGTGCAGGGCGGCGCGGAGATGGGCTGCTACGCCACGGCCTTTCCCGGCGGCCTGCCAATCAACGCGGCCAACGCCACCGCGCTCGCCACGCAGTACGGTTTTCCCATCCCCGACCAGTCCGGCCTCAGCACCACCGAGATGCTCGAGTCCTCCGCGCGTGGCGAACTCGACGTGCTCTACAGCGTCGGCGGAAATTTCCTCCGCAATCTGCCCGAGCCCGAGCGCGTCCGCGCGGCGCTCGCAAACGTGCCGCTGCGCGTCCATCAGGATATTTTGCTCACAGACCAGATGTTCATCCCCGCGCGCGAAGCCGTGATTTTGCTCCCCGCGAAAACGCGCTACGAGCAGGACGACGGCGGCATCGAGACGACCACCGAGCGCCGCATCGCCTTCAGCCCCGAGCTGCCGCGCCAAGTCGGCGAGGCCCGTGCCGAGTGGAAAATCCTGCGCGACCTCGCGGCGGCGGTGAAGCCCGAGGCCGCGCATCTGCTCGGCTGCGAGGACGGCTGGAAAGTGCGCGCCGAAATCGCTCGCGTGGTCCCGTTTTACGAAGGCAGCCAGCACCTCCGCGAAACCGGCGAGGCCATCCAGTACGGCGGCCCGCACCTGTGCATCGACGGCCACTTTCCCACGCCCGATGGCAAGGGCCACCTGCACGCCGTCGGGCTGCCCGACAGCACGCGACCACCCGGAAACTTTCGCGTCAGCACGCGGCGCGGGAAACAGTTCAACTCGCTCATCTACGCCGAAATCGACCCGCTCACCGGCGCGGCACGCGACGCCGTTTTCATGAACGCCGACGATGCCGCCACGCTCCATCTCATCAACGGCGACCCCATCCGCCTGCACAATGAAATCGGCACGATGGACGGCCACGTTTTCCTCGCGCCCATCGCCCGCGGCGACCTGCAAATCCACTGGCCCGAAGGCAACGTGCTCATCCGCTCCGGCGTCGTGGATGCCGGCGGCGGCGTGCCGGAATACTACGCGTGGGTGGCGGTGGAAGCGCGGCCCTCGTAGCTACCGCGCGATGACCGTAACTTCGCCGGCGATGAAGCGGCCGAGGGTGCCGTCGGCGTGGCGGAGGAGGAGGTGACCGTTTTCGTCGAGCTGCTCGGCGAGGCCCTCGGCGAAAATTTCTCCGGCGCGGACTTCGATCCAGCGGCCGAGGAGAAAACTGCGCGCGGCGGCTTCGGCGATGATCGCGGGAAAATCATCGGCGATTTTTGAAAGGCGCATGTCGAGCGCGCGCAGCATCACGGCGGCAAGTGCGGTGCGGTCGAGCGGAGTGCCGGTGGTTTCGCGGAGCGAGCCGGCGGTGGCGCGGAGTTCCGCAGGGAAGTCGTCGGGCTCGTGGTTCACATTCACGCCGATGCCGAGGACGGCGAACGGTCGGCCCGTCACATCGCTGCCACTCTCGGCGAGGATGCCGGCGACTTTTTTCCCGCGGAGAAAAACATCGTTCGGCCATTTGATCGCGGCCTTTGCGCCGATGCTGTCCTCGATCGCCGCGGCGACGGACACCGCGGCCCACGTCGTGAGCCGCGCCCACTCCGCCTGCGGAAAAGCCGGACGCAGCAGCAGCGAAAACCAGAGCCCGCGATGCGATGCCGACGCCCAGCGCCGACCAAAGCGCCCTCGGCCCGCGGTCTGGTGCTCGGCGAAAATGGCGAGTCCACCGGGCGCTCCTTGGCGGCCGAGTTGCGTGGCGAGATCGTTGGTCGAGTCGGTCTCGGCGAAGACGAGGATTTCGCGGATGAGCGCGCACGGGCCGAGGCGCGCGGTGAGGTCGTCGGCGACGAGGCGGTCGGGCGCGGCGGTGAGGCGGAAGCCGAGGCCGGGGTGGTCTTCGATTTCAAAACCGGCCTCGCAGAGCGCGATGATGCGGGTGCGAATGGCATCCGCATTTTCGCCAAGCTGCGCGGCGAGATCGCCGGCGGGCAGATGAACGCGCGTCTCGCGGAGCGCGCGGAGGAGGCGGACATCGAGCGGGGTCACGGGAGCAATTCGAGCGAGAAGTCGATGGCGGGCGCGGAGTGGGTGAGCGCGCCGACGGAGATGAAATCCACGCCGGTCGCGGCGATGGCGGCGACGGTCGCGAGGGTCACACCGCCGCTGGCCTCGAACTGCACGCGGCCCGCGCCGAGCGCGACGGCTTCGGTCATCTGCGCGCAGGTCATGTTGTCGAGCAGGATGACATCCACGCCCGTGAAGGTGAGGAAGCGGCGCACCTGCTCCAGCGTGTCAGCCTCCAGCTCCACACGGACGCCAGGGTTTTCGTCGCGGAAGCGGCGGATGGCCGCGGGCAGATGATCTGCGGGCGATCCGGTGGCGAGGTGGTTGTCCTTCACCATGACCATGTCGTAGAGCCCGAAGCGGTGGTTCACGCCGCCGCCCGCGACGACCGCGGCTTTTTCCAAAGCGCGCAAACCGGGCGTGGTCTTGCGCGTGTCGAGGATGCGCGCGCGGGTGCCGGCCACCGCCTCGACGAAGCGCCGGGTGAGCGTGGCCGTGCCGGAAAGGCGCTGGATGAAATTCAGCGCCACGCGCTCGGCGGTGAGAATCGACCGCACCGCGCCGCTGATTTCGAGCACCGTGTCGCCTTGCACCAAAGCCGCCCCGTCTGCGCGAACGATACGCACTTCGAGCTGCGGATCGACGCGCTGGAAAACCTCCGCGCACGTCCCGATGCCTGCGGCGACCGCCGGTTCCTTCGCAAAAATCCGCGCGCTTCCCCGCTCGGCGCCGACGAAGTAACGCGACGTGAGATCGCCCGTGCCCATGTCCTCGACGAGCGCGACGGCAATGGGATCGTGCATGCGTTTTTCGCCTAAAACAGCTCCGGCTCCGGCGCGCGGAAAACGCTCTGGCCGCGGACGAAAGTTTCCAGCACGGCATGCGGGCCGCCGCGGTAGATGCAGACGCTGGCGAGGTCTTCGCCGGAGACGTCGTTCACGGTCTTCGAGCTTTGGCGGTAGGGAAGCAGCGCGGCGTAGTCCATGACGGTGAGGTCAGCTTCCTTGCCGATGTCGAAGCTGCCGATGACCGCCCCTTTGCCCAGCGCCTCGGCGGCGCCCTGCGTGGCCATGTGGAGCGCGGCGGTGGGCGTGGGGATAGGCGTTTCCTTTTCGTAAAAGCTGCGCGCTTTCTGCGACTCGATGGCGGAGCGCATGACCTGCCACATGTTCAGCTCCGGGCCGGCGGCGACATCGCTGCCGAGCCCGACGCGCAGGCCGGCGACGCGGATTTTTTCCAGCGGGAGGATGCCGCTGCGGAGGAAAAGATTCGCGGTCGGGCAATGCGCGATGCTGGCTCCGGCGGCGGCGATGGCCTCGCGTTCGCGGTCGCTGAGGTGGAGGCAGTGGCCGAGCACGGTGCGCGGGGTGAGGAGGCCGCATTTTTCGTACACGTCGGTGTAATCGCAGGCGGTCGGAAACTGGTGCTTCACCTTCTCGATCTCCTCCAGATTTTCCGCGAGGTGCGTCTGGATGTACGCGCCGTATTTCGCGGCGAGTTCGCCCGCGGTGCGCATGAGTTTTTCGCTGCACGCCACGGCGAAGCGCGGGCTGAACGCGTACTCGATCAAACCGCCCGCCGCGCCGTGCCAGGTCTTGCAGAGGCGCTCGCTTTCGTGGAGCGAGATGGAGGCGATTTTCGTCGGCTGGAGATTTCCGTAGCTGCCCACGTCCATCATCATTTTGCCCATGATGACGCGCAGCCCGCTCGCCGCCGCGGCGTGAAATGCGGCCTCGCACGAGTCCTCGAAAACCGCGGTGTAGAGCATCGCCGTGGTCGTGCCGTGGCGGGCGAGTTCGGAGAAAAACGCGCCCGCTTCGCGCCGGCCTTTCGCGCCGGTGAATTCGCGCTCCAGCGGGAAGATGTGCTGGCGCAGCCAAGGGAGCAGGTCGCCACCGCCGCGCGCGACCGCGGGGTACTGCGGGACGTGGGCGTGGAGGTCGATGAGGCCGGGGAAAATCGCCGAGCGCGGGGTGTGCCGCCAGCGCACGGGCTGCGCGCGCGGTTTTCTGGAAAGCGAGGCGTAGTCGCCGACCTCGGCGATGAGCCCGCCGTCGATGATGAGCGCGCCGTCGCTCCACGAGCGGAGGCGGCCAAACTCGGGTGCATCAATGAGAAAACCTCGGATGCCGAGCAGCGGAGCGTCGGGATTCATCGCGCGGAAAACGGGGACATGGCGCGGAGGCTAGCGGGGCGGAAAAAGCGGGTCAACGCAGGGAATCAGCGGAAAAGAAAATCCGGGCCGCGCACATTGAGGAAACACACAAAATTCAACGTGCACGACCCGGTTAATTTCCCCTAAACAGTCATCTCAGACCGGGCCGTTTCGCGTTCGTTCAAAACCGCGCAAAGTTTTTTTCCACCGCCCGCGCGGAGCCGGGATTCGCGGATTGCCAGACCGTCCGCCACCCGCTAAGTCCGGCGGCACTTTATGGACAACACGCCTCCCCCCATGCCCGGCCAACCCTACGCGGCCCTCACCCCTCCGCAGACTTCTGGGACTGCCATCGCGAGTCTCGTGCTCGGCTGCCTGGTTTTTCTCACCTGCGGGCTGACCGGCATTCCAGCGGTGATCTGCGGGCATATCGCCCAGGGAAAGATCGGAAAATCCGCCGGACGTCTAACTGGCGGAGGGATGGCGATTGCCGGTTTGGTCACAGGCTATCTCGGCCTCGTGATGCTCCTTATGTCGCCGATTCTGGCTGGCATCGCTCTGCCGGTTTTCGGCGAGGTGAAAGAGCGCGGCATGCAGACCAAAGCGCTGTCGGAGGCCAAGCAGGTTGGCATGGCTTGCAAAATTTACGCCACCGATCACGACGGCAAATTTCCCGCCAAGCTCGAAGACCTGGTGCCCGACTACCTGCCCGACGCCAGCGTGCTGACCTGCAAATATCCCGATCCCAAAAATCCTGTGCCTTGGGAATACTCCGGCGGAAGCGAGAAGGACGAGCCCACGAAAGTGCTGCTCGCCAGCCCCGCCGTCGAAAAAAAGGGCCGCATCTTTATTTACGTGGATGGCAGCGGCGTGGTCAAAAGCCGCAGCAAGCTCAAACAGGAAAGCGGGCAGTAAACGGCGAGCCTGCGCCGACGGCTTTCTATTGCTCCGCCGCCTCCGCAGCGAGCGTGGCGCAGCCGATGATGCCGGCTTCGTTGCCCAGGGCCGCGGGGACGATGCGCAGGTTTTCGTGAAAGAGCGGGGTCGTGCGCTTTTCCACGATGCGGCGGATGGGCTCGAAAAGGAGGTCACCAGCTGCAGCCACGCCGCCGCCGATGACGATGGCGTCGGGGTTCAGAATCCAGATCGCATTGACGAGCGCACAGCCGATTTCCGCGCCCACGCGGTCCCACATGGCGAGGGCCACGGGGTCGCCGTCGCGGGCCGCGTGTTCGAGATCGCGGGGGGTGCATTTTTCCACCGGCACGTCGTGCCCGGCGTCGCGGTACATCTCGGCGGCGCGCTGGGCGATCTGGTGGTTGCCCACGTATTCCTCGAGTCCGCCGCGGTCGCCGTACGGCCCCGGCACGCCGCGGTAATCAATGCTCGCGTGGCCGATTTCCCCAGCGCCGAGCTGCGCGCCGCGGTAGAGCCGTCCGTCGAGGATGAGCCCGCCGCCGACGCCCGTGCCGAGGGTGATGCAGATGACGTGGCGGCCATGCTGCGCCGCGCCGTAGCTGAATTCGCCGTAGGCCATCGCCTTCGCGTCGTTTTCGATAATGACCGGGAGGCCGGTGCGCTCGGCGAGAATGGAGCGGAGCGGCACCTCGTCCCAGCCAGCGACGTTGGTGAGTTCGTGGACGATGCCGTTCACGCTATCGACAAACCCGGGCAGCCCCACGCCGACCGCAGCGACTTCGGGATGCGGCACGCGCAAGGCCGCGATGACGCGCACGATTTCGTCGATCAGCGGTTTGGCGCTCGTGTAGAGATCCGTGTCGATGGGCTCGCCGTGCGCCAGCAGGCGGCCCTCCTGGACGACGGCGGATTTGATGGTGGTGCCGCCGAAATCAATGCCGATGGCTGTGCGCGTGGTCTTCATGGTGGTGGAAATGAGAGTGCGGGAACGGCGGGCGGATCGTCAACAACGGGGCGGGTGCGGGCGGAAAATCGCGGTCATCGCAAAAGTCTGGAATCGTGCGGAAGATAACACTACTGCTTTGCGCCCCATGCACGTCCGCCCCGCCATCACGCCGCCGCTCGATCCCGGATTCGTCCCCGCGGAATTGTGGAACCGCGCCTACCGCACGCGGTGCGAAGCAAGTGCTGGCGGGCATCCGCTGGCCATCGCGCTGGAGCGGACGGACGGCACGGTGTCGCGCTACGACACGCGTGTGCTGCCGCATACGGGGGAAAACGTGGCGCTCAATCGGAAGTACGTGGAGCGGCTCGTGAAATTCCTGCTGTGGGCGCGCGGAGGGTGGCGCGTGCTCATCGGCGGCGATGCGGCGATTGCGGAAATGGTGCGCGGAATTTACGCGGCGGATGGTGAGCGGCGCTTCGATCACGAATTCATGGGCGCGAAAATCTATGGGCGCGAAATGGTGGTGGAGTCGCGCGACCTCGCGGAGATGCCCGCGGCGCGTGAAATTTCCGCGCCGCTCGGGCGGCATCTCGACGGCTGCCGCATCGGCTTTGATCTCGGCGGCTCGGATCGCAAATGCGCGGCGGTCATAGATGGCCGCGTGGTCTTTTCCGAGGAGGTGACGTGGGATCCGTATTTTGAAAGCGACCCGCAGTACCACTACGACGGCATCCACGACACGCTCCAGCGCGCCGCCGCGCACCTGCCGCGAGTGGATGCCATCGGCGGCAGCTCCGCCGGCGTGTATGTGGGCAGCGAGGTGCGCGCCGCGTCGCTCTTTCGCGGCGTGCCGCCGGAGGATTTCGAGCGGCGCATCCGGCGCATTTTTTCCGACCTGCAAAAGGCGTGGGGCGGCGTGCCTTTCGAGGTGGTGAATGACGGCGAAGTGACCGCGCTGGCGGGCTCGATGAGCATGGGCGAAAACTCCGTGCTCGGCATCTCGATGGGCACGAGCGTGGCGGGCGGCTACGTCACCGCCGACGGCTCGATCACGCCGTGGCTGAACGAACTCGCCTTCGTCCCCGTGGACTACCGCGACCACGCGCCCGCCGACGACTGGAGCGGCGACCGCGGCTGCGCCGTGCAGTATTTCTGCCAGCAGGGCGTCGCCCGCCTCGCCCCGCTCGCGGGGCTGAAGTTTCCGGCGGAAATGAAATTCGCCGAGCAACTCGTGGAGGTGCAAACGCTCATGGCGGCGGGCGACGAGCGGGCGCGGCGCATCTACGAAACCATCGGCATCTGCTTCGGCTACTCGATCGCGCACTTCGCGAATTTCTACGAAATCCGCAACCTGCTCATCCTCGGCCGCGTGACCAGCGGCGCGGGCGGCGAGGTCATCATCGAAAAGGCGCGCGAGGTTTTGCGCGCGGAATTTCCCGCGCTCGCGCAGACCATCCAGCTCCGCACGCCGGACGAAAAGGACAAGCGCCACGGCCAGGCCGTCGCCGCCGCGAGCTTGCCGGCACTGCGAGCAAAATAGCGTATTGCCACCCCAGCAGAAACGTCTTACCCATTCCGCATGCAAACCATCACCGTGAAAATTCCCGAAGTGCTCGCGAGTGAAATCGCGCGCGAGGCGAAAAAGCGCAAGGTGACCAAGTCGCAGGTCGTGCGCGAACGCCTGACGAAGGAAAACGATCCGTCGCCCTCGGCGTGGGATCTGATGAAAGATCTCGTTTTTTCCAGCGACAAGCTGCCCCACGATCTTTCATCAAACAAAAAGCACATGGAGGGATATGGGAAAAGCCGTCGTCATCGATAGCGGTGTCCTTGTCGCCATACTGCACGACCGCGATCGGCACCACTCGTGGGCGCAGGCGCACTTTCGGGCCGTCAAGCCCCCCTTCCTGACGTGCGACGCGGTCATCTCCGAATCCTTTTTTCTACTCAACGGGGATCCGGTGGGAACGGAGCGGCTGTGCGCCTTGCTGGATCGGGAGATTGTAAAAGTCGCCTTTTCGAGTGCTGGAAATATGACGGACTTGCTCAAGCTGATCCGGCGATATGCCGATACTCCGATGAGTTTTGCGGATGCCTGTCTTGTCCGCATGTCGGAGCAGATGGCGGACTCCATGATTTTCACCATCGATTCCGATTTCCAAATTTACCGCCGTCACGGACGCCAGATCATTCCCGTGCTGGCACCGCGATGATGGCGCAAAAGTCATGCCTTTAACTCTCCACAACCCCACCGCCGACATTT
>JAYVNN010000273.1:0-4353 GCA_043758435.1 Chthoniobacter sp.
TTTGGCGTGGCGTGGCGGGCGTTCGTCGTAGTCGCCGAGGATGTCGTCGGAGAAAAGGAACTGGGTGTCGCAGCCGGGGCCGGAGCCGAGGGACATGAGGAGCATTTTCGTCTGCGCGGAGAGGAAGCGCGCGAGGTTGTGCGGGACGACTTCGAGTTCCGCGGCGTAGGCGCCGGCGCTTTCGAGATCCTTCATGCGGCGGTGGAGTTGGAGGGCCTCCTCGACGGTCTTGCCGATGGCGCGGTAGCCGGTCCAGGTGACGTGGCGCGGGACGAGGCCGAGATGCCCGACGACGGGGAGACCTTCGCGCGCCATCGCCTCGATGATGAAGGGGCTGGCCGAGCAATAGACGCTGCTGGCCCCGATCTCGAGAGCGCGGAAGGCGGTGCGGATCGCCTCCTCCGGCGAGGCCAGCCCGTGCGGCGTGGCGGCGGAGAGGAAGCTGTGCGGAGCCGCGGCGACGAGCGCGGGCAGACGCGACTGCGCCTCGGGACTGTCGAAGCTGCAGCTCATCAGATCGACGCCGGCCTCTTCCGCGGCGGCGGCTTCCTCGGGGGATTTGACGTGGATGTGGGTGAGGACGCGTTTGCCCTTGAGCTGCTGGAGGTCGTGGACGGTGTATTTTTTGCGGGGGCGGAGCATTGGGAGATGGAAAATGGAAGATGGAAAAACGGGCGGGCGAACTCAACGGCTAACACCGCTGCCCGGCCGCGCAGGTGGCCGCGAGGTACGGGTGGCCGGGCTCGGTTCCGTCGCCGCAAAGCACAGCTTCCTCATTCGGCTGTTCCGCCGCGGAGAAGCGCCCGCGTTTTTTCATTCGCCAGAAACGCGGTGAGCGAAAACGCTGGCGACCTATGAAGACGCCCGTGCCTTTCCTCCTCGCCCTCGCCGCGGTGCTCGGCGGTGCGTGCGCGGTCGCGGGGCTGCCGGTGGATGCGGTGGTGTTTGGCGTGGAGGAGTCGGAGAAAGCGCACGCGGTGGCAGGCGAGGCGAGCGAGGTCATCAAGGGCGGGCTGGAGCAGCCGGCGCGGCGGCTGCTGCCGCGGGAGCCGGCGGACTGGCAGGGCGGGAAGGTGGCCTTCACGATGAAGGTCGATCCGGCGCTGCCGAATTATTTCACGGTGAAACTGTGGGGCTCGGATCGCACGCGGGAGCGGCTCGTCCTTTTCTGCGAGGGAAAGCAGGTCGGCTACCGGCATCTCGGCGACATCGACATGCTGGACATCGGCGGCGGCGAGGCGGAGTGCGCGGGGCGCTTTGTGTACAAGACCACGCCGCTGCCGGTGGAGATGACGAAGGGGAAGACGACGCTGCACTTTGAAATCCAAGGCAACGGCCTGATCTGGGGCTACGGGACGAAGTGGGAGGATTACCAAAAGCCGATGAAGGAACCGACGCGCGGCATCTATGCGGGCTACACGCACACGGACGGATTTTTCGCGCCGCCCGCGGCGGAAAAGCAGGGTGATGCGCCCGCGGATCCGCCGCTGTGCAAGATGCCGGGCGAGGAGGTGCTGGCGCAGGTGAAGGAGAAGATGACGCGCGAGGTGAACGGGGTTTTGAACGGGAAGCAACCGGCGGGGCAGGAGCCGATCCGCCTGCTCGCGCTGGCCTACCATGTGAAGTGGTCGCCCGCTTTTCAAAATGCCGGCGCGGTGACGCAACTCGTGCGGAGTGGCGACGAAATTTTCCGCAACTACCGCAAGAACCCGAAGGCCGCGACGAATGATCCGCGCACGCCGAATCCGGACTGGTTCGGGCTCGGGCTGTTCGGCGAGGCGGTGCATCTTTTGCGCGAGCCGCTGCAAGCCGTGCTGGGGGAGAAAATCGACGACGGCGCGGGCGGCAAAATCGCGCGGCGCGAGGCGTGGACGGAGATGCTGAAAGTGAGCCGCGATTTTCTGCGCACGCACCGCCGCCAGTACACGAACCAGACGATGATCGCGGATCTGAATCTCTACCGCTCAAACCGCGCCATCGCCGCGCTCACACCCGCGGCGGCGCTGCCGGAGGCCGGGGCGCGGCGGTATTTGTACGAGGCCATCGGCATCCAGCCGTGGCTCGGCAGCGACACGGAACGCGGCCCGCAGAAACCGCTCGGCGACGACTACTGGCAGCTCACCGCGAAAGGGCTGACGAAGGAACTCGGCTTCGTGGGCTACTACGGCGAGGTGCTCGACTGGGTGACGCAGATTTACCTGGCGACATGCGAGCCGGGAAAGCGCGACTCGGGCGACGCCAAAATCCGCGCGCAGCTCGCGCGCATGGAGGTGGCGCGCGGCATTTTCCGCTACCCGCTGACCGACGACGAAGGCAACCGCGCGATGCGCGCCGAGGCCGTGGTCGGCTGGCGAGACGACGAGCATTATCCCGGCGACGTGACCTACGGCGAACGCGCGGGCAAGCAGGGCTCGGCGCTTTATTCGCCCGCCGCCACCCTCGATCCGCGCTCGGTCGGCTTTGCGCAGCAGATGTTCGCGGAGAACCAGTTTTTCGCCACGGTCGAGGAGCAGTTGAAAGCGGCGAACTGGTCCATCTACGCCGCGCTCCTCGCCGTGCCGGACGAGTACGAGCTGCTCCGCGCGCAGCCCGCGAGCCGCTATCGCCTGCCGATGACAACCGGCATGCCCGACTTCGCGTGGGCGGATGAAGAGGATGGCGTGCTCGCGTTGAAAATCGGGGACCGTGCCCTTCATCCCGGTGGGCCTTTCGTCGCAAAAGATGACGGTGAAATCCTCTACGTCTCGCTCTACTGGCGCGCGCGCCACGGCATCAACAACCTCGCGCGCGTCCACCACATCACGCCGCATTTCGACCGCGTCGCCGTGGTGCGCGAGGAGACGCAGTTCGAGCCGAGCGGCATGGAATACAAGCGGCCCGACTGGGTGAACTTCGGCTTTGCCAATGGCGGCCTGCGCTACCCCGGCGACCTGCACTCCGCCTTCGCGGGAGAAAAACTGCCCATCGCGAAAATCCCCGCCGGCCTCGCCTTCAAGCCCGGCCAGGAAAGCATCCACGCGGGCAAGGCGTCGTTTTACCAACTGCGCTACGGCCCCTACCTCATCGGCATGAACACGACGAAGGACAAAACTTTCGCCCTCAAAACGCCGGTCAGTCCCGCGCCCGTGCCCGAGCTGATTGCGCAAAAAAAGGTGGCACTGACGGGTGAGTTGTCCGTTGCCCCGCGCACGACGGTCGTGCTGTGGCTCGGCGGGGCGAAGTAGCACGCGGCTTCCGAAGGCCGGGCTGCGTTTCGAGTAATCGCATCCTCTCCGCTCGTGAAACACGCCCGTCGGGATGAACGATAAACGAGTTCCAGCGGGACAAACGATGAACAAGTCCCAGCGGGACGAATGATCGTAGCCGTGGGCTTCAGCCCACGGTTCATGCGAGTCCGGGTGCTGTCGCGTAGCGACATCTGATGCGTGGTTTCAAACGTCGCTACGCGACGCGGCGCGGCACCTACTTTCTCGGTGCGATCCGAGGCGGTATGACAGGGATTGGGCTTGGACGCAGTGAGTGCGCGGAAGGAAGATGCGGGCTCATCCCCTGCCCTATGAAAATTCTCCGCCTGGCTCTCGCGTTACTTTTCACCGTCTCCGCCGCCCGTGCCGAACTACGCGTGCCGGCTTTCACCGCGTATCTCGAACCGGATGCGAATGGGGCGAAGGTCGGCAAGGAGGGGATCACGGGGTGGACGAACGCAGACCTCCGACCTTCATGGTGGGGCGAGTTCAAGATGGCGGGCAAGGTGGAGGTGTCGGTGGTGATGCGACTGCCAAAAGGTGTGGTATCGCGGGTGGGGCTGGGTGTGGGGCAACCGTTCCAATTGATGCCGATAATGCGGAGCGGCCCGCCATCGATGAAGCCTGAACCGCCCAAGTTTTTCGGCGACGAGACGGTAACGGGGACGGGTGAAGCGATGATGGTGAAGTTTGGCGAATTCACCATCGAGCAGCCGGGCTACGTGCGCTTTCAGCTCGCGTCGATCAACCGGCGGGGCGAGCCGGTGGGCGACATCGAGACGCTGGTGCTCGACGGCCCGGTGGTGAAGGACGCGCACTTTAACCTCAAGGAACGGCGCAACGCGGCGAGTGTGCATTTCGCCTACCAGACGCCGAAGGACTCGAAGGTGGACGCTTTCTATTGCGAAGTAACGGCGGTGGATGATCCGGTGGCGACTTACTATATGGCGACGGGCTGGAACCGCGGCTACTTCGGCATGCAGGTCAACAGCGCGACGGAGCGGCGGATTATTTTCAGCGTGTGGGACGGCGGCGGCGAGGCGAAGGATCGCAGCAAGGTGGCGGACGAAAACCGGACGAAGCTCGTGGCCAAAGGCGAGGGCGTGAG
>JAYVNN010000274.1:0-4348 GCA_043758435.1 Chthoniobacter sp.
TCCTGCAAAATCTCGGTGCCTGTGATGTCGCTCGGCATGAGGTCGGGCGTGAACTGCACGCGGTTGAAATTCAGCGACATCAGATCCGCGAGCGAATGGACGAGCAGCGTTTTCGCCAGCCCCGGCACGCCCATGAGCAGCGCATGGCCGCGGGCGAAAATGCAGGTCAGCATCAGCTCGATGACCGCTTTCTGGCCGACGATGACCTTGCCGAGTTCCGCGGCAATTTTGCCGTTCAACTCGCGGAGTTCATCAATGGCGGCGACATCGGCTTCCTGCGCGGCGGGGGTATTCTGGGTTTGCATAAAGGGGTCGCTGAACGGCGTTTTGAAAACAGTTTTTGGGTGAGAGTGCGCGGTCAGGCGCAGATGACAGACGAAGCGCGCGCATTGTTCACGGCAAAAGCGCGGAATTCTTAGCCCGACCGAACACGCCCTCCCGCCCCAGACGCGCGGCGCGACCTCAGCTTTTCACTTGGGCAGTTTCACGGCGTCCTTGGCCACGTAGCGCGTGTTGACGTCGATCCGGATCGCCCCGGCGTCGGTCCACGCATTGTGCTCGAGAGTCCAGGACACGCCTTCTTTTTGTTCTGCAAAAGACACGCTCACCTTCATGCCCTCGCACTTTGCGAGGCGCGCCACAAAGTCATTCAACGAAGCCGCGTCGCCCCCAAAATGCAGTTTGGTCAGGGCATTGATGTAGTGGCCGTCCAGAAAGCGGAACTGCTTGTCGGAAACGACTTTCATCACCGCTTCGCGCGCCGTTGAATTCTCCGGAAAACTGAGCGACGGCGCGGCCAGATCGCCAGCCAGGGCGAGAGCGGATGAAATGGCCGAGAGCGGCAAAAGGACAGCGAGGAAAAGAGTTTTGTGAAGGGTCATCATGGTGGTGGTTTTCCAGCTATGACGAACGGCGGCGCACGAAACTTAGCCGGCGGCGAAAGTTCCGCGCGGCAGACGAAACTGGCGCGGGAAAATATCCGTTTGGCAAGCCGCGTTCGTTTGCTATCCTGCGCGGCCCTGAAAATGGTGGCCGTAGCTCAATGGTAGAGTCCCAGATTGTGATTCTGGTTGTTGCGGGTTCGAGTCCCGTCGGTCACCCCACTTTTTCCCCAGCCCGGCATCACAGGGCGCTTTTTTCCGCCGGAGAAAGCGGGCGTTCGTCTGGGAAAACCACTTTCACCCGCAGGTCGCGGCCGTCGCTGAATTTCTCGGCGAGCCATTTTTCCACAAACTCCGCGAGCCGCTGCCGGCCCGTCTCGCGCACCAGCCCGGAGTTCTTGTCGGCGCGTTTGCGGAGTGCGCCGGTGAGCGTTTCCTTCAGCCGCTCGCGCACCGCGCCATCGTTGCGCCAGATGCTCCCTTCGAGCGTGTAGAATTGCAGCGCGGAGACATCGAGCGCCGGCGGATTTGCGGCGATGGCGGGAGGGAAAACCGTGAGCCCCTGGCCCGTGCGCGTGAACTCCCACGGCCCTGCGAAATCCAGATAGTAGCTGTACTCGACCGGTGCGCGCGCCTCCACGACCACCTTCGGCAGCGCGATCAAACCCCACGCCGTGCTCCCGCTTTCCTCCCGCTGGAAAATCTCGCCCTCGCGCAAAGTCGCGAACTGAAACCGGCTCGTCCCCGCCAGCTCCGCTGCGTGGCTGATGAACTCCTCGCGCACCGTCTGTTCATTGAAAGCGCGCGCCACTTTCGCCGCCTCGCCGCCGAGCGTTTTCACCAGCTCCGCGCCTTTGTCCAAAGCCGCACCCGGCATGTCCTGCAGCATCCGCACGATGAGCAGCCCGCTGCCGCCGAAGATGCCGGCCACGACCATGACCGTGATCGCTTTCGGCCAAGGATTTTTGCGCTGGAGAGTCGCAGTGTCGGGCATCTTGTTTGAACGACTATGCCATTGGCCGCTTCTTAGACCGCTCGCCGTTTCACCCGCCAGAGACTTGGCATTTGCCAGCCGCTAGGAGGTGTGAACAATCCCGCGTCCGTCCCTCATGAACCCACTCGAACAGCGCCTCAAATACAAATTCCGCAACGCCCTGCTGCTTGCGGAGGCGCTCACCCACCCCAGTCTCGGGCACGAAACGCAGCGGCATCATTTCGACAATCAGCGCCTGGAATTCCTCGGCGACGCCGTCCTCCAGCTCATCTTCACCGAGTATTTTTTCGATCAGTTTCCCAATCTCAGCGAGGGCTACCTCACGAAAATTCGCGCCCGCATCGTCTCCCGCGATGGTCTCCGCGTGCTTGCCGAGCGCCTCGGCATCGGACGCTACCTGATGATGGGCCGCGGCGAAGAATCCAACGGCGGCCGTGAGCGCGCCAGCACGCTGTCCGACGCCTTCGAGGCGCTCATCGGCGCGATGTATCTGGACAGCGATTTCGTCACCGTCCGCCGCGTCGTTTTGAGCGAAGCCCGTGAACTCCTCGATGATCTCGAAATCGATCCCGCGGACAGCAATCCGAAGGGCCGGCTGCAAGAGACGCTGCAAGCCATTTCCCCCGTCAGCCCGACCTACCGGATCGTGCATCAGAGCGGGCCGGAGCATCAGAAGACCTTTATTGCCAAAGTCATTTGGGAAGACCGGGAACTCGGCAGCGGGGATGGGCGGAGCAAAAAGGAGGCGGAAACCGCCGCGGCCCGCGATGCCCTCAAACTCGCACTTTGGAAGAACGCCGGATCCACTCGGCCCGCACCAGCTACGGGTGAAAACAACTCTGCCGATAACCGCCCAACAACTCTCAACTCCACGGAATAACCTGCGGCCCCTGCAGTTTCTTCGCGATGACTGGCTGTCTCCCGGTCGGTTATTCGCACGCTTCTTAAGCTGTGGAACCCCGCCAGCCAAATCGCGGAACGCCATCCACTGGAGTTATTGGGGCCCTTAAGAAGATGAAAGAACGTCGGTTCAAAAGTCATTCAATCATCAGAGCGTGTGAACAACCCCATTCCCGCACAAGAAATGCGGCTGGAGGGGAAGCTGCCAGCTTCCCCTCCAGCCGCAAAAAACGCAGCCCGATCTACAGCGATGCCGCGCGCGTGATCTCCCCGAGCTTTGCCTCGAGCTTTTCCACCAAATGCTCCGCCTGCTCCCGCGCCCGCCGCTCATCCATCAGCGCCTCTTCCAGGTCGCGGATGCGCTGCTGCAGATTCACCCGGATGCTCGTGCGCACGGGCTGCTGCGCCTCTTCCTCGTCGGGCGAGCTTTGCAGTTCGGGGATGTCTTTCACGAGCGCGCTGGAGCCGTCGCGGCAGTTCGTCACCGTGGTTTCGGCGTTGATTTCCCCCATCTGGAGAAACTCCCGCACGGCACTCAGCGAGGTCGGCCCGTAGAACTGATCGGGGCTTACTTCCACGAGGTAATCCATGTGCAGCTCCGGCACCATCGGCGCTTTGATCCAGTTCCGTTCGTCGGTGGAAACCTTGTCGAGCGGCGAGACCTGCGCGTCGGCAGACCATTGGCGGAGCTGCTCGAAACTGATCGGCCCGAACACGGTGCCGTCTTCATTTTTCATCAAAAACCAACGTTGGGAATTTTCCATAATTAAGGGTTCTCCTTTTTTTCTGCGGCAGCTTCGGGGGCTTCGGGGGTTTTGGCTTCGGGAGCTTTGCTGGCAGGGACGCTCAGCGTCTGGCCGATCTGCAGTTTGCGATCATTGGTGATCTTGTTAAGTTTTTGCAGGTCGGTCAGGGGAATGTTGTAATGCTTTGCGATGGAGGTCAATGTCTCGCCCCTCTCGACCGTATGTTTAATTAGTGGCGCGACGGGCTCGGCCTTAGGAATTTCAAGCTCGGGTGCGGGAGCTGCCGCCGCGGGTGCGGCAGGCGCAGGCGGACGTTTGGCGATCTCCGTCGTCGCTGTCGGTGGGGGCATCGGCACGGGCGCAGGCGCGGCTTTCGCGGCTTCCGCGAGCTGAGTCAGCCGCAGGATTTGCTCGCTCAGCGCCTCGATCTTTTTCGCCTGCATCTGCACATCGCGGCGCAACTCGTGAACCTCTTGCGCGAGCGGCGTGTCTGCCGCCAGCAGCGCCGGAGCGAAAGCGCCGAGAGTGGCGAGCACGGGAAAAATTCGACTCATGGAAAAAGAGTTCTCACTTAACCCTGAAACTGGCAAGCGCCGCGCAGGACTTTGCGACGAAAATCGTGCGCCGGAGCACCGACGGTCTTGCCTTTTTCCCCGTGCCTCCGTAGCTTCCTTCCATGCCTGAAAGGACGCAACGACCAGCCGGTCCCGCTCCGTGGGGACCGCAGCAAGGCGACGGCGGCGGGCCCAAAGCGCCCGACGTGCAGAAGCCCGACACCAAGGATTTGCTCCAGCGCATGCGCCGGGTCGATCCGAACCAATCCAAGC
>JAYVNN010000275.1:0-13080 GCA_043758435.1 Chthoniobacter sp.
CTTTCCCTCACCGACGCGCCTCTCGCCATCGACGCCGACCTCGACAAGCCGCACCTCGTCAAAGGCGGCGGCGGCGGCGCGATGATTATCCCCGACAAAAAACTGACCGCCGAAACGCTCGCCGCCGCCGGCGAAACGCCCGTGCCCGTGGGCCAGTTCTGGCTGCTCAAAGCCACCCTCGTCGAGAACGGCCACCCGGTCGCCGAGGACAAAACGCGGCACGTCGCCGTGGAGGACGGCGACAAGGAAATCCGCCTCCAGCTTTTCCTCCTCGGTGCGGCGAAAAACTCGCGCGGCACGCTCGACCTTGTCGTTTTCGCCAAAGACAAAACGCCGCTGCTCCGCCTCCCGCTGGAGAAAGGTGCGGGTGCCGCGCCACAGCTCCCCGCCGAGTTGGCCGGGCAAAAAAACGACGAAGCCTCCGCCGCGCTCACGCTCCGTCTCGCCGGCGGATACCAGGCCCGTCTGCTCCTGATGAAACCCGACGGGCAGTAAAGCGCGCGCACCTTTTCCGGGTCGTGGCTCAATTTGAAAAACAGCGTGTCATCCCGAGCGGAGTTCCGTGCGGGCGCAGGCGGGACGGAACGCAGTCGAGGGATCCCGGCGGTCCGATAAAGCGCCGTACGTGAACGAACCGCCGGGGTCCCTCGACTCCGCTGTACCCACCTTTCCACCTGCGCTCCGCTCGGGATGACACGCTCTTTTCAAATGGAGCCACTACCCTTTTTCGCGTCTCCTTGCGTCCGGCGAAAAGGCGGGGCTAGTATCCGCCTCTGCGCGCGCCTTTCCCCGATCACGGGGCTGTAGCTCAACGGTCAGAGCAGGCGACTCATAATCGAAAAAGGGCGCTTTTCGTGGTTTTGCGTTGTGTTGCACGTAGCCCGCGAAGGCTGATGGATAAAGGGTTTGCGGGCAGTTGGCTTTTGCATGGCTTTTCACAGCATCCGCCTAAAACGGGCCGCGACCGTAGTACTTGACCGTGAATTTTGAGCGGGTGCGAGTGAAGTCACCTGCGCCGAGTCGCCGCCGAATTTCCGTGACATCCCCGCCCGCCCGGCGCATACCCGCGTCGTTGCCTCTTGCAGGGCCGCCGTCACTTCACACCTCGCGACCATCAATCGCGCCGACGCAAAACCGCAGTGAATTATAGTCCGTTTCCGATAGCCGCGTTGGGTGATTCCTTGCGGTGACAAGGTGTAAGCCTTCGGGAGCGGACTTTTTTGCAGCCATATGAAAACGAAAGTCGTCAAGTTCACCCCGCCGGCCCGTCGGCCTGCGAAGTCCAGAACCTACACCGTCACGCTCGATCCCGTGACGGATGTAAAATTCTCCCCACGGGAGGCCCGCCCATGAGCGCGCCGAAGAAACCGGCGGTCGCGGTGCCTGAGTTCTCGTCAGATCGGCTCGCGCTGCTCAAGCCGTTCCTGACCCACGAAATCCTCGACATGGCGCTCGCCCGCGTGCTGACCGGCGAGAGCTTCTTTTTCAAGGACGCGCTGCGCGAAGGGCTCGACAAGCGCGCCGTGAAGCTCGCGCTCATCGTCGCGCTGGACATCAACCCGCACGAGCATTTCGACGCGAATGAACAGGGGATGCTGCGCGGCATGACCCGCAAGAGCTACGTGGAGAACCGGGCCTCGCTGGTGGTCTAGTCAAATCCATCCTTACCCATCGGAAAGAATCCCGAAAATCGCGTGCATTGTTTCGCCACACAAATGAGCGCCACCCCGACAAAGCCCGACTCGATCATCGTAAAGATTCAGCAGGCACTAACGCCAGACGAGATCAAGGAACTGCTCTCGCAGGCCGTCGGCTACTACCCGCAAAACGACCTCACGCTGCGCCGGATTAACCGGGCGGCAGTTATCAGGAACAAACAACTCAGCCGCGTATGAGCGAAGCCATCACCATTAAAGAATCCGCCCGGCTTATTGAGCTGGAGGAGATCGTCGAGAAAGGCATCGGCAGCTTCATCAAAGTGGGCGAGGCGCTGGCGGAGATTCGGGACTCGAAACTGTATCGCGTCGAATACTCCACGTTTGAAGACTACTGCCGCGAGGAGTGGGAATTGAGCAAGCGCCACTGCAATCACCTAATCGCGGCTTCTGAGGTTGTTCAGAATTTGGGAACCAATGGTTCCCAAGTAACAAGTGAGCGCCAAGTCCGCCCGCTCACCACCCTCGAAACACCCGCCCAGCAGCGCGAAGCCTACACCGCCGCCGTCGCCTCCGCAGGCGGCCTTCTTCACGCCACCATGAGCTTCTGCGCGAGGCGCTCCAGCTTCTTGTCGATGGATTCGAGCACCTTGGTTCCGCTGTCCTTGTCCTTGCCGCCGTCCCTGTCGGGCCGGTGTTTCAAATGGTCATTGGCGAGCTGGCGGTCATTGGATTTTTTGACGCGCTCCTTTTCCTTTTCCCGGCTCGCAAACTCACGGTTCTGCCGCTCATCCCGGTGCTTCGCCACCAGTCCCGCGCGCCGTTGCTCTGGACTCGAATTGGCGCGGGCCTTGTAGTCCTTTATCGCCTGCTCTCTGGTCTGCTTTTGCAACTCCTCCGTCACCTTCTTTTCGGCGTCCAGCCGGTCTTTCAAGTTCTGCGCCCGGTCCAGCTCCCCGTCGCGGATGGCGTCGTCGATCTGCTGCTGTTTGCGAAGCTGTTCGGTGACTTCTTTCGCCGCATCCTCAATCTGTTTGGCAACGCGCGGGTCGGCCTTGCTCGCGGGCTGTCCCTGCATCGCCTTGTCGTGCCTGTCCCACGCTTCGTCGTTCAGACGTTCCTCGCCGTCCGGCTGACTTAGCATCAGCTTCGTATGCGCGCGCTGGATAGCGGCCTTCACCTGTGCCTGATGCTCCGCGGTGGGCTTGGGCTTGTCCCTGTCGGGCAATGGGTCGGTGAGGTTGCCGAGAAAGTTGATTGTCTTGCCAGCCAGAACGCCCGCCTTCTTGCGGTACTCGTCCCACTTATCCCCCAGCTTGTCGAGATACATGGTTTCTTCCTCGGTCAGCTTCTTGACCGTGGCCGCATGCTCGCGCAGGGCATCCCCGCCGCCCTTTAGCTCCGCGGCCATAGCCCGGCCCGCCTTGCCCAGCACGCTCATCACCGCGGCCAGTGCCTCGGTCGGGTCTTTGGCGTTCTTCATCCCGTCGGCGATGAGGTAAAGGATTTCCTCGGGGGACTTGTCGCGAACGTCTTCCCACTTTACGCCGAGCTTTTCAAAGTCGGCGATCATCTTCTCGTTGCCGTCGCGGGCCTCCTGCACGCTTTGGTTGAGCTTACCCATCCCTTTGGTAAAGGTTTCCTGCGAAACACTGCTCTGCTCAAACGCCCCGGTAAGTCCCTGAAAGGATTCCCGCGTCATGTTGAGGCTGTCCGCCGCGTCGTTTTGGGCTCCGACCCAATCCAACAGGCTCTTAGTCGCGGCGACGATGCCGCCAATGGTGAACAGGCCGGCGAGCTTCGCACCCATGCCGGAAAAGCTGCCCTCCGATTCCTTGGCGAACTTATCGACCTGCGCCTTCGCGCTGGCAAGGCCAGCTTTGAGTTGGGCGTCTTGTGCGCTCAGCGTTACTTTTACGTCAGACATCGGGTGTGAGTTTTGAGGTTATGAAAGTGAGCGGGCTTTTATAGAGTTAAAAGCGAGGTGATAGGTAGTCACTAGGCCACATAGCCCGCTCTATTACCCTTGCGGATGGTCACCCGCCGCCCATTGCGGGCGACGGGCTCTCACCCAACAAAGTTTTAGGCAAAGGGGACGGCGACGGCAGCGCGCATCTCGGCGAGCTTCGGATCGTTGGCGACGGCTGCCAGGGCGTCCCGCTTCGCGGTTTCCTCAGCTTCGTTCACCGCCTGATTGGCGCGGTGCCAGGCATGCTGGGCCTCGATGCGTGCGGCCTCGATGGCGTCACGCTGCGCGAGCAGGGGTTCGCACACTTCGCAGGCGAGTTGGAACTGCGCGGTGTTTTCGAGAAAGGCGAGCATGGCGCGGGAGTGGGCGAACTGCGTTGCCAGTTCCTCGCGGGAGATTTGCAGCACTTCGGAAAGCTGCTGTCCCTGATTGCCGGGGCTGCCGGCGCGAGCCATCGAAAGCTCGAATAACATCCGCGCGTCGAGGTCGGCGACATACTTCCGCAACGCGAGTCCGCGGGCGTGGAGAATGGCGATTTCGGGCGGGATGCTGTCGATCTCGTGCTGTGCGGCGGCGAGGAGTTCGGGTGTGTAGGCGGGTGGGTTGTCGGTTTTTTTCATTGGGTGTGTTTTGGTTTGATTGAGTGTTAATCGCGGAGCTGGCCCTTGGATTTGCAGTAATGGGCCTGCTGCGCGGTGGTGAGCTTGTCGAAGGCGGCGCGGGTCATGAGGGGGATGGCGGGCTTTGCCGCCGGAATGGCCTTGGCGGGCTGCTGGACGGCAAGGCGCGCAGCGGCGGGCTTGGTTTCGCAGACTCCGCACGGCGCGGTCAGGCTGGCGCGGCCTGCACCGCATTTACGGCACTGATTGGAGTTGGCCTTCGCGCGGTGCTCGGCGAGCGCGGCGTCGATAACGTCTTCGGCGTGCTGGCCCGGCCCGACCTTCACCGCGGCAAGGATTTTCCACTCGGCGGTGGTGGGTGCGCGGCCATTCCAGCGGCTCACACGCTTGCCGAATAGGCCGGGGCGTTTCGAGCCGGTGGTGAACTTCATCGGCATGCCCAACAGGGCGCGCGTTTCGCTGAGGATGGCATCGGCGGCGGTCTGTTTCATCGCGGCATCAGTCCAAGAGCCTGCCGGATTTCTGGCAGGCGGGTTTCGTTGAATAGCCGATATTTTCCGGCGGTCGCGTCGGGATGAACCACGCCGCGGTGCAGGGCGCGATTCATGGTCATGCCGTGGACATCCAGGCGGCGGCAGACTTGCGCGGTTGTTAGGAGTTTCAATGTCGTCATCGTAACCCGTGTGGGATGTCAACAGGTCAGGCGTAGAGCTTCGCGGTTTCGTTGCTCAGATTCCGGCATATCGTGTCGAATCCGGCCTTGGCCCGGCTCTCGATCTCCGCCGGTGTCATGCCTGCCCAGCCCGGCAGTTCGCGCAGGAAAGCCGATAGCTCGCCGCGCGTGGCCGCGCCGATGCGGGTCATGTCGCGAATCACGTCCTCCACGGGGATGTAACGCTTGCGATCAATCTCGACGAGCAGCGCGAGCCGCTGACACTCCAGGTCGATCTTGCGCAGCTTGGCCGCGCGCAGTTCGCCGCTCTCTAGTGCCTTTGGTGTATGCTTTTGGGCGTCGGCATGGGCGCGCAGGGCCGCGGGGTCGGAGACGTTCACGCCTTGCTCCCGATACCGATTGACGGTACGGGTTGAGATGCCGGCGGCTTTGGCGATCTTGGCGACGTTGACGGGTGGGGTTGGTTTGGTTTTCATAGGGTTTCAGGTGGGACGGCGAGACAGAATCGTTTTGGTTAAAACAGACCGTTTTGATGGGAGTATTGAACCTTGCGGGCGGTGGGATCGGCCAAGGAGACTCCTTAGCCGGGTAGGGGTGTCACCCATGCCTCCCGCGGTGCGTGCCCGCTGTCGTCATCCCACAACTTGACCAGGTCATCGCTAACCCGCTGTAGCTCCATCTCCGTAGAGTCCGGGAGTGCGTCGTAAGTGTCGTAGTCCAAAGCCTGCAAGCGATAGAGCGCGGAGGTAACGAGCGCGATGGTTTGAGCAAGCGCAGCCGGGTCCAGCTCCCGCGCCTGATGTCTGTCCTCCAACCGACGGGCGGCAGCGCGTGCAGTGCGGGTGAGGTTCGTAAAGCTGCGCGCGGTGCGTTGCGCGGCGGTGCTGTCGTCGGGCTCGATCATGGCTTGGCCTTTCGTTTCGCTGGCGGCTTCTCTCCCGCGATGGCCGCCCGCACCGCGGCGAGCCGGTCGTCGGGGATTGAGGTGCAGAGGAGGCGCATCGTGCCGGATGTCGCGGCGTTGCTGCCGTTGAACGTCTCGCGGTCGAGACGGGCCAAGAGTACGAAGCCGGGTTGCTGAAAAGCGGCGAGGGCGGTGAGCTGTTCGGCGGTGAGGGGAAGGATCATGTCAGACTGTCCTTTCCGTTCCCCAACGTCCCTCTCTTGCCCTTACATATAAGGGCGAGGGACGTTAGGACGTTGGCGCGGTAAAAGGACGTTGAAAGGACGTTGAAGGACGTAAGGACGTAAGGACGTAAGGACGTTCATGGGGTCACTTTCCTTTGTAATACCGTTCGCCTGAATGCTTTATAGCTCCTGCCTTGAGCATTGCCGCCAGCCTTTTGCGGCTACCGTCAACGGTCAGTTTTGTAACGTCCTTAATGCCCTCGACAACGTCCTTCCAATTTAGGCCGTTCTTCACAGGGACATTGGCGAAGATTTCATCGGCCAGCATGCGGAATTCGATGCTCCGCGCGGTCTCCTTTTGCTGGCGCGGCGTGTCGCAGGAAACGTGCATCTTGGCCTCATCGCACCATTGAAACCGCGAACCCTTTTCTTTCGGGATATGCGCCCCGCGCGAGCGTTCGCTATAAACCACCGTCACGCCGTCGCCGTCCTTTTCGAGCCGCAGATTGGTCTCGGCCTTGCGCTCTAGGTGGCTGCCAAGGTGCCCGCGGGTCTTACCCGTCACGGTGCCGGGGTTCTCGTGGAGCACGCACAGGATCGTCGTCTGATATTGGTCGGCGTACTCGCCGAGCGTCTGAATCAGGGCGAACGCCTCCGCGGGGTCGTTGGGGTCATGGCAGAGGTCGCCGAGCCCGTCGAGAATGACGCTGTGAATGAATCCGTGGGCCTTGACAGCCCGTCTTAGCTCGCCGGGTAGAAAGCGCCGCCGGTCTTCTACCGACTTCGGAGAGAGCCGGTAGGAGCGCAGCCAGTCCGGCGCGGGCCGTCCCGCCCGATACAATGCGCGCTTCATGCAAAGGTGAAGGTGTAGCGCGCTCTGCTCGGTATCGAAGACGATCAATGCGCCGCCGGCCTCGTTACTGGATTCCACGCCGAGCGTGTCGCCCAAGGGCGACAAAGTGCTCGCGATGATGGCCCCGATCAAAGCCGTCTTGCCCGCCTTGGCCTGCGCGCAGATGCCGACGAGATTGCCGGGCGTGGCAATGACCGCGTCGCCGAGTGTGTAGATGGCCCGGTCCTCTGGCGGCTCGGCATCGGGATTGAAGCGCAGGGCATCGAGTTCGCTTTCCCATGATGCGGATTTGTCCGCGGCGATGGCTTCCACGCGTTCCGTGAGTTCCGCGATTAACTCCGGCGCGCGGTCTTGCTGGTCGTAGCAGCGGGCCGCGATGCCGGTGCCAAGGTCGATGACTTGGCGAAGCTGATGCTTCTCCCTCACGATCTCGACATGCGCGGCTACATTCGCCGCCGTGGGCAGGTAGGTGAACAGTTCCGACACATAGGCCGCGCCACCCACATTTTCGAGACGTTGGCGGGAGCGCAAAGACTCGGTGAGGGTAATGAAGTCATGGGCCTGCCCGTTAGCCTCCGCCTGTTCCAGGTGCCCGTAAATCTCGCCGTGGGCCGGAATATGGAATTGGTCGCCGGTGAGTCCGTTGCGACGGCAGAGCGCCAGCACTTCGCCGGGGAACATCATGGCCGCGCAGAGCACGCCCTTTTCGGCCTCCGGTGACTGCGGAAGCAGCTTGTGAACGTCGGGCGTGGTCATTATGCGCCCTCCGATCCGTTGACTTCGCTTGCCTTGGTGAGATTGGCGTCGCGTTCCGCAAGGGGTGCGGCGCTTTTTCGTTTGGATCTCCGCCTTCCCGGTGCTGCGGTCGGGATGCCGAGCCGGTCAGCGATCTGACAAACGACAAAGCCGAGCCGCTGTTTTGATATTCCAAGGTCGGAGGCGATGGCCTCCAATGTCCGGCCATCATGGCCCGAAAGGTAGCGGAGAGCGGCGGCCTTGGGCTCACAGGCGCGCAGCGGCTCGGGCTCGATGTCGTCAATCGGGTGGTGATGAGTAACACGCACTTTCACGACTTCGCCGTCGAAGGTTTCAAAGCCGGTGCCGTTGGGGATGGCATGCCCGTTGTGATGGGCGCTCATCTTACTTGCCCTCCTTTTCCGCCAGCGCGGCGATGCAGGCCCGGTTGCTGGCCTGCTCGGCGATGAGGTTTTCTTCCTCCGCCAGCGACTCACTCGGCAGCGACGCGAACGCGGCGGCAAGGCGATCCTGCTCGGCCGCGGATAGCTCCGCGGCCTTCTGCTTGTCGGTGATAGCGTCTTTCACGCGTAAACCTCCGCGCTCGCCATGAGCCGTTTGATCTCACTCTGCGGAATCATCATGCGCCCGACGGTCTTAATGACCTTCACTTTCCCGGCGTAGATTTGACGATAACCCCACACGGTCTGTTTGCCGAAAAGTCCGGCGAACTCGTTGGGTGTTACCGCCGCCCGTTCGGACAGCGGTAGTTTGATCTGTGGAGACTTGGGGTGTTTGGCCTTCCCTGCGTCTTCACTTACTTTTTCAATGCCCTCGTGGCCCGTTGCGTCGTTTTTCATAAGACGCAGTGGACTTCATCGCAGCCGCCGGTTCAGCGGGTACATCCAACCCCGATTTATCCTACTTTTACTTCGGTGGAATTCCTCGCATGTCCTGTCTGATGGCCCTTCTGATATCGTCCTTTGATAATCGTGAGCCCGTGAATTCCGGGGCTGTATCAAAATCCTTTCCGAATGCTGCGAGAAAGAATGGCAAGGCAACTTTCCACCAAACAGGAAAAGTTTTGCGTGTCAGTGCCGGCAGCTCAGACGCCAGCCTATTGATTTTTTTGTCATCCTTTGGATCCAGCTTTCGCCCCATGAGGTCGGTACTGATTCCGTGCCGTCGATCTTCGAGACGCTCCGCCAATGCCCTCGCCACAGCGGAGGTTCCGGGCCTCCACTCGTTGAGCTTTTTCCGCGGCTGGTGCAATACGGTGTTATCGCCAATGGGCAGCTTCTTTACCACCCGTTCCACATGTTCCTTTTGGAAATCCGCGCGCGCGAATTGAAGCGACGGAAAACAACGGTGCTCTCGCGCTACCGACTCAAACATTTCCGGACGCTTATCGCAAAGCTTCAGCAATTTCGTGGTGTGCGTTCGCAGGCAGTTCACTAGCCACCACGCCGCGCCGCTGTCACCCTTGGCGCTCGCTTTTCCTAGCGCGCCGAGTGCTTCGCTCGCAACCATCTGCAAAAGGGGCGCGATGTGTCTCTCGTCATCGCCAGAGAGCGCGAGGATTTGAAGAATGATCTCCCTCACGGGCGGCAGCGTGATGTCCTTTTTTTCCACCGCTTTTTTCTTTTTCACGCGACGCCTTTCATCGGGACGATGTTTTTGGCGGGTGCGATGGCGCCGAAGGAAACACGCTTGGCCTGGGCCGCGCTGTGATCGTCGCGCAGGTGCCCGTAAGTCTTCATGGCGAGCGTCCCGCCGTCTTTGTGCCCCTGCCATCGGGAGACGGTCGGGATGTCGATCTCGGCCTCGATGCAGGTGGTCGCGAAAAGGTGGCGCAGGTCGTGGTGGGTGATACGGGCAAAGCCGACTTTCCGCGCTGCTGAGTCCATCGCCTTCTGCGCCTCGTTCACGCGCAGCACGGGCTCGCCAGCGTCTTCGCCGGGCCGCTCGGCGCGCATCCGCGAAAGTAGTGTCTTCGCCTCAGCGATCATCGGCACGAAACGCGCCTCGCCGTTTTTCGTCACCCGCAGATGCACGCGCCCGCGGTTAAAATCCACGTCCGCCCACATGACGTTCGCCGCCTCATTTTTCCGCGCGCCGGTGAAGGCGAGGAATTGCACGAAATCGGCGCAGTCTTTCGAGCACCACGCTCCCGCGGCGGCGATGGCCTCGACAAAAGCGATGAACTGCGCGCGCTCCGGCAGCACCAGCACCTTGCCCTTCACCTCCACACGCCCGGCCTTGTCGGCGGGATTGCCGTGCATGGCCCCGGCGTCGATAGCGATGCGGAAAAGGGCGCGGAGGGAGTCGAGCGTGTTGTTGTACACGGTCGCCGAGTAGGCCGCGGAGAATCGTTGCGACCACGCCTCGACATCGCGCTCAGAAACTTTGCGGACATCGGTTTTCGTCAGCTCCGGCCATGAGCGGAAAAGCGCCGTGAGCGTTTTTTCCCGGTAGAGGATTGCGCCCGGCGTGATGCGCCGCACCATGCGCCCGCGACCGCGCAGCCCGAAACCCTGATTGAGCCGCTCGCGAAAAATCACCGCGCAGTCGCCGACGGTCATGCGCCCGCGATCCTGCGCCGCGCTGGCCTTGGTCGTCTTCTGCATCTCGCCGGCCAGGTCGCGCAGCTTCGCCTTCGCCACTTCCATGATGTCGGTTTTGAGCGCCTTCCATGATTCCTTGCCCCCCGCGAAAATGCGGGCGTAGTATCGGCCTGATTTATGACGAACCAGATTTTGCGTTCCAGTCCGCGTCCACGTTTTCACGGTTTTGCTTTCTTTCATGGCGTGACCGTAGAAAACGACCGTGAATTTTGCAACGCATTCCTCCATAAATCGTCATTTTACAGTGTGTAGGGGCTGTAGCTCAACGGTCAGAGCAGGCGACTCATAATCGCTTGGTTGCGGGTTCGAGTCCCGCCGGCCCCACGCGCGCACTGCTTCATCGTCATGAAATTTTTCGCCGCACTTTTTTTCCTCCTCACCGCCGCGCAGGTGCTGGCGCTCTCGGATCGTGAGCTGGACTCGATCGGACGGCGCGTGTGGCAGAATGAATGCGCGGGCACGCGCGACGGGCTGACTTCGTGGAATGCGGGCGAGGATTTTGCGTCGCTCGGGATCGGTCATTTCATCTGGTATCCGCAGGGTTCGCGCGGGCCGTTCGAGGAGAGCTTTCCACCGCTCGTGCGATTCTTCGCGGCGCAGGGCGCAAAGGTGCCGGCGTGGCTGGACGGGCCGTGCCCGTGGCGCACGCGCGCGGAATTCACGGCGGCGTTTCATGGCGAGAAACTGAACGCGCTGCGCGAGCTGCTGGCGGGCACGGTCCATTTGCAGGCGCGCTTTCTCGCGCAGCGGATGGACGCCGCGCTGCCGAAGATGCTGGCCGCCGCACCGGCGGGGGAGCGGGAAAATGTGCGCGCGCAATTCGCGCGGCTGGCGGCGACGGGCGCGGGGACGTTTGCGCTGATTGACTACGTGAATTTCAAAGGCGAGGGGACGAAGGAAAGCGAGCGCTACCACGGCGAGGGCTGGGGGCTGCTGCAGGTGCTAGCGGGCATGCACGGGAGCGGCGCGGGAGCGGCGCGGGAATTCGGCGGAAGCGCGGCGGCGGTGCTCGCGCGGCGGGTGCGCAATGCGCCGGCGGAGCGGCATGAGGAGCGGTGGCTGCCCGGCTGGAAAAGCCGCGTGCGGGCCTACGGTGCGGAATGACCGGCGGCTTTTTCCCGGTGCGCCTCCTCCTGGTCGATGAGCGCGAGGAAGATGCGTTCGAGCCCGCCGTCCTCGCTCGATTTCGCGCGCAGTTCCGCCACGGTGCCGAGCGCGATGAGCTGGCCGCGGTGGATGATGCCGATGCGGTCCGCGATCTCCTCGGCGACGCTGAGCTGGTGGGTGGAAAGGAAGATCGTCATCCCGGCGCGGGCGCGCTCGCGGAACTCCGCCTTGACGATGCGCGCGTGCGTGGGGTCGAGGCCGACCATCGGCTCATCAATGATGAAAACGCGCGGCTCGTGGAGCAGCGCGGAGGCGATGACGAGGCGCTGGCGCGTGCCGTGCGAGAGGTTTTCGGTGAGTTCGTGACGGTATTCACCGAGATGGAATTTCTCGAAAAGCAGGCCGGCGTTCGCGGTGATCGCGCTGCGCTCCATGCCGTACACGTCGCCAACGAAGCGCATGAATTCCGCGGCGGTCAGCTTGTCGTAGAGGAAGGGAAAATCCGGCACGTAGGCCATCTGCGCCTTCGCGCGTTCGGGCTCGCGGGCGAGGTCGCAGCCGCCGATCTCGATGGTGCCGCCGTTCGGCTTGAGCAGGCCGGCGAGCATCTTGATGGTCGTCGTTTTCCCCGCCGCGTTCGGGCCGAGGAAGGCGAAAAATTCGCCGGGTGCGATTTCCAAATCGAGTTTATCGACCGCGCACAGCGGGCCGAAATTTTTCGTCAGGGCGCGGGCGCGGATCATCGGGGGACTTGGGGATTCGAGACTTCGCGGGCGGAAAAAATTCGCCCCTGAGAGCCTAGCTCTGCTCGCGCGAGCGCGGCTCGCGATCCTTCGTCGTGGCGGTCGAGGGGACGGTGACGAAGGGGCCGCCGGCGAGCGGCGCGGCTTTGCTGAAAGCCACATCGGGCATGTCGCTCGCGCGCCCGGCGAGCGGGAAATCTTTGCGCAGCGGAAAGAACGGATAGCCCTCCCACATGAGGATGCGGCGGAGGTCGGGGTGGCCGGTGAAGGTGATGCCGTACATGTCAAAAGCCTCGCGTTCGTGCCAGTCGGCGGTGGGCCAGAGGCCGATGACGGAGGGCACGGTGAGGTCGTCCTCGGAGACGCGGATTTTCAGGCGGAGGGTGTCGCCTTTTTCAAACTGGTAGAGGTGATAGACGACCTCGAAGCGCGGCTCCTCGCCGAAATTATCCACGCCGCTGAGGTCGGTCAGGAAGGTGTAGCCGAGCGTGTCTCGGCAAAAGGCGCACAGCTCTTTGATCTCCGTGCGCTCGACGAGCAGCGTGGTCTCGCCGCGGAACTCGGTCTTCTTCGCGACTTGGAATTTCGCCGTGATGGCGCTGACGGCGGAAGCGATGGAGGCGGCCATGACTCAGGCGTTGAAGCTGGCGATGAGTTCGCGCTTTTGCTCGCGAAGCGGGTGCTCGGTTTCGATTTTGCGCTGGAGCCGCATGAGCCCTTCGAGCAGCGCCTCGGGTCGCGGCGGGCAGCCGGAAATATAGACATCCACGGGGATGAGCTGGTCGATGCCCTGGAGCACCGCGTAGCTGCGATACATGCCGCCGCTCGAGGCGCAAGCGCCCATGGCGATGCACCACTTCGGCTCCGGCATCTGATCCCAGATGCGCTTCACGGCGAGCGCCATTTTGTAAGTCACCGTGCCGGCCACGATCATCACGTCGCTCTGCCGCGGCGAAAAGCGCATGACCTCCGC
>JAYVNN010000276.1:0-4325 GCA_043758435.1 Chthoniobacter sp.
GGCGGCACGATCAACCTCGTCGCCGGCGGCAGCGTCGCGCTCCAGTCGGGCGCGGCGCTGACGGTCGCCGCGCAGAATTTCAGCAGCGCGGGCAAAGGCGGCGCGGTCACGCTCGAGGCGGGCGCGGAGCGGAATGGCACGGCCAGCGCAACGGGTTTTGTGGATGTGCAAACGGGCGCGACCATTGATCTCTCGGTCGCGCGCGTCATCGGCGCGGATGCCGCCGACACCGCGGCGAAGACCGCCGCCGCGCAGGCGCTTGGCGATTTCACCGGCACGCTGCACCTGCGCGCGCCGCAGACCGCGGGCAACACCGACGTGCAGATCAAGCCGGTCAACGGCACGATCCTCGGCGCGTCGAGCATCGTCGTGGAGGGCTACCAAATTTTCGATCTCACGCTGACCGGCGGCGCAATCACCGGCATCGGCGCGAGTCAGCCGACGGGCGGCGTGATCCTCAGCAGCGGCGTGAATGTGCAGCGCAGCATCAAGGACAACGGCACGCTTTTCACGGGCAACACCGCGGGCATGACCACGACCCTTTTCGCCAACAACGCCGGGCTCGTGCCGGTGGTCAGCATCGTGCCCGGCGCGGAGGTGATTAACACCGCGGTGGCGACGGCGCTGAACTTCACGCTCGCGACGAGCGGTACCAGCACCATCGTCCTGCCGAGCGTGGGCGGCACCGTGCTTTTCCCGTCGGGCACGCCGGGCAACGACACGATCACCTCCACGCTCGCGGGCACGATCACTTCCGCGAGCGGCGGCACCACCCCGCTCGCGGCGAACACCGCGACCGCGATAGCCGCCGGCAGCACGCTCACGCTGACGGGCGCAGGCACGGTGCGGTTTGCCAGCGGCAGCGGCGGAGCGATCCCGATTGCCTTGCAGCCGGGCACGAGTTTCACCACGAGCGCGACCGGCACCACGGGCACGGTGAGCGGGCGCGGCAGTGCGGTCACGCTGAACACGAGCGGCACCAGCTCGATGGCGCTCGCCGCAGGGACGACGGTGCTTTTCCCCGGCGGCACGCCGGGCAACGACCGCATCAGCTCGACCGTCGCGGGCACGATCACTTCCGCGACCGGCGTGGTCACGCCGCTGGCGGCGAACACAAACACCGCCATCGCCGCCGGCAGCTCGGTCACGCTCGCGAACGCGGGCACGGTGAGATTTTCCACCGGCAGCGGCGGCGCGATTCCGGTCACGCTCGTAGCGGGTTCGTTCAACACCGGCGGCGCGACCGGCATCACGCCCGCGACCGGCAATCTCACGCTCGGCACTTTGACCTCCACGGCCACGAGTGACTGGGATCTTTCCACCTCGCGCTTCGGGCCAAACAGCGTGCCCGGCGTGCTCACGCTGCGCGCGGGCGGCAACCTCGTTTTTTTCAACGCGCTCAGCGACGGCTTCACCAACAGCGCCTATACCGCCGAGCTGCTGGCGCCGAATCCGCTGCTCGCGGCGAACGCGCAAGCGTACTCCTACCGCCTGGCGTCCGGCGCGGATTTCAGCGCCGCCGATTTCCACCAGGTGCAGCCGCTCGCCGGACTCAGTGCGAATCTCGGCTCGGTGCTCATCGGCAAAAATTACGGCACCAATGTTTTTTCGACCGGTGCCAGCGCCACGACCAGCACCGCCGTGACCACGCGCTTTCAGGTCATCCGCACCGGCTCCGGCGACATCGACATCGCTGCGGGGCGCGACGTGAAACTGCTCAACCAGCTCGCCACGATCTACACCGCCGGAACCCGCATCGCCAATCCCACGGTGCTGCCCGGCGGAGGCTTCGACGTGCCGGTGCTCAACGCCGCCGGCGGCAGCGCCCTCGGCGCGGTGCAGCAGATTTCCGGCTCGACCCCGCAATACAGCCTCGCCGGCGGCAATGTCACCCTCACCGCCCAGAGCGACATCATCCACCAGACGCAGAACGGCGCCGGGGCGCTCGTCGATGACTCGTCAAAGGAAATGCCGAACAACTGGCTGTACCGCCGCGGTTACGTGGATCCGCTCACCGGGGAATTCGGGGTGGGCAAATTCGACGGCATTGCCTCGACGACGTGGTGGGTGGATTTCAGCAATTTCTTCGAGGGCGTGGGCGCGCTCGGCGGCGGCAACGTGGCGCTCAGCGCCGGGCGCGACATCAGGAACGTGGACGCCGTGGTGCCCACCAATGCCCGCCTGCCCAAAGGCACGCCCGACGCCAGCCAACTGGTGGAACTCGGCGGCGGCGACCTCACCCTCCGTGCGGGCCGCGACATCAATGGCGGCGTGTACTACGTCGAGCGCGGCCAGGGTGTGCTTCGCGCCGGCGGCGAGATCACGACAAACCAGACGCGCTCACCTTCCCTGCAAAACCTGGTCAACCCGAACGCCTATCTGGCGCGGGAGAACTGGCTCCCCACCACCCTTTTCCTCGGCAAAGGCAGCTACCGCGTCGCGGCCTCGGGCGACCTCCTCCTCGGCCCGGTCATCAATTCCTTCCTGCTCCCGGAGGGCTACAACAACACCTTTTGGTTCAAGACCTATTTCTCGACCTATGCGCTGGACGACGCGGTCGAGGTCACCTCGCTCGGCGGCAACGTCACGCTGCGGCAAAGCGCGGCCGTCGGCAACGAAGGGGCAAAGCCGGTGCTGCAGACCTGGCTGGAAAAGGTCAATCTCTTCACCACACAAGGAACGCCCAGCATCGCTTTTTACCAGCCGTGGGTGCGGTTGGATGAAACCGATCTCAGCGGCTTTGGCGCGGCCGCCACGCTCATGCCGGGCACCCTGCGGGCGACGGCCTTTTCCGGTGACATCAACGTGGTCGGCGGGCTGACCCTGTCGCCGTCGCCCAAGGGCACGGTGGACCTCGTGGCGGCGCGCGCGATCAACGGCCTGCAACCGAACGGCGCTTTCACGACTGCGGGCGTCACCACCGCAGTCTGGGGTTCCAGCACCATCAACCTCTCCGACGCCGACCCGGCGAAAATCCCCGGCCTGACCACGCCGAATGCCTACCAGCTCGTCGCCGGCACGGCGGCGATTCTGGCACGCTCCAGCGACCCCAAATTTTTCGATTCCTTCAAAGCTATCTTTGCCGAGACCGGCGCCACTTCCGGCCCCGCCACGGTTCTCCAGACCAAGCTGGCCCTGCACGACACCAGCCTGCTCCACCTCGCCGACCCGGAGCCCGTGCATCTTTTCGCCGGCACGGGCGACATCTCGGGGCTGACCCTGTTTGCGGGCAAAAGCACGCAGGTGCTCGCCGGACGCGACCTCACCGACGTGGCTTTCTACGTGCAAAATCTCGCCGAGAGCGATGTCACCATAGTCTCCGCCGGGCGCGACCTCATCGCCTACAACGCCAACTCCCTGCTCCGCGCCGCCGCCGCCGCCCCCGGCAACATGGTCAACCTCGGCGAGGTCGCTCTGGCCGGTGACCTCCAAATCAGCGGCCCCGGCACGCTCGAAGTGCTCGCGGGGCGCAACCTCGATCTCGGCACCGGCGCGGGCAACAGCGACGGGACGGGCACCGGTATCACCAGCATCGGCAATGCGCGCAATCCCGGCCTGCCCTTCGCGGGCGCGGGCCTCGTCGTCGGCGCGGGCCTCGGCCTCGCCAACGGGCTCGCGGGCAGCGCGCTGGACTTTGAAACTTTCCTCAACACCTACGTGAACACGCCCGCCGGGGCCGCGTATCTCACCGAACTCGCCGCGACCAATCCCGCGCTCAAAGACCTCACCGGCGCCGCGGCGCTCGACGCGCTGAGCAAGGAGCAGCGCGCCGTCATCGCGCTCCAGGTTTTCTACCTCGTCCTGCGCGATGCCGGCCGCTCGCAAACCGCCGCCGGCACTGCGGCCACCGGCCCCACTGCGACGGCCACGACCGGCGGCTACGCCGCGGGCACCGCCGCCATCCAGGCGCTCTTTGGCTCCGCCACCGCCACCGGCGACATCAAAAACCGCGCTCGCGACATCCGTACCCGCAGCGGCGGCAACATCAGCATCTTCGCGCCCGGCGGGAAACTCACCCTCGCCTCCAGCACCATCGGCAATCCGCTCGCGCCGCCCGGCATCGTCACCGAGGCCGGGGGCAACGTGAACGTTTTCACCGACGGCAGCGTCGATCTCGGCATCGCGCGCATCTTCACCCTGCGCGGCGGGAACATCATCATCTGGTCGTCCACCGGCGACATCGCCGCGGGCTCCTCGGCCAAAACCGTGGCCACCGCGCCGCCCACCCGCGTGGTCATCGACCCGCAGACCGCCGACGTGAAAACCGACCTCGCCGGCCTCGCCACCGGCGGCGGCATCGGCGTGCTCGCCTCCGTCGCGGGCGT
>JAYVNN010000277.1:0-4320 GCA_043758435.1 Chthoniobacter sp.
ACGATGGAAAACACCACGCACCTTTTCCTCGCCACGCGCTTCAACTGCAACAAGTGCCACGACCATCCCTTCGAGCGCTGGACGCAGGATCAGTATTACAAAACCTCGGCGTTTTTCTCCCAGGTCGCGTTCGCCGCCGACCCCGCCGCCGGCGGCGCGAAGCTCGAAGGCACCGCCGTGGAAAAAGCGCGCCCACTTTATGAGATCGTCAGCGACAAGGCGGACGGCGAGGTCACGCATCTGCGCACGAACAAAATCGCCGCGCCCGAGTTTCCCTTTCCCGCGCAGGCGGAGGCGAAAGGCACGCGCCGCGAGCAGCTCGCCGCGTGGATGACTTCGCCGGACAACCGCTATTTCGCCACGAGCTACGTGAACCGGCTGTGGGGCTACCTCACCGGCGCGGGCGTCATCGAGCCGCTCGACGACATCCGCGCGGGCAACCCGCCGACGAATCCCGAACTGCTCGATTTTCTGACGAAGGAATTTGTCGCCCACGGCTTCGACGCGAAGCATGTGCTGCGGCTCATCTGCCAGTCGCGCACCTACCAGCTCGGCATCGCCACGAACCCGTGGAATGCGGATGACAAAATCAACTACTCGCACGCCCTCGCCCGGCGCTTGCCCGCGGAAGTGCTCTACGACGCGGTGTTGAAAGTGGTCGGCTCCGGCCCGCGGTTGCCGGGCGGCTTGCGCGCGGGTCAGCTCCCGGATTCCGCGACGGATTTGCCGAGCGGCTTTCTCGCGAATCTCGGACGGCCCGCGCGGGAGAGTTCGTGCGAATGCGAGCGCAGCAGCGACCTGCGGCTCGGCAGCATCATGGCGCTGCTCGGCGGGCCCGCCGTGTCGGAGGCCATCGGCGATTCCGCGAATGAACTCGCGAAGCTCACGACCGCGCAGCCCGATGATCGCAAGCTCGTGGACGAGCTTTTCACCCGCGTGCTCAGCCGCCCCGCGAGCGAGCCTGAAATCGGGAAAGTGCTGGAGAGCTGGAAGGTGATCGATGGCGACAACGCCGCGCTCCTTGCGCAGCTCGATGCGAAGGAAAAGGAGCAGGCGCCGCTCACCGCGCAGGCGGAGGCAGATCGCGTGAAAGCCATCGCCGACAGCAAGGCGGAACTCGCCCGCTACGAGGCCGAGATCGTGCCCAAGATCGCGGAGGCGGAGGCCAAGCGTGCGGCCGAGGTCGCCGCTGCCGAGGCCGCGGTGAAGGACTACGAAGCGAAGAACCTCGCTGCCGCGCAAACCACTTTCGAGAACGCCCCGCCCGCCGCACGCCTGCTCACGGGCTGGACGCCACTCGACATCGTCGAGTCGCGGGCCACCGGCGAGATCACGCTCACGAAGCAGCCCGACGGCTCGCTCAAGGCCGGCGGCGCGCGCCCGAGCACGACGGATTACGTGGTGAAGGCGGACACGAAACTTGCGGGCATCACCGGCATCGGCCTCGAGGTGCTGCCCTCGGGCGAGGAGACGAATTTCGGTCCCGGCCGTTTTCCTGCGGACGGCAATTTCGTCCTCGGCGAAATCGCGCTAAAAGTCGGAGAACTGGGCAACGGCGCGAATCCCGTGGACGTGAAATTCGCGAGCGCCGTCGCGGACTTCAACCAGGGAAATTTTGAAATCCCGAAAGCCATCGATGGACGCAAGGGCGACGAGAATAACGGCTGGGCCGTCTCCGGCGCGCACGGCGTGCCGCACTTCGCCGCGCTCACGCTCGCGCAGCCCATCGGCGATGCTGCGAAAGGCGTGCGCCTGCGTTTCGAGATGAACCAGCCGCGCAAAGGCGGCTTCGCCATCGCGCGCTTCCGCCTGTGGGTCACCACCGCCGCCGCACCCGTGCAGGTCGGCTACCCGCAACCAGTCATCGAAGCTCTCAAAAAACTCCCCGATGCCCGCACCGACGCCGACAAAGCCGCGCTCGCCGCGTACTGGAACGCCTACGACCCCGAACTCAGCAAGCGCCGCCTCACGGTGGCGAAAAATCAGCTCCCGCTCCCCACCGACCCCGGTCTCGTTCAGCGCCGCACCGCCGCCGCGGATGCCGAACTCCCCATCACCCTCGATGCAAAACTCGTCCGCCTCCGCCAGGACGCCGAGCAATCCAAAGCCCAGCTCGCCAACCGCCGCCTCACCGGCGTCCAAGACCTCGCGTGGGCGCTGATCAACAACCCGGCGTTTCTTTTCAACCACTAGCGCGAGCGGCCTAGCCTCGCCCGACTCGACTCGCGCGGCGGACAAGGCGCAAAACGGGAATGGGAATCCTGCGCGCCGGGCGCTAGCTTCGTGGTGCTTTGAAACGACCGCCGCGCGATCGGCTTGCCGACGCTTTTTTCCAGTTCCTCGAAGTCGAGCGCAATGTCTCGCCGCGCACTCTCGTGAACTACCGGCACGCGCTCGCCGAATTCCGCAAGGCCGTGCCCGAGCCCGCGTGGCGCGAGCTGACGGCGGATGATTTCCGGCGCTACCTTTTTGCGTGCAGCAAGCGGGAGATGGCGCGGCCCACGATCCGGCTGCACTTCGCGGCGCTGCGGACGTTTTTCAAATTCCTCGCGCAGCGCCACGGGCTGAAATCGAACCCGCTCGCGGAGGTGCAGCTCCCGAAGCTGGAAAAGAAGCTCCCGCTTTTCCTCAACGCGCAGCAGATCGACGAGCTGCTCAGCGCGCCGCTCCGCGTGGAGCGCAGCTCACGCGCCCCGCGCTGGATGCCCGCGCGCGACGCCGCGATCCTCGAACTTTTCTACAGCAGCGGCCTGCGCCTCGCGGAGCTTGTGGCGCTGGATGTGAAGGACGTGGACGTCTTCTCCGAGAGCGTGCGCGTGCTCGGCAAAGGGCGGAAGGAGCGCATCGTCCCCGTGGGTGCGCCCGCGCTGGAGGCCATCCAGCGCTACCGGCACGAGGCGCGGGTCGAGACGGGGCCGCTCTTCCTCAGCAAAGTGCGGCGGCGCATCGCGGCGGCGAATGTCTGGCTGGCCGTGCGGCGCTACCTGCCGCACACCAGCATCCCCGTGCGCATCAGCCCGCACAAGCTGCGGCACAGCTTTGCCACCCATCTGCTCGATGCCGGCGCGGACTTGCGCAGCGTGCAGGCGCTCCTCGGCCACGCCAGCCTCTCCACCACGCAGATTTACACGCACGTCACCACCGAGCGGTTGAAAAAGGCCTACGATCAGGCCCATCCGCGCGCCTAGAGCCTGTCGGGCAAACGTGACGGGGTACGCAGTCAGGCTGCGTTCATGGGCGCTTGCCGGATAGCTCGCGGCCATTAGCTCGCTTAGCCGTTGTGGCTAGGGAGGGCCAAAGGCCCGCAAACAAGCCAGCCCAGGGCAACGCCCTGGGTAAGATGTTAAAAATCGGCCAAGCCCTGAAGGGGCGACACCTCCGTTGTTCCGCCCTTTCAGGGCTGGCTCGTGAGGGAACGGCTATCCCAGGGCGTTGCCCTGGGCTGGCTTGTCTTGGGCCTTTGGCCCACCTGCGCCCGCCGTGCGGAAAGTTCATGACAGGCTCTAAGGCGGCGGGTAGCTCCAGCCTCCCACAACCTGCGGACAACGTGTCGCGGCGCAACAGTTAGACCATTGGTTCATTTCTGTGACGGCCTATTCTGAGCACAGCAAAAGATGATGGCGACACTAAGGCCAAGTATAAGAAAAAGTCCTATTGCCATTGTGTGTTGGAGGATGCCGGAGACATCTATTGCTAGCACACCGGGCCTTTGACGAGCATCTGCGGGAGGCTGCATCGCAAAATAGGCGTAAGCGGTAGCGGCAAGAGGAACAAGACCGGTTATAACGCCCATCACGCGGTTGTCGGTTCCGCTCGCGCCAAGAATTACCGTTAGGCCGGCGAGCACAGGAATAATCCAAGCATAATTGCCGTATGAACCGAACTGAGTGAGTTGGTAGCCAGAAACAGAAGCTCCTAACAACTGAAACCACGGCATAAAAAAAGCCGCGATCATACCTATCGCGCAAAGTGCTACCGCCCGCGATGGAGGCGGCGCGACCGGCTGAGATGGTTTGGTCGGATCTGATGGAGCCGGAAATGACTTGTTGCAATCGAGGCACGTCCCCTCGCCTTGAAATACAGTAAGTTTGCGACCGCAGGTTGGGCAGTGAAGTTCACTCATTGGGCTTTGTATTCGTGTTTCCGTTGTTGGTTTTGGGTGTGTGTGCCAAATGGCCTAACGACCCTTAGAGGGCGTCTAAAAAGTCATTTGGCGAGGCGTGCGACCATTAGTTTGGAGGCGGCGATGAGGATAAGTGCTTCGCTGTTTGCGGGATGATATTCGTAATCTTTGGCAAAACGGCGGTAGTTTGAGAGCCA
>JAYVNN010000278.1:0-13022 GCA_043758435.1 Chthoniobacter sp.
CCCGCGCGCAGGCTGCTGCGGAAACCGAAGCGCATGAAGGCGGCGTAATTCCCGGCGTCCTTCGCGCCGAGCGAACCGGCGCCGCAGAAAAGCTGGCGCTCCAGTCCGGTGTCGCCGCGCGCGTCGCCGGTGACGATGGCGCTGTTGAAATCGCCCGTCCACTCCCACACGAGACCGTGCAGGTCGCGGATGCCGAAAACATTCGCGCGCCCGCTCCCGGCGGCGGGCAGGGTCGCGGGCGACGGGGTGCCATACCAGCGCGCGACGGCCTGCTGGAATTCCGTGTCCTTCGCGCCGTCGGCGTGCGTAAATCCGGCGCTCGCGGCGAACTCCCACTCCATCGTCGTCGGCAGCCGCTTTCCGCGCCACGCCGCGAATGTTTTCGCCGCGAACCACGAGACCTGCGTGACCGGCTGCGCGGCGTCCGCATTTCCGAGGTCGAGATCACCGGCCCAGTGCGCGAGGTAGCGTTCATCGGCAAAGAGCCGCTTCACCTGCGAGCGCTGCCATTGCGGATTCTCGCGCACGAACGCGAGGAACTCGCCATTCGTCACGGGCCGCTCGTCGAGTTGAAAGGACGCGACGGCGCTTTCCTTCGCGTCCTTTTCGCCGCGAAAAAGCGGGGCGTATTTTCCGCCCGGCACCGTGCTCATGCCCGGCTCTCCGCCGTGCGCGAGGCACGCGACGATGAGCACTGCGGCGATCGTGAGCACCGGGCGCATGGATTACTGGCTGGCGGATTCAGCGTGAATTTTCTGCACTTCCTCCACGGTCACGATGTCGCCCGTGTTGCCCCATGAATTCATCACGTAAGTCACCACCTGCGCGATTTGCTCGTCATTGAGCAGCACCGGCGGCATCACGCCGTTGAACTTCTGTCCGTTCACGGTCATCTCGCCCGTCTGTCCCTTGATCACGCCGCGAATCGCGCGCGCTTTATCGGCCATGAGGAAGTCGGATTTCGCCAGCGGCGGAAAGACGCCGGGCAGTCCCTGACCCTCCGCCTGATGGCACGCGAAGCACGTCTGCGAGTAGCTGCGTTTGCCTTTCTCCATGATGATCTCCTTACCCATCGCCGCGATTTTCGGATCGCCCGCGATGGCCTTTTTCATCTGCGCTTCGAGCGCCGCGACCTTCGCCTGCGCGCCGGCAAAGGCGCTGTCGCCGAGGTAGGTCGCGTCCACTTCCTTGCCGGAATAGACGAGCAGGTTTTGCGGCCCCTCGACTTTCAGCATCCCGAGCGCGCCTTTGTTGAACGCGCGGAAGAGCGCGTGATCCACGAGGATGAAAGTGCCCGGCACATCCACGCGGAAATCCACGATGACCGAGCCGCCCGCGGGCACGAGGGTGGTCTGCACCTGCTCCTGCGAAACGCGTACGCCGCCCTCCTGATAGACGTGATCAAAGATCTCGCCGATGACGTGAAAGGACGACGTGAGATTCGGTCCGCCGTTGCCGACGAAGAGCCGCACCCGCTCACCGACCTGCGCCTTCAGCGCCTTGTCGCCGACGAGCGATCCGACCGCGCCGTTGAAGACGACGTAGCTCGGCCTTTCGTCCAAGGCTTTCTCCATGTCGAATGGCTGCAAGCCCTCCTCGCCGAATTTTCCCTTCGTATAAAAGTCGCCCTGCATCACGTAGAACTCCTTGTCCACCGGCGGCAGTCCTTCCTTCGGCTCGATGAGGATGAGGCCATACATCCCGTTGCCGACGTGCATCCCGACCGGCGCGGTGGCGCAGTGATAAACGTAGAGCCCGGGGTTCATCGCCTTGAACGAAAACTGTGACTCGTGCCCCGGCGCGGTGAATGAAGAAGCCGCGCCACCGCCCGGCCCGGTGACAGCGTGGAGATCAATGTTGTGCGGCATCTTCGAGGTCGGGTGATTGCCGAGATGAAACTCGACCTGATCGCCCTCCCGCACGCGGATGAACAGCCCTGGCACCTCACCGCCGAACGTCCAAAACAGATAATCCACGCCATCGGCCATGCGCTTCACCACTTCGCGCACTTCGAGATTCACGATGACCTTCGTCGAGTGCTTGCGTCGAATCGGCGATGGCACGTTTGGAGCCGGGGTGAGCACAGCCTTTTCCTCGCCGATAATTTCCGGGTCGGTGCCTTTCGCAATCGTGCCCGCCGGCGGTGTCGCCGGCGGCTCTTCGGCTGCGTGGATCGCCGAAAGGTGTGAGATAAGGCCGAGGACCGCCGCCGCGGAAAGAGCGGATAAATGCTGGAGAAGTTGCGAGAATTTCATCGGTTCAAGGTTTGGTTTCAAGATTCAGATCGTCCGCAGTCCGTCGCGATCGCGCGCATATATTGGGCGCGCTCGAAGGCGCTCGGGTCGGGGCATTCCTTTTGGCTCATTCTGCCTTTGATCTGTCCGTGACATCCTCGGCCATGGCCCTTGGGAGCAGTGCAAGGAGCGCCGCGCCCGCAAGCGCAAGCCGGGTGAATGAGTTTGGTGTCATGGGTTCTCGCTTTTTGGTTCAGCGGAATTCCCGCTGCTGTCCCTCAGTTTCGCAGTAGTCGGATTTCCGTCTCCGCATCGCTTCGGAAAGACTGCGCATTTTCATCGGTCTTAAAACCAGAGCCGCAGTCCGAGGACGAGGGCGACGGCTTCGGTGGAGTCGCCTTCCGAGCGGGCGAGGGAGGCGGTGCCGCCGTATTTGCGCTGCCAGGTGACGCCGATGTAGGGCGCAAATTCGCGGGTGATTTCGTAGCGCAGGCGCAGGCCGAGGTCGGTCTGGTTCACGCCGGAGGCGTTGTCGAAGTGCCGGTCTCCCTGGAACGAAAACTGTCCCTCGAAACGTGGCTGGAGCACGAGGCTTTGGGTAAGGTAAAGATCGGCGCTGACGGTGATTTCGCCGGAGACTTCGCCGCGGTCGCTGAGGTAGAGCGTGGGCTCGATGTCGAAGTTGCCGGGGGCCAGCCCTTGCAAGCCGATGACGGCGTAGGTGCGCGAGTTATCGGAACGGTTCGGACCCATGATACGGTTTTGGCGCACGCCGAGTTGCAAGTCCCAGAACGGCGCGATGAGGCGTCCGTAAAGAAGCTGGAGGTCGCCTTGCACGCCGTTGCCGCGGGTGAGGTTTAAGTCGCCTTCGGTCTTAATCCAAAGGCGGTTGTAGTCGCCGCCGATCCAGCCGACGAAATCCCAAGTCATCGTCGCGGGGCCGGAGTTGTAGGCGCGGTATTCGAGGAGGTCGAAGAGCAGGAAGCTATGAATCATCGAGTCCTCGACCGGCGGCGGCAGACCTTTCATTTGCGCTTCCAACATGGGTCGAGAGAGCAACTCGGCGGCGCGGTTGTCGCCGCGCGGCGGCACCCATTTTTGATGCGGGGCGAGGATGTGGATGCCCGGCGCGCTCATGGGTTGCGGAGCCGTGGCACCACCGGCCATGCCGGGCATTGTAGCCATGCCGTTTTTCTTCGCGGCTGCGCCTTGCGCCATTCCCGGCATCCCGGCCATGCCACCTTTTTTCGCGGATGCGGCGGTGCCGGGTTTCGCCGGAGCCATGCCGGGCATGGCGTCCATTTCCGACTGCGCCGAAGCAGCGCCAGCGGGCTTTGCCGCTGAGGCTCCGGCGGGTGCCATTCCCGGCATGTCTTTCATAGCCGGAGCGGTCGCGGGTTTCGGCGTGGCGGACGCTGCCGGTTTTTTGGGTTTAGGCGTAGCCATTCCCGGCATGTTCTTCATGTCGTCCTGCGCCGAGGCTGCGCCGGGTTGGAAAAGACCGACTGCCACGATGAAGGCCGTCACGAAGGCGGCGGATGGGTTGAGTTTCATGGGTGGCTCCGGTTCAGGCTTTGGGTGCGACGGAGACGACGCGGAACATGCCCACTTCCATGTGGTAGAGGACGTGGCAGTGAAAGGCCCAGAGGCCGGGGGCATCGACGGTGATTTCCGATGAGAGCTTTTCGCCGGGCTTGAGGATGATCGTGTGCTTGCGCGGCTTGTGCGCCCCGTGCCCGTTGTCGAGTTCCATGAACATACCGTGGAGATGCAGCGGGTGCTCCATCATGGTGTCGTTGACCCAGGTGAAGCGCAGGCGCTCGCCATAGTTGAACGCAATGGGTGCCATCGCCTCGGAGTATTTCTTGCCGTCGAAGGACCACATGTAGCGCTCCATGTTGCCGGTGGCGTGAATCTCGATTTCGCGTTCCGGCGGTCGGCGGTCGGTGCCCGGCGTGAGGCTCTGAAGATCGGTATAGACAAGGACGCGCCACGGCATGCCTTCGAGGCCGGTGCCCGGCTCGCCGAGGCGGTTCGCCGGGGCCATCGCGACGACCGAATTTCCCGGCCCATGTTTGTCCGGGCCGTGCATCGCGCCGCCCCCGGCCATTGGCGCATCGCCGGGCATCTTCATCCCCGGCATCGCGCCAGCTTCGGCGGGTTTCGCCTTCATTCCCGGCATCGCGGCCATTCCCCCATCGCTCCCGCCGCTCATCGCCATGCCCATGTCGGCCATCGTCCGCACCGGGCGCTTGCGCCGCTCGGGGATCGCTGCGCTCAAACCTTCGCGCACGGCCAGCGTGCCGCGCGCATAGCCGCTGCGGTCCATGCTTTCGGCAAAGATCGTGTAAGCCTGCTGCCCCTTCGGCTGCACGATCACGTCGTAAGTCTCCGCGATGCCGATGCGGAACTCATCCACCGTCACCGGCTTCACATTCTGGCCGTCAGCCTGCACCACCGTCATCGGCACGCCGGGGATGCGCACATCGAAAAAAGTGACCGCGGAGGCATTGATGAAACGCAGCCGCACACGCTCGCCCGGCCGGAAAAGGCCGGTCCAGTTCGAGCCGGGCGCGAGCCCGTTCATGAGGAAGGTAAAGTGATGCCCCGTGATGTCGGCGATGTCGGTCGGGTCCATCCGCATCTTGCCCCACTGCCAGCGCTCCGCGAGCGTCGCCTTGAGTCCGTCTTTGGAAACATCGCCGATGAAATCGCCGACCGTGCGCCGCTGATAATTCGAGTAGCTACTGTCCTTTTTGAGCTTGGCGACCATCGCCATCGGATCGCCGGAGAGCCAGTCGCCGAGCACCACCACGTATTCGCGGTCGTAGTGGAAAGGGTCGGGCTGCGCCGGGTCGATAATCAGCGGCCCATAAACGCCGAGCTGCTCCTGCGCCGCCGTGTGGCTGTGATACCAGTAGGTGCCGTTCTGCCGCACCGGGAAACGATACTCAAACGTCTCGCCCGCGCCGATGCCCGCAAAGCTCACGCCCGGCACGCCATCCATGTGGAAGGGCAGGATCAAGCCGTGCCAGTGAATCGAGGTGGACTCACCCTTGAGCTGATTCGTCACGCGAATCACCGCGTCCTGCCCCTCGCGCAGCCGCACGAGCGGTCCCGGCACCGTGCCATTGATCGCAACCGCCGGGAACTGCTTCCCGCCGACATTGAAGGAGAGCTTGCCGATAGTTAGGTCAATAGGTCCGCCACTCGCGCGGATTTTCCTGCCCGGTCGCGCGTAAGCTGGGACAAGACTTTCAAAGCCCGCGAGGAGGCTCGCGGCGGCGGTGTAACGAAGAAATTTGCGTCTCGGGATCATAGGAAAATTCAAGGATGAACAGCGGCACGGGTGTCCCCGGCGCACCATCAAGCTCCGCCATCCGCCAGCTTGCGCCTACGCATCTGCCCGGAAAGGCTGCGCGTTTCTTCGGATTCCCCTGCGCCCCGTGAGAAACCGAGCCGGGGAATTACTCCAGACGCTCCGCGAGCAACGTGCGCGGCTCCGTGGTGGTGGACTCCCACACGACGACCGGGCCGCGATCCGGGGTGGCCGCGATGGATGCCGCCGACGCCTTTTCCGCAAAGCGCGCCGGCGCAGAGGAACCGCGTTGCAGCATCAAGCTGCCGCCTTGTTCCCACACGAAATATGCACCGCCTTTGCCATACGCGACGACGGGCTGGGCAGCCGCCTCGCTCAAGCGCCGCTCGGCCGCAGGCGTTTCGCTGACAAGCACAGTCTTCTCGCGACGCCAGACAGCGAGCGGTTTGCCGATCGGGTTGAAGGCGACCGCGCCGCCGTCCATCGGGCAGCCGTTGAGTTTCCATGTGCCAGTGCCGAGCTTCTGCGCGGCGGCGAAGGTCTTGCCGCCATCGGCACTCGTCGTGAGGTAAAGATCGCGCGAGCCGCCGAGCCAGTTGCGCCACATGACCGCGACATGACCTTGCGCATCGACCGCGGCGGTCGGCTGACAGCATTCGCAAATGTGGCCGTCGGGCGATTGATAGACGCGCGTGTTCGTGCCCCACGTCGCCCCGCCATCGCGAGACGCGGCGCTCCATAGCTCGGTGCCGGTGTTGCGCAGATCGAGCCACGTCGCGAAGACGAAACCCTTGCCGTCGCCGCCCATCGCGTGCAGCCCCTCGCGCGCGGATTTGTCCGCGTCGTTGAGCTTCGCGCCTTCCTTCCACGTCGCGCCGCTGTCGGCGGAAGTCCACGAATGCAGATTGCCTTCCGTGTGCGAGATCGCCGTGACGACGATGACTTTATCGGTCGCGGAAATCCGCGGCCCGCGTCTCATGCGCAGCGCGAGCTTGTCGAGTTCACCGACTTTCACCGGAGCGGAAAAGCTGCGCCCATCGGCAGACGCCGTGTGATAGATCGCGTTCTCTTTTCCAAAGACGACATGGATGCGCCCGCCCGGCGCAACCGCAACCTGCGGCTGCACCGCGCCGCGCAACTCGGGCGGGATGATTTCAGCCGGCGCGGCGAAGTTCTTCGTCGTGGCGAGAACGAGGAAAGCGAGAATCCAAACGGAAGGCTTCATGGGCGGAGACTATGGCATCCGCCGCAATCCGCGCCAGTCAACGACGCGAGGCCGCGAGCAGTTACTTCGCACCGCTGCGAGCCTCCACGCTGTTGACGTAGTTCTCGCCAAACAGCAGTTCGTGATACTCCACAGTGACACGCGCTCCTTTGCCGGGCGGTGTGGGCGGGACGAACTTCGTCATCTCATGCCATCTGAAGGTGAGGGTCTTCCCGTCCTTGGTCAGCATCGTGGCGTGCTTCGTTTGTAAATTGACGGTCTGAATGGTGCCTTCGATGGAAGTGCCACGCGAGCGCGCATAGCTCGGCGTGGCAAAAGCGAAGCTCAACACGAGCGCGGTGATCGTAAGGATCGAGGGATTTGATTTCATGTTCTTGTGAAACGACCCGTCGCGCCACACCCCTCGCGAAATCGGCAGCAGCGCCAGTTTCAAGGCCGCTCGGGGACGAGCAGCACGTCGATCCGTGCGCGGATGATGCGGCCATCGCGCAACGTCAGAACGTGGAGGCCATTCGCCCCATCGAAGGCCAGCGAGTCTTTGACGAAGTGCTCGTCCCGATACACCTCTCGACCATCGAGCATCAGCGTCATGTTCGCCGCGGACACGCCGATGTAGGCGAAATGCTGGCTGTCGGGACTGAAAAGCATCGCCGCGATGTTGTGGAATTTTTCACCGGCTTTTCCGTCCAGCACAGCCCGTGCGAAGTCGCCGTCCTTTACGAGATAGGCGAGCCGCTTGCTGTCGGGGCTGAATAGCGGTGGGGTCCTGGCGACTCTCTCAAAGTCTTCGCCCGGTTTCCCATTGAGCACCACGCAATGCTTCTCACCATGAATGGCGACATAGACGAAGTGCTGGCTATCTGGACTGAAGATTGGAGTGCCCTCCGCGCAGGCATCAAATGCCGGAAACTCCTTTCCATCGACGATGACGAACTTCCGTTCGCCCATCCTCGCGCCGTAGCAATAGCGTTTTCCATCCGGGCTAAAGCGCAGGCTGTCCTTCGTCACGCCATCGTAGGCCGGGCTCATCTGCTCGTTGAGGGCGATGAAATACTGCTCGTCCCGCACCACGAGTTGCAGGACACGTTTTCCATCCGGGCTGAGCCGCATCTCGCCCGGCATGGTGCCGGATTCCAACTTTGCGAGATCGGTTTCGAGCACGTAAATCTTCGGCTCCTCGTTCGCCGCTCTCAGCAGCGTAGGAATCGCGGAAGCCAACGTGAGAAAAAGCAGCGCGGGGAACTTCATCGTTTCCTTCAACGACAAACCGCCGCCAATCCCTCACTCTTTCTAAACCCGGCAAGTGAGCACCCAGGGCGCTCGCGTTAGTTAATTGCCGTGGGAATGGCCGTAGCATGCACTTGCTCGATGCGGGCGACTGCGCATCGCTGAGGTGATACTCGCGCCGCAACCAGTGCATGTCACCGCCTTGCTCCGTGAGCAGGGCCCGCGCAGGCGCGGTCGCGCAGCGGTAGTAAGTCCAGTAACCGGCGAAGGCCGCCAGGACGACAAGCAGAAGAATGAACGCGCTGTTTTTCACCGTAACGCTCGGCACCGAGCGTTTCGCCGCCGTGAAAACCGGGCTGCATGACAAGCCGATGTTTGCCGGTGAAGCAGGGCTGCTCGGAAACGGCCTCCTCTCGCACTTCCGCGTCACCGTGGACATCGCGAAGTCGCAGCTTCTCCTCAGCAAGATCAATTAACTCGCAGTTCAGGCGTCAAGGTTCACCGAGCGGAGCCGGAGCACGTTGGCGATGACTGAGACGGAACTGAGGCTATTCGTCGTAACCGTGCCCGTGGCCGCCCGAATAGGAGTGCCCATGCGAATAGTCCTCGTGGCCGCCGGAATAAGAGTGGCCGTGCGAATAGCCCCCGTGCCCGCCGGAATACGAGTATCCGCCGGACGAGTAGTAGCTGTGCCCGCCGCTCGCGTGATGCTCGGCGGCATGGGCGCTGGCCCCCGCCTGCGCGGCGTGAAAATTGTCGCGAATCGCGTGGTAGATCGCCGCCGGGTGGCCGGAGTCCACCGCATAGTGGGTGGCGGCAGCGGCGTGATCGCTGTCGTAGGCTGAATGGTGCGCCTGAGCGTGTGCCCGCGCATGGTCGTAGGCGTGGTGGTCGTCGTCCGCGCGCAACGGCGCGGCGGCGAAGCCGAAAACGGCGAGCACGAGGAACGAACTGCGGAGTGGGGTGAAGGGCGTGAGAGTTTTCATATCAAGGTCAGACGCTGACGGCGCCTGCTCATTCAAACGAAATACCGCACTCGGTCCTCAGTTCTCTATCCGCGCGCCCGAGCGGAACGACGCGGCTCTCAAAGCCATTCGCGCTCGCCGCCATCCTGCGATTCGATGGAGACGCGGGTTTAGTTCGCCTTCTCCCGCGCGTGGATTTTCCAAGTGCCGTGATCGCCAAAAGACAGGCGAGCCCAGGTGCCTGCATCGCCGGCCAGGCTGATCTGCATCCGCTCACCCTCGTGGCCGCGGAGCGACGAGACGTTTCCGAGAAAGTGCAGGAAATAGTAGAATGCCTCACCCTCGACGACGCGCTTCACTTTGATGATGTAATGCTCAGCGCTTTTGTCGTAGCCGACGTAGTCCACCATCGTGACGTAGATGTGATCGTGATCGTGTTCGGCTTGGGCCGCCGTCGGGCGGAAGACGCCGAGCATGGCAAGCAGGCCGACGAGCGCGGCGAGCCATTTGGCGGGTGATGTGATCGTGTTCATGGATGTGTCCTTTCGATTTTGGTTGGAGGTTTAGCCATCGAGTCATTCGGCTCGAATGAGCATGCCGCTTTTCCCGCGCGACGGAGCCATTCGTCAAACCTAAAACAATCCGCGCCGCCCCTTTTTCGCGTGGACGCGGGGAGAAATCCGCGCAGACTATTGGTTGTCGAAGCAACCGCGAATGACTCCCATGAAAAAATCGCTCACTCTCCTCCTCGCGCTCGCCGCCCTGCCGCTCCTTGGCGGCTGTCATTTTGACGATGAGTTTTCCGGGCACCACCATCACCGTTCTGCGTATGTCGGTCGCTCGTATCATCACGATGAGGGCACTTATTACGGGCACCGGCGCTACGATGACCACGGTCACGATTACGCGCCGGACTATCCCGCTCCGCACCACTACGACGGCGGACACGACGACGATTACTGAGCCAACAAACCAAACCCCAAAAAATAGCAACCATGAAAAAAACAGCCATCGCCACAGCGGCCTGCGCCGCCATGCTCCTCGGCATCTTGATGCCGAATTCTAGCGCCGAACACGACAGCCGGTATGACATCGTCGCTAAAGACCGCAACGGAGAGCCCGTGAAACGCTACCAACTCCAGCACTGTGGCAACGACGACGACCACCGTTCGCATTGGTATAAGTTGCACGGCGACCATGAACACTGGTGCCCAGGCGGCCCGCACCATCATCATTGACCCGCCGGGCGGCTCCTCTACGGCAATCCTGCCAGCAACCATAACGAAGGCCCGCGACGAAGCATCCGTCGCGGGCCTTTTGCTGGGCAGCGCCTGCCGGGCGGGCTTTACTTCTCGTGCGCGTCCTTCGCCGGGTGCCGGGCCATCTTATCGAACACCTTGATGGTGAACCCGCCGACCGGCTTCTTCTCGCCGTCGAGATAGATCCAGTCGTCCACATCTTCGACTTTGATGTGCAGATCCTCCCCCATCTTGAGTTTCGTCACCGTGGCCGGTTCGTTGTCGAGCCGTCCGTGGATTTTCGTCTCGTCGATCGAATCGACGGACAGCCACAAGTATTCGGCTTTGTCGCCCTCGACGATCCGGCCTTTCACCGCGAACTCCTTACCCGCCTTCTCGCGGAAGGCATGCACGAAATCGTGCCAGCCTTTCTTTGCCTCGGCCTGTGCCGCCAGAAGCTGCGGATCGTCGCCGCGGATCGAGACGACATCGGAGCCGCCCCCGTCAAAGGCTTGCAGCGGATCGTCGCTGCGCAGCGTCTTGGCGACGGCTTCGCTGTAGAGGGTGAAGTCGTCGATCTCTGGATTGTAAATCGCCAGCGCATCATGCCCGGCGAGCGCCGCGGCGATCTTGCCCATGTCTTGATAGCAGCGCTGGACATCGGCTGGCTCTTCCCTCGACGCCCAGTCGATGGAAACCCACGCGTGATGAGCGGCCACCGCCTTGCGCAGCTCCGGTTCCTTGATGTCATCGAGCATCTTGTCGTCGTCCTGGACATAGGGCTTGGCGATGTTGTTGATCACGTAGCTGCCCGACTTCAGTTTCACGAGGTAATAGGGAGGCTTCGCGACGACAAAGCTGCCCTTGGTCTCGTCGTGGCTGTGTTCGACGCCGAGCGCCTTGCTGACGAGATTGCCGACGGTGTGCTCGTCCAGCTCGCGCGGCTCGTGAAAGAGCACCACGAGGGAGATCAGGCGTTCGTTTTTTCCGGCTTCGGCGGTCGGCTTTTTGGCGGGAACTTTGTCGTCGTGCGCGATGCCCGACACGTTGACAAGCGTGAGGCAAAGCGCGGCGGAGGCGAAGTGAATGGAACCGGTGAGAGCCCGGCGATAGGAGGAAGTTTTCATAAAGGCGTGAGCGTCGAGTTTTAGTTGCCGAAGAGGTTGATGTAGATGCCGCGGTGGCCATGATGTCCTCCTGAATACCCGTGACCGGAGTGGCCGTAAGAGGAATGGCCGGAGTAGCCGTGGCTATAGACTTGGTGCGTGTCGTAGCCGCCGTCACCGTCACCGTGACCATGACCGTGGCCACTGGAACCGTGACCGCCGCCGTGACTGTGACCGCCGCCGCTGAACCCGGAGTCATGCCCGAGATAGCCGTGACTACTGTAGCCGTGAGGCGAATAGTGATGCGAACTGTAACCGTGATCGTCGTGATCCTGAGCCTTGGCGAGCGGGCTAAGGGCGAGGAGTAACGCCGAAATGGCGAGGAGTGATTTTTTCATAGGGATGTTTATGTTTGGAAAGGTCGGGAGTTTGCCGGAGACGTGTTCAGTGAATCGTGTTTGGATCGACTTGTGGTTGCTTCTTGAAACGGTGCATCCTTAGAAATCCCTCAAAAAACTTTCACCGGCCTGCCGAAACGCTCTGGCTGTGATCAATTTGAGCGCGGGGCGAACGGTGTATCCAGATTCACCGAGCGCAGCCGGAGGGCATTGCCGATGACGGAGACGGAGCTGAGGCTCATCGCAGCACCAGCGATGATCGGGCTAAGCAACAGGCCGAAGAACGGGTAGAGCAGGCCGGCGGCGATGGGGATGCCGAGCGCGTTGTAGATGAAGGCGAAGAAAAGATTCTGCCGGATGTTCCCCATGAGCGCGCGGCTGAGGCGGATGGCGCGGGCGATGCCTCGGAGGTCGCCCTTCATCAGCGTGATGCCGGCGCTCTCCATCGCCACGTCGGTGCCGGTGCCCATCGCGATGCCGACATGGGCGGTGGCGAGCGCGGGCGCGTCATTGATGCCGTCGCCGGCCATCGCGACGATGTGCCCGGCGCGAGCGAGCGCTTCCATGCGCGCGCCAGGTCTTCAGACTTTCGGCGTAAACTGCGCGAGGTCGTAGATGCCGAGCTTCTTCTCGATGCCGGCTACCTTCTCGACCATCGTTTCGAAGCCGTCCTTGCCGAAAAGCGCGTGCTCCTTTTTCTCGAAGTCCTCGCCGAGCGCGTCGTATTCGCTTTTGCTCACGATCTTCCGAAAGGCGGGGAAGAGCACCGTGTCTTCGCGGGCTTCGTGCGGGTTATACATGCGGACGAACTGGCGCATGGAGTCGGCAAGCTTGCGCCGGTCGTCGGCGCTCTTGAGCGCCGGGGCGTTGGCGAGGCTCATGGTGAGGTCCGTGACTCTGCGACCGCCTTCGTGTTTGCGCGAAGCGTCTGGACGAGATCGACCAGCTTGCCAGCCTTCTCGAACCGGGGGAATAAGGAGTCTTCCTCCAGCTTTTCGTGATAATCCTCGACGAAAGTGCGGATGATCTTCGCCGAATAGGCGACCGCCTCGGGCGGCAAATCTTCGCTGGTCTCAATGCGCCGGATCGCCTCGCCGTAGATCAAGAGCACGCGCTTGAGCACTCCATGTTCGCGCATCAAGTCTTCGGCCGGCGAAACCTTCTCTTCCTCTTTGTTCTCTTTTTCTTTGGCGAGCAGATGGCCTGTGGCTCCGAAAGCTGAGGCTGCGGCGATGATGACGCCGCCTTTGGTGATGAAATCCCGGCGGGACGAGCGGGTGATGATGTTCATATGCGGCGAGTTTTTTTGT
>JAYVNN010000279.1:0-12954 GCA_043758435.1 Chthoniobacter sp.
GAGCAGCGCGGCGTTGTCGCGCGGATGCAGGCCGATGGTCGGCTCATCGAGCACGTAAAGCACGCCGCGCAGATTCGAGCCGAGCTGCGCCGCGAGCCGAATGCGCTGGCTCTCTCCGCCGCTCAGCGTTTTCGCCGAGCGGTTCAGCGCGAGGTAATCCAGCCCAACCGAGCCCATGAAATTCAGCCGCTGTTCGATCTCCGGCAGGATGTCCTGCGCGATGGGTTGCTGCTGCGCGGGAAACTTCAGCGTGCCCAGCAGCGCCAGCGCGCCGCTCACCGGTAGTTCCGTGCATTCATCAATCGTCCGTCCGAGCACGCGCACATGCCGTGCGATGCCATTCAGGCGCGCGCCAGCGCAAATCGCACACGTCTCGGCCTCGCCCTCCTCCAACCGCTCATGCTGCCGCTCCTGCGCGACCTCGATCTCGATTTGCGATTCGAGTTTCGGATCGACCGTCGCTTTCCACACTTCGCCGAAACCCTTGCACTCCTCGCACCAACCATGCGGCGAGTTGAACGAAAACAGCCGCGGATCCAGCTCCTCAAACGATTGCCCGCACGTCGGGCAGCTCATCTCCGTGCTCAAAACAGTCGCGTGCTTTTTGTCGTCGAGCACCTTCGCCGTGCCGTGCCCGATCTCCAGCGCGCGCTTCACGAGTTCGCGCACCTGCGCCTCCGCCGCGCATTCGCCGACGAGCACATCAATGGTGTGCTCGCGAAAGCGTTCGAGTTTTGGGAAGGGCTCCACCGGATAAAATTTTCCGTCGATCAGCAGTTCGTCGAAGCCCTGCCGCTGCGCCCATTTCCCGACCTCAGTGTGGAAACCTTTCCGCGCTTTGACCAGCGGCGCGAGCACGCGGATGCGCCCCTTTTTCACCAGCGCCTCCACTTTCTTCGTCACCGCCGCGAGCGTCTGCTTCTCCACCGCGACCTCGCACTTCGGACAAAACTGCGTGCCTAGTTTCGCGAACATCAGCCGCAGAAAATGATAGACCTCCGTGACCGTCGCCACCGTCGATTTTCCCCCGCCGCGTGTGATCCGCTGCTCGATGGCGACACTCGGCGGCAACCCGGAGATCAAGTCCACGTCAGGCTTTTCGAGCTGCTGCACAAACTGCCGCGCGTACGGCGACATCGAATCCAGAAACCGCCGCTGCCCTTCGGCAAAGAGCAGATCGAACGCGAGCGTCGATTTTCCCGAGCCGCTCAGACCCGTGATGATGACCATCTGATCGCGCGGAATATCGAGCGAGATGTTCTTCAAATTGTGCTCCCGCGCTCCGCGGACGGAGATCGCGTGCGGCGCACGGAGTGCCGCGTTGGCGATCGGCTCTTCTGCTACGCGCAACGACTCCTCAATGAGCGAAGGCCGTTTCTCCGTCGTCAGCAGTTCGCGCAGATACCGTCCGGTATGCGACGCGTCACACTTCGCGACTTCCTCGGGCGTGCCCGCGACGACGACATGCCCGCCATCCTCGCCCGCCTCCGGGCCGAGGTCGATGACGTGATCCGCGCACTTGATGACCTCCAGATTATGCTCGATCACGAGCAGCGAATTGCCCTGCTTCACCAGCCGGTCGAAGACGCGCATGAGCAGCGCCACGTCGTCGAAATGCAGCCCGGTCGTCGGCTCGTCGAAGATCAGCAGACAGTTTTCGTCTTTCTGATTCGTCAGCCGCTCGACGAGTTTCAGCCGCTGCGATTCGCCGCCGCTGAGGATGTTCAGCGGCTGCCCGAGCGCGAGGTAGCCGAGTCCCACCTCCTCCAGCACCACGAGCGGCTTCACCATTTTCTTTTCGCCGAGATCGGTGAAAAAACGGATCGCCTCGCTGACGCTGAGTTCCAGCACGTCGTGGATGGATTTCTCCGCAAACCTGATTTCCAACACATGCGCCTGGTAGCGTTTGCCTTCGCACTCCGGGCAGCGGATGAAGACATCGCTGAGAAACTGCATCTCGATTTTCTCGAAGCCCATGCCGCCGCAACGCTCGCAGCGACCTACGCCGGAGTTGAAAGAAAACGCGCTCGCGGTGAGCCCGTGCGTGACCGCGGCGGGCGTGCCGGCGAAAAGTTCGCGGATGCCGTCGAAGACGCCGAGATACACCGCTGGCGTGGAACGCGGCGTGCGTGAGAGCGGCGACTGATCGACCATCACCACCTGCTCGATCTTGTGCGCGCCGAGCAGCTTTTTCAGCGCGCCCGGCGCTTCCTCAGTCGAGAGGTTTTTGGCCGCAAGCAGATTTCCGTAAAGCACGTCATGCACGAGCGTGCTTTTTCCCGAACCCGAAACGCCGGTGACGCACGCCAGCACGCCGAGCGGAAACTCCACGTCGATGGCGTGCAGATTGTGCTCCTTCGCGCCTTTCACGGAGATGAAGCCCTTCGGCTTCCGCCGCTTCGCTGGCACGGGGATGGACTTCGCACCGGTGAGGTAGTCAGCGGTCAGCGTGGATTTTCGCAGCTCACTCAGCGGGCCGTTGAAAACCAGCTCGCCGCCCTCCGCGCCTCTGCCGGGGCCGATCTCCACGAGGTTGTCCGCCGCGCGGATCACCGCCTCGTCGTGCTCTACTACGAGCAGCGTGTTGCCCTTGTCGCGGAGTTGCCGCATCACGCGGATGAGCCGGCCCGTGTCGCGCGGATGCAGGCCGATGCTCGGTTCATCGAGCACGAAAAGCGTGTTCACCAGCGACGCGCCGAGGCACGTCGTGAGATTCACGCGCTCCACTTCGCCGCCGCTGAGCGTGCGCGTCGGGCGGTCGAGCGAGAGGTCGCCGAGGCCGACTTCATCGAGATAGCCGAGCCGCGAGCAAACCTCGCTCATCAGCATTTCTGTCGTCGAGTCCGTCTGCGCTACCGCGCCCAATGTCGTCTTCAACTCCCGCACCGGCACCACCATCAGCTCCGGCAGCGTCTTCCCCGCCGCGCGGAAATTCAGCGTCGCCTTTTGGTAGCGCCCGCCTTTGCAATCCGGGCACAGCGTGTAGCTGCGGTAGCGGCTCAGCAGCACGCGGACGTGCATCTTGTAGCTTTTCGTTTCGAGCCAGTCGAAGAAACCCTTCACCCCGTACCACAGCCCGTCCTGCCACAACTCCTCGCCCACCGCGCCACGGTTTTCGCCAAAGATCACCCAGTCCTGCTCCGACGTCGGCAGCTCGTCGAAAGGGCACAGCGTGTCGATGTCCTTGGCCCGCGCGCAGCGCATGAGGTCGCGCTGGCATTGCGCGCCGTTCTCGGTTTGGAAAGGTTTCACCACACCCATCGCGATGCTCAGCGTGAGGTCGGGGAGCGCCCGCAGAATGTCGATGCCGATGGTGCGTCCAAAGCCGCGGCACGTCGGACACGCGCCGTGCGGGTGGTTGAAGCTGAACAGGCCCGGAGTGGGCGGCGTGATGTCCAGGTCGCAGTGCGCGCAATGCCAGCCGATGCTGAAGGGAAGGATGAGGGATGAAGGATGAAGGATGAAGCTGACTTTCCCTTTGCCAAAACGGAGGGCGGTTTCCACGGCTTCCGTGAGGCGGGAGCGGTTGTCTGCGGTCGCGGCAATGCGGTCCTGGATGACGGGCACGACGGCGGGGAGATGCTTCACTTTCAACGGTTCGTCGATGCGCGCGATGTCGCCGTCGAGCCAGATGCGGAGGTAGCCCTGCGCTTTGAGGAAGTCGAAAAAGTCGGCGGGTTTCGTCCCGGCAGGCACGGGTACGCCGAAGGTTACGAGCAGCGTGTCGCCTGCGTGCTTCGCGTAGATTTCATCGACGATGGACTTCGCGGTTTCGGGCCGGATTTCGCGCTCGCACTCGGGGCAAAAAGCCTGCGCCATGCGCGGGAAAAGCAGCTTCAGGTAGTCGTTGATCTCCGTCATCGTGCCGACCGTCGAGCGCGTGGACTTCACCGGGTTCGACTGCTCGATGGCGATGGCCGGCGGGATGCCGCGGATCACATCCACCTTCGGCTTGTCCATGCGGTCGAGAAACTGCCGCGTGTACGGCGAGAAGGTCTCCACGTAGCGCCGCTGCCCCTCGGCGTAAATCGTGTCAAAGGCGAGCGACGACTTGCCGCTGCCGCTCGGCCCAGAGATGACGTTCAGTTTGCCCAGCGGGAGATCGAGGTCGATGCCGCGCAGATTATTCTGCCGCGCGCCGCGAATCTCAATCACACCGGGGTCAGGAACGAGGGTCAGCTTAGGTTTTTTCATTAAAACGGGCGCGGATGCTCGTCTCTCGCGAGGAGGATTGCAACCGCTGCCGCGCACCGGCCCGCGGTGCGCGCAGCCAGGCCGCCGCGCGACAAAATCATGGCGCGGGGTTTTCACCGCTGCTAGAAAGCGCGCCCCTATGCGACTTCTCGTTACCGGCGGCTGCGGCTTCATCGGCAGCAATTTCATCCGTCACGTCCTCAACCACTACGGCCCGGCGATGATTACGAACGTGGACGCGCTGACCTACGCCGGGAATCCCGCGAACCTCGCGGGCGTCGCGGAAAAGTACGGCGAGCGTTACGAATTTCTCCACGCCGACATCTGCGACGCGGAGAAAATCGACGCGGCGCTCGCGCGGCACCAGTACTTCGCCGTCGTCAATTTCGCCGCCGAGTCGCACGTCGATCGCTCGATTGATTCGCCCGGCGACTTCATCCACACGAACGTCGTCGGCACCTCCGTGCTGCTCAACGCCGCGCGTCGCCACGGCGTCCGGCGCTTTGTGCAAATCTCCACGGATGAGGTGTACGGCTCGCTCGGGCCGGAGGGGAAATTTTCCGAAACCTCCCCGCTGGAACCCAGCTCGCCGTACTCCGCGAGCAAAGCGTCAGCCGACCTGCTCTCGCTCGCGTATCACCACACCTTCGGGCTGGAGGTCGTCATCACGCGCTGCTCGAACAACTACGGGCCGTATCAGTTTCCCGAAAAACTCATCCCGCTGATGATTATCAACGCGCTCTCGGACAAACCGCTGCCCGTCTATGGCGACGGGTTGAATGTGCGCGATTGGATCCACGTCGAGGATCACTGCGCGGCCATCGTCTCCGCGCTGCTCAATGGAAAACCGGGCGAGGTTTACAACGTCGGTTCCGACGGCGAGATGCGGAATATCGACGTGGTGAAAATGATCCTCGCGCACCTCGGCAAGCCCGAGAGCCTCATCCAATACGTGACCGACCGGCTCGGTCACGACCGGCGCTACGCCATCGATTCGTCAAAGGCGCACCGCGAGCTGGAGTGGAAGCCACAGCACCGGCACGAGCAGGGCATCCGTGAGACGATCGACTGGTACGTGCGCAATCGCGAGTGGTGGACGCCGCTGCTGAAGCACTGAGCATGGCGCGCAGGATTGTCATCGTCGGCAGTGGCGGGCGGCTCGGCGCGGCGCTGCTGCGCGAGTGGCGCGCGGCGGGCGATGACGTCATCGGCTTCAACCATGCGCTGCTCGACATCGGCGATTTTCCGCAGGTGCATGAAACGCTCGGCGACCTCGACTTCGACGTGCTCGTGAACTGCGCCGCGCAGACGAATGTGGATCGCTGCGAAAAGGAACCCGCGGAGGCGATGCACCTCAACAGCCAGGCCGTCGCGACCATCGCCGACGCCTGCACACGGAAGAAAGCGCGCTGCATCCACATCAGCACGGACTACGTCTTCGACGGCGAAAAGCGCGCGCCGTACACCGAGGAGGACGAGGCCCGGCCGGTGAGCGTTTATGGCGAGTCGAAGCTCGGCGGCGAACGCTGCCTCCACGCGGTCTCGGACAGCCATCTCGCGGTACGCACGTCGTGGGTTTTCGGGCCGGACCGTCCGAGCTTCGTTGATCAGATTTTGCAGCGCGCGCTAGAACACGAAACCGTCGAAGCCATCGGCGACAAAGTGGCTGTCCCGACCTACACGCTCGACGCCGCACGTCTCCTGCGTCCGCTGCTCGACAAGGTGCCGCTCGATGGCGTGGTGCATCTTTGCAACGCCGGTGCCTGCACCTGGCAGGAGTACGGTCAGCATGCGCTCGACTGCGCGCACGCTGCGGGAATCCCGCTCAAAGGCCGCACCGTGGGTGCGCTGAAAATGGCCGACCTCAAAGCCTTCATCGCCCGCCGCCCCGTCTATACCGCCATGAGTACCGCGCTGCTCCAGCGCGCCACCGGCCTCACCCCGCGCCCGTGGCAGGAAGCCGTGGACGAATACATCCGCACGCACTGCGTACCGCGCTTGCGCCCGCGTCTGTAGGGGAAGCTGCCAGCTTCCCCACAGCCGCGCCTACGGTGCGACTTTCCCCCTTTCCTTCGCGGCGCTTCCGTTCCATCCATAGCCATGCGCCCGTCACTCCCCAGACTCGCCGCGCTCGCCCTTTTCCTCGCCGCCACGCTGGCGCGCACCGCGGATGCGCCGCCCGTTTTCACCGGCCAGCTCAGCCTCGTGCGCTACGACATGCCGCTCGGCCTCAGCAACGGCCTCGCACCCACACGCCAGCTCGCGCGGCGCGATGCCGACTCGCCCGACGGCACGGACTGGCCCGACTTCACGCTCAACGGCCAGCCCATTTTCCGCGACCGCGCTGAGGCGCAAGTCCCGCTCAGGCTGCGCTCCGGCGCAGACGCCGCGTCGCCTTTCCAAATGCCCGGCGACGACGTGCTCCAACCCGGCAACCATTGGCTGCGCGCGATGGAATGGCGCGCGGGCCGTCGGCACATCTACACCGCCGACTGGACCGCGCGCAGCGCCAATGCGAGCGAGGCGATGAGCGGGCGCTACGAGCTGTGGCTGTTCCCGGTCATCATCAAAGGCGAGGGCGGGCCGGTGGTGAAAAACGTGGAACTGAAAAGTGACGGCGCGGTCATTTACCACCGGGCCGGCCCGTGGCGTTCGCTCACGCTGCTGCTGCCGCAGGTCGAGCCGGGGCACCGCTACGAGCTGAGTGTGGACGGGCGTCCGCCGCTGAAAATCGCCGCTGGTTTGCAACCCGTCACGCTCGGAAATCCGCGCGAAATTCCGTTCACGTTCAGCACCGTGGTCGCTGGCGAGGGGCCGCGCATCACGGTGCAAAATCTCGCGCGTCCTGAGACGTTCCCGAATCCAAAAGAGTGGGCCGCGGATCTCGCCACGCTCGCCCAGCCCCGGCCCGCGGATGCTGTGCCGGAGCCGGTCGCAGGGTTGCAGCGGCATTTTGGAAAAGATGTCGCGCGCTCGCCGCTCACGCTCTACGCAGCGGCGCTGCCGCACGGAGCGAGCGGCGGATTTTTCAAAAAAGGCGACACTGCGGACGACTACGCGCGGCGCGTCGCCGAACTCGGCTACGACACCATTTTCGATCCCGTGCAAACGCTCCCCACGCCCGCAGACGCGGACAGTTTCGAGCAGCGCGCGGCGGCGTTCGCACGGCGCGGCGTGCGGCTTGGCCTGCAGTACGACAACAACTGGAACCGCCCCTCGCTCCAGCATCCGAACCTCGCTTTTTTCGCGCACACGATGCCCGACTGGCACGCGCCGCTCTACCGCAGCCTCTCGCTCGCCGCGCAGCGTTTTGCGCGGCTCCCCAATTTTGCCGGGCTCGACATCGGCTCCGCGAATGGCGGCTACGTCCCGTATTGGGAATGGGCGCCGCCCGTGCCCGACCGTCCGTGGGGCGAGGCGATGACCGCTTTTTTCGGCGCACCACAGCCGCGCCTGCCGCGCGCGCCCAGCCTCGGCCCGCCCGTGCTCGCGTACGAGGAGCCGGTGAAAACACAGCTCGAATTTGTGAAATACGTCGAGCACTACGACACCACGTTTCACCAGTACGGCTACTTCGCCGACGCCGTGCGCGCGGTCGATCCCGCGCTCATTTTCACCACTGGCTCGTACAGCAGTTCGCCCGGCACGGGCGGGCGCGGCGGCTGGCCGTGGGCGAGTCTGTCGTCGCGTTTAATTTTCGAGGGACTTGCCGTGCAGCAGGCCCACGACTGGAATGAAACCCACGCCGCAAAACCGCTGCACAACGTCGCGCTCACCGACCGCATGCGCAGTTACTTCCCGCAAAAGCGCGCGTGGTCGCTGCTCGACAATTTCAAATTCCTCCACAGCCGCGAAGCCTGGCAGCGCACCTGCGCGCTCGCCCTCACCCGCGGCGTGCAGGGCGTGGGCACGAACTTTCTCCCCACCACCGCCGACGGCGCGGCGCAGCAGGAGATGAATGCGTGGATGCGGAAATTCGGCGGCGTCTATGCGCGCACCGAGCCGCAGCCGGTCATCGGGATTTTCTACGGCCATCTCCAGGCCGTGCAGCGCCGCATCGTCGCGGGAGAAAACGCAGGCGCGGTAGAAATGCTGCGCGGTTCGCACGAGGGGAAAGTGACCGAGGCGCTATTCCTCTGCCACGCCGCGGGCTGGCCGGCGCGGGTCATCACGTATCAGGAAATCACGCGCGGCCCGTTGCCGCTCTCGATGAAAGCGATTCTCCTCACCGGCCTCGATCAGCCCGACGCGACGTGGACGTGGGGCCCCGGACTCGAGACGCCGCTGCAACAATTCCTCGACCGCGGCGGACGCATCCTCACCGACGACGAATCCACCTGCCCCGTGCCCGCGACGAAAACCGGCATGCAAATCGCCGCCTACATCGCGCAGACGAATGTGGACGCCACTCCCCTGCTCCTCGCGCGCAATGCGGAGAACATCGCCAAGCTGCGCGCGGCGATGGACGGCGTGCCCGCGCCCGTCGCGGCGTCCGACAGCCCCACGCTCTGGGCCCTCCCAACGCAATGCGCGGACACGCAGTACGTGACTGTCGTGAACCAGGCTTTCGCGGAGGGCGACGAGGCGAAGGAATTCATCCTCCCCGCCGACCTGCGCGCGACGAAACCCGAGCGTTGGAAAACTAAAGCCAACGCCAGCCTCTACGTGAAACCGCAGGCCGGCGCGCTGCGCTGGAGCACCGACCGTCCGATTTACGACGTGCGGCTCGGGCGGAAAATCACGCTGGAGGAAGCCGCGAGCGTCGATCTCACGACCGACGCCTTCCGCTGGTACGCGCTCCCGCCCGGCGAGGTGATGAAGCCGGAGGTGGCCGTGAACAAAGGCTCCGCGGGCTTTTACGAGGCGCTCGTGACGATGCACGGCGCTGTGCCGATGAACGGCATCCCCGTCGAAATCATCGTCACCGGCGCGAACGAAAAAGCGTCCGTTTTTTCCAGCACCGGCGCAGTCACACGCCTGCCGCTCAGTGACTCGGACGCGGGCGACTGGCTCGTCACCGCGACCGAACTCCTCACCGGTCTCTCCGAATCCGCCAACGTCGAAATCCGCCCATCGCCGATCGTCGCACCGAAAGTGACCGTACATTTGTCCGAGCCGTCGGCGCTGAAAAAATTCGCCGCGCGGAAGAGTGTCGCGCTGACCATCGCCCTCACGCCCGAGCAGCAGCAGGATGCAAAACTCACGGCGCTCGCGAAGAGGCTGCGCACTTTTTACGAGCAGCAAGGCCGCATCGTTTCCGAAGGTACTGTCGCGCCCGGCGGAATGGTAGAGAGCCTCCAGCCGCTGCGCTCCCCGCACCGCTACCCGCAGTGGAAAACGATCCCCACAGACCTCCTGCTCCTCGGCACGCCGGCAAACAACGTCCTCCTCCTCGACCAACTCCGCGCCGAGATTTTTCCGCTCCGCTTTTCCATCCCACCTGCTGGCGAGGCCACGGTCATTCACACGCGCTCTCCTTTCGTCGGCGAATACGACGTGCTGAACATCATCGCGGCAGATGCCGTGGGTTTCACCGCCGCGGTGCAGACGATCGTCGCGAAATAAAGGCGTGCCCACAATCGGCTATTAAAAACGCACAAAGGCTTTTCCAAACTGTGCCCGCGCTGTTTTATGCGCCTTCCCGCGTTTCCAAAAACTGCGCCCTTTCAACCTCAACCTCTACAAACCACACCACCATGCCGAATCCCTGGACCGGAAAAGGAAACCCCTACACCCGCCTCGAAGTCCGCGCCCGCCTGCAAGCGGCGCTCGACCGCGGCGAGCCTATCATCGCCGCCGGCGCGGGCACCGGCATCAGCGCGAAGTTCATCGAGAAGGGCGGCGCGGACATCATCATCATCTACAATTCGGGCCGCTTCCGCATGGCCGGGCATGGCTCGACTTGCGGCCTCATGGCCTATGACGACGCGAACCAAGTGGCGATGGACATCGGTGAATACGAGGTGCTGCCCATCGTCGAGGAAGTGCCCGTGATCTGCGGCGTCCACGCGACCGATCCGCGCCGCCGCATGTGGCACTGGCTGGGCAAAGTGAAGGACATGGGCTTTAGCGGCGTGAACAATTTTCCCACGCACACCATCGTGGATGGACAGTTCCGTCGCGTGCTCGAAGAGACTGGGATGAGCGTGGAAAAGGAGTTCGAAATGGTCGCGCTCGCGCACCGGATGGACCTCTTCACCATCGTCTATGTGGCCACCGCCGAAGAGGCCAGGCGCATGGCCGATGTTGGCGCGGACGCGATCATCGCGCACGTCGGCACCACCGTCGGCGGGAGCATCGGCGTGACCGGCGCGCTTTGCTCGATGGACGACGCGATCAACCGCACCCAAGCCATCATCGAAGGTGCGCGCTCCACCGGGCGCAAAGACATCTTCTTCCTCTCGCACGGCGGCCCCATCGCCACGCCGGAGGACGCCGCGCTGGTCAACTCGCGCACCGATTGCGTCGGCTTTGTCGGCGCGAGTTCGCTGGAGCGCCTCGGCGTCGAAGGCCCGCTCGTCGCGCTCACGCAGCGTTTCAAAAAGATTCCCGCACCCGCCGCGCGGCGCTGATTCAAAACCGGGCGTGTGTGCCGCGACTGTAGGGGAAGCTGCCAGCTTCCCCTACAGTCGCGCACACGCGTTGCGCTCAGCCGAATCCCCCCAAATGAACATCCCCCCAATCACCCGCCGCCGTTTCCTCGGCACCACTGCCGCCGCTACCGCGGGCCTTTTCCTCCCGCGCGCCCGCGCTGCCGAGCCTTTTCAGCTCAGTTTCTTCGTCCTCGGCGATACGCATTACCTCGCGAGCAAAGACCAGCCCGACGCCCTCGACGCCGTCTCCGCCGCGACGAACACCGGCCTCATCAAAACCCTCAACGCCCTGCGCGGCACGGCCATCCCCGAGGCCGCGCGCGCGGGCAGCGTGGGCGAACCGCGCGGCGTCATCCACCTCGGCGACCTCATCGACAGCGGCGACAAAAACAGCGGCATCTTCACGGCCATGCAGCAGACCGAACTGAAGGCGTGGGTCGCCGATTACGGACTGAACGGCGAAGGCGGCGCGCTGAAATATCCCGTCTGCGAAATCCTCGGAAACCACGATGCGCCGCGCGGCGACGGAATCGTGCTGCAAAAAGTCATCGAGCGAAACCGGCAGCGCGCGGGTCTCGCGAAAGTCTAGGCGAACGGGCTGCATTATTCGTGGGACTGGGGCCCGGTGCATTTCGTCTGCCTCGGGCTCATCGTCGGCACGGACAAAACGGTGGATCGCAAACGCCGCTACGCCGCGCTCGACAGCCTCGGCTTTCTCATCGCCGACCTCGCGGAAAAAGTCGGCGACAGCGGACGCCCCGTCGTCCTCATCCATCACGTCGATGTCGCCCGCTACACGCTGCCGCTGGATGGGCCGGGGCCGTTTGAAAACAAGGAGTGGGACCCCGCCGACGTGCAGGCCTTTTACGAAGCGATCAAAGCCTACCGCATCGCCGCCATCTTCTACGGCCACACGCACACGCGGAATATTTTCCGCTGGGACGGGCGCGGGACGAAAGGCGCGGACGGCATCGCCGTTTTCAACTGCGACAACTCTGGGCATTTCAATTCCGACGAGCAGTCCTTCTTCCACGTCGAGATGAACGAGCGCGAACTCCTCGTCCGCGAATACCATAGCGAGGATCGCTGGGAGACCGCCGCGTGGACTCCGCTCTCGTGGGCCGTGCCGCTTGCGAAAAGCTAGAGCCTGCCAAGGGTCTCTGACGTTGTGTGGCCTGAGCCGCCGAGGGCCAAAGGCCCGCAGACAAGCCGGCCCAGGGCAACGCCCTGGGTCAGATGGTAAAAATCGGCCAAGCCCTGAAAGGGCGACACCTCCGTTGTTCCGCCCTTTCAGGGCTGGCTCGTGAGGGCACGGCTATCCCACGGCGTTTCCCTAGGCTGGCTTGTTTTCGCACCTTTGGTGCTCCCTCCCGCGAGCGCCGCGCGATTGACCCGCACCGCCCGCCCGCCGAGCATCCGCGCATGCTCCGCCCTCTGCTCTGCGTCCTCTGCGTCTTTGCGCCTCTGCGTTTTCAAATCCAAGCGCAAACACCCGCGCCCAAACTCCCCCAACTCAACGACCCCGCCCTCCGCCTCGAGAAGCTCGCCACCTTCCCCGAAGTCGAAGCCTGCACCACCGTCTGCGGCGATCCTTCCGGCGCGTTTTACGTCGGCAATGACCCGCGCGATTCCCGCCTCAACACCGCGCAGCCGGAATATTCCATCGTCCGCTTCTCCAGCATGGGCGCGGATCGGCGGCGCACGGTCTTTGCCGAAAAGCTCTACTCCCCCGCCGGCATGGCGTGGCACGACGGCTGGCTCTACGTCATCCACGACCCGCTGCTCACACGCTTCCGCGACACCGATGGCGACGGCATCGCCGACGTGCGCGAAGACCTCGTCACCAACCTCGGCCTCCCGCCCTACGAGGGCCTGAACGATCACGTTGTCTCCGGCTTCACCCTCGGCATGGACGGCTTTTTCTACATCAGCGTCGGCGACCGCGGCATTTACAAAGCAAGGGGCCAAGACGGGCGCGAACTCTCGCTGCGCGGCGGCGGCATCATCCGCGTGCGGCCCGACGGCACCGGCCTCGAAATCTTTTCCACCGGCACGCGCAACCATCTCGAAGTCGCCCTCGACGCCGAGGACAACGCCTTCACCCTCGACAACACCGACGACGGCAACGGCTGGTGGACCCGCCTCACCCACCACATCGAAGGCGGCT
>JAYVNN010000280.1:0-33789 GCA_043758435.1 Chthoniobacter sp.
TTCTCGGCGTGCGACTCGAAAGGCATCGGCAGCGCCAGCGCCGAGTGCCCTTCGAGCGCGAGGAAAAGCTCGCCGGAAGTCGCGTCGAATTTTTTGATCCGCCACGGCGAGCCGGTGTCCGCAACCGGCGGGGCGGCATCCGGCGCAGCGCCCGCGTTTTTCTGCACGCGGTCGATGTACCAAAAAAGATCGGGCCCGATTTCCAGACGCGGATGAATGATCGCCACCTCCTCGATTTCGCGCTGCCAGAGGCCCGCGAGCGTGAAGCGCACGAACAGCGTATCGAGCGAAAGCACGGACACGAACGGATCGAGCGGTGAGGTCAGCGCGAGGCGTGAAAGCTCGATGGTCTGCAAGTCGCGGCCGCCTTCGCCAGCGTCGGGCGCGAGGGCAAAATTGCGGAAGGCGGTGTTCACCCGGCAGTCCACTGACGGGATGCCAAGGCCGAGATCATCAAGGTGAATCGCGCCGTCGGTCACGAGCAGTTCGCCGATGGAAAAAGGGCGTGACGGCTTTGCCGGAGCCGCTTTCACGCCGGAGGGCAGCGCCGGTTTTGCTCCGCTCGCGATCAAGTCGCGGAAGATTTTTCCATACCGGAAATCGAACCGCTCCACCTGCACCCACGCCACGCGATGCTCACGCTGCACCTCGGGCAGACGGAGCTTCGCGCGAATCGCGGGCACGCGCAGAAACGGCTCCAGCGCGGCTCCGCGTGCGCGGACGGCGAGGTCGGTGACAGTGAGCGCGGCCTGGAGTTCGCCGGGCTCGCGCGGCGGCAGGAGATCGTCGCCCGCCTGCGCGGCGAAACCAAACTCCACGAGCGGCGCACCCGCCAAATCCACGGTCGCGCGCCCGCCGTCGAGGGCCAGCCGATCCAGCGTCCATGCGGCTTCCGGGGCCGCTGGCTCCCCGGACGGCGTGCTGGAAAATGCGGCGAGCAGCGCGTCGGTGACGAGAAGCCGCGGCTCCGTGACGGTGATCTTGCGCACCTTTTTCGCGCGCAAACCTTCGAGCGTCGCCCGCACTTTGATGGCGGGAATCGCGAGCGCCTCCGCATCATCTTTCCGCAGCCGCACCCGCACCGCCGAGAGCGCCAGCTCGAGCGGCGTGCCGCCCACCAGCTGCTTTTCCTTCAGCTCCGCCGCAAAGCCAAAATCAATCCGCGGCAGCGCCGCGAGATCGATGTCCGCGTGTCCGCGCTCGACCGTCACGCGCTCGACCGTCCACGCCGGAGCGGCGGAATCCGCATTCGATTTCGCCGGCAACAGCGCCAGCAAACCGTCAGTCACCGCCACGCGCGGCGCATCCACCAGCACCTCGCTAATCCTTTGCCCGCGCAGGTCTGCGACCGAGGCGCGCACTTTCACGACGGGCAGCGCCAGCAGCTCCGCTCCGTCCGCCCGCGAGCGCACGGTCAGCCGCGCGAGCTTCACCTCGTTCGTCCCGGCACCTTCCGAAAACTCCACATCGAAACCAAACGCCGCGCTTGGAAACGCCGCGAGATCCACGCGCCCACCGCCGCCCTTGATCGCCAGATGCCCGATCCTCCACGGCACTCCATCGCCACCGCCACCGCCGCCCTCTGGCAGCGCCGCGAGGAGCGCATCGCCGAGCCGCACGCGCGGATTTTCGATGACGACCTCGCGGATGAAATGCGCGCGCATTTCCCGCCACGAAAGACGAATCTTCGCCGCCGGGATTTTCAAAACCTCTGACCCGTCGCTCCGCACGCGCACCTGCACCGACCGGAATTCGAGGTCGCCCGTCCCGCTCAAAACCACCTTTTTCGCCGACATCTCCAGCCCGGGATAAGTGCGGTGAAATGACGCCACGATGAGCCGCGCGAGATGCCGGTGCGCCCACCAAGTCGCGCCCGCGCCCGCGAGCAGCACGAGCAACGCGCCCACGGCGCACGAGCGCAGGATGCGGGGGAATCGCGGGAGTTTGGGCATGCGCCTTTCAGCAACACGCGGCGGGCGCTCATGCCGAGCACAAACCGTCCGCGCGCATTCTTACTTGGCGGCTTGCCCGCCGCATTTACCGTCGCCTTTGCACCCACCCACACCATGAACCCACGCCGCCTCCTCGTCCGCGCCCTGCCCATCGGCATCGCCCTGCTGGTCGTCTGCTACCAGTATTTTTCGTCCGAGAAAATCACCAACGAAGCCGGCCGCACCGCGCGCCACGCGCTCAATCCGCAGCAGGAGGAGCAGCTCGGTTTGCAAAGCTACCAGCAGGTGCTCCAGGAGGCGCAGACCATCGACTCCGGCCCCGAATATGAGTTGGTCAAGCGCGTGGCCCAGCGCCTCTCCGGCGCGACCGGCCCGGCGGCGAAAACTTTCGACTGGCGCGTGTCGCTCGTGAGCAGTCCGCAAATCAATGCCTTCTGCCTGCCGGGCGGAAAAATCGTCGTCTATACCGGCATCCTGCCCGTGGCCAAAAACGAGGCCGGGCTCGCGACCGTGATGGGTCACGAAATGGCGCACGCCACGCTGCGCCACGGCTCCGAGCGGCTGCTCCAGCAAAAGGCCACGCAGACGCTGCTGACGGGCGTGCAGACTTCGCTCGGCGACATGAACTACGAGCAGCAGCGCGCCATCATGGGCGCCATCGGCGCGGGCGCGCAGTACGGCGTGCTCCTGCCCTTCAGCCGCGACCACGAGAGCGAGGCGGACAAAGTGGGCCTGCTCTACATGGCGCGCGCCGGCTTTGACCCGCGCGAGGCGGTCGAGTTTTGGCAGCGCATGAGTGAGGCCTCGTCCGGCAGCGGCAAGCCGATGGAATTCATGTCAACGCATCCCTCCGACGCCACGCGCATCGCGCAGCTCAAGGAACTCCTCCCGCAAGCCCAGGCCGAATACGAACGCACCCGGCCGCGCTGAGTCCGTTCCAGACAAAGCCAGCCGCCCCCCCAAAAAGCGGCAGCGCAAACGAAACTGCATGAAGGCCCACACCGACTCTTTCACCGTCGCCACGCGGGGCAAAGGCACCTGCGAGATCACCGACGAAGTCGCCCGCATCGTCCGCGAAAGCGGCGTGAAGACGGGGACGGCGACGGTCTTCATCCAGCATACCAGCGCCTCGCTCGTCATTTACGAGAATGCCGACCCGAGCGCGCGGGCCGATCTCCACGCTTTCTTCGAGCGCCTCGTGCCGGAGGACGAGGACTACTACACCCACACCGCCGAAGGCAGCGACGACACGACTTCGCACCTGCGCATGGTTTTAACCCGCTCCAGTGAGTCTGTCCCCGTCGTCCAAGGCCGCCTGGCGCTCGGCACATGGCAGGGCATTTTCATCTTCGAGCACCGCCGCGCGGCCCATCGCCGCACCATCACCGTGTCCGTGGTCGGCGTGTGACCCTGGGCCTTATTCCACGGCCAGTTGCCCGCGTTCGATCATCATCTCCTCGACCAGTTCCATGAGCGCGTGGCCGATGGTGATGTGGCACTCCTGGATGCGCCCGGTGTCGTGCGAGGGGACCACGATGGCGAGGTCGCAGTGCTCGCGCGCGGGCTGGGCGTGGCCGCCGAGCAGGCCGACGGTGTGGAGGCGCAGGGCGCGGGCGGCGGCGAGGGCGCGGACGACGTTGGGGGATTTCCCGGAGGTGGTGAGGGCGATGAGCACGTCGCCGGGCTGGCCGAGCGCCTGGACCATGCGCTCGAAATGCGACTCGAAGCCGTGGTCATTGCCGCTGGCCGTGAGGCTCGACGGATCCATGGCGAGCGCGATGGCGGGCAGGGCGCGCCGCCGCACGTCGGTGCGCAGGCGGACGAGCATTTCCGCGGCGAGGTGCTGCGCGTCGGCGGCGGAACCGCCATTGCCGCAGAGGAGCAGTTTGCCCCCGGCGGCGAGGCAGCCGGCCATGACTTCAGCGGCGGCGATGATGGTGGCAGCGCCCTGTTTGAGCGTGGCCTGCTTCGCCTCGATGGAGGCGTGAAAAAGGCGTTCGAGATGTTCCTGGGCGTTCATAAAAGTGGGTTCAAGCGCGGCTCCGGCGCGGCTCTTCCGGCGGCGCAAACCCTGCGCGCGTCACGAATCAACGGACGTGGGCCGGCGGACGCGACGCTCGCCGGCGCGGAGCGGCACGAGGCGCGGGAACGCCGGACCGGGGGCTTCTCCGGCGGGCCGCAGCGGCGTTTCGCCGTTGGAAGCGGCGGCTTCTTTCTCCGCGGCCACTTTGATGGCGATGCTGACGAGGATGCCGTAGAGCCACCACCTTTCAAACTGATCGTTCGCGCTGTGCCCGCTCGTGTGGGAGGTGAAAAGCCGCATGATCGCGACCAGGGTAATGTACATGGCCAGGGTGGCCGTCCACGAGCCGGCGGGCAGCCGCTTGGAAAGGCGCAGACCCTTCGTGATGAAGGTCCAGAAAATCATGGCGGCGAAGACTGAGGCCGGGATGCCGAGGTCGGCGGCGTAGCCGAGCCAGGTATTGTGCCAGGCGGAGCCGAGGGCAAAGGGGAGCACCTGCCCCTCGATGCCGCCGCCGCCGATGTCCATGCACTGCTGGATGAGGGCCATGTCCACATGGTAGCCGAGCCCGATCCACGGATCGCGCTGGATTTTCTCCCACGCCAGGCGGCGCAGCGTGAGCCGGAATTCATCCACGCCGCCGCCCGAGACATCCAGCTCCTTGTCCCACTGGCCCGGCAGCCAGGAGAGGGCGCGCTGCGCGGTCATGGGGAGGTTAAACAAAGTGCCCTGCCCGGCGACGAGCAGCAGCCCCGCAGCGACCGCCCCGCCCACCCAGAGCGCGAAGTAGCCCCATTCCCGGCGGATGACCGCCGCCACGAGGGCACAGGCGGGCACGCTGGCAAAAGCCGAGCGTTTTCCGCTGAGCAAAATGAGCGTGGCGCTGGCGAGAAAAAGGGTCAGCACCCAGAGCCGCTCGATGGTGAAAATCTCCCGCGCCTTGTAGCGGCTGAAGAGCAGGATGATGACGACCAGCGGAAATCCGGCCATGTACTGATGCCAGGAATAGAAGGAATCCGTGACGAGGGACGCCGAGCCCGCGGTCATCGCGGAGACGTTCGCCGCCGCGTCTCCGCCCAGGAATGGGAAGAAAAAGGACGCGACATTTCGAAGCGTGGCGATCGCCGAGCCGATGAGCAGCAGGATCACGACCCACCGGCTCTCCCGTTCGCCGATCTGCTGATTGGCCAGGATCACAAAGGCGGCCATGGCCATGACGATTTTGGCGTAAAAGCGGGCGCCGCCCAGCTCGCCCTGCGAGATGCTCAGGAAGACCGGGTTTTTGCAAAAGATGAAAACCGCCCAGGCCGTGAACATGAGCACCGGGATGTGGCTCTGGCGAAACAGCGTGAACCGCTGCTGCCGGAGGGCGAAGCGGACAATGAAAGTCGCCGAGCAGACGACGATGGCGGCCTCGCCCAGCTCGACCAGCTTGCCCTGCAGCGGGATGGCCGGCAGCTCGGTGGAGAAAGCGAAGGGAATGAGCAGCCAGTAATGGCGGCCCATGATGAGGGCCAGCGTGACGGCCAGCAGCCCGCCGATGATGAGGCCGACGGTGGAAAATTCGCCGTGGCCGATGGCCAGCGCCACGAAGACCGACATGCAGAGCATCGCGACCGGCGCGATGAGAAGGAAGGGCCGTTCGAGAAAGCGGGTAACCCAGGAAAATTGTTGGCTCATGGCGTGGGATGGGGGCCGGGAGAATAGGCACGACTGCCGGAAAATCCAAGTGGAGATGGCCCGCGCGCGGCCCTCATGCGCTGGGCTCCGCGCTCTTTTCTCCGCTCCGCACCACGCGCGCCGGATTGCCCGCCACGGTGCAGCCGGCCGGCACATCGCGCGTGACCACGCTGCCCGCGCCCACGACCGCGCCGTCGCCGATGGTGATGCCCGGCAGGACGATCGCCCGCGCCGCCACCCACGCGCGCACGCCGAGGGTGATCGGCGCGCTGGTGAGCGGGAAATCCTCGCGCCGGTGATCGTGCGAGCCGGCGCAGAGAAAGGCCTTTTGCGAAACCACCGACCGCGCGCCGAGCGTGATCGGCGCGACGTTGTAAATCTCCGCCGCGTCGCCGATGCACGCGTCATCGCCCATCGTGAGCTGCCACGGCGCCCAGATGACGGCATCGGGATAAACGTGGCAGCGCGCCCCGAGCCGCGCGCCCCACGCCCGCAGCACCAGCGCCCGCCAAGCGTGCAGCGGGCGCGGCGTCCAGCGCGCGAGCAGCAGCCACGCGAGCTGCCAGACGCCGCGCGCGAGGCGGTGGGCGGGGGAGAAGGAGGAGGTCATCGGGCGAATCGCCGCGAGATTGTCCGTCGCGCGGCGGATGTCAAAAAATTGCTTTGCCCGCGCGGTCGCGGGATGATGCGCAGAATCTTTTCGCCGCCATGCAAAACTACCAGCCTCTCCACGGACTGCCGGCGCTCGCCGGTCTCGCCACTTTCGAGGAAGCCGCGAAACCCGGCCTCGCTGTCGAAGAATGCGTGCGGCGACTGAAACGCTTTCACTACGCCTTGAAACGGCTGCATGGAATCTTCCTCGCGCGCCTCACCGCGGAGCCGATCTACGAATTGAAAATGGCCTTTTCCCTCCACGCGCATTACTGTGCAGAGCATGTGGCCGCGCTGCGTCAGCGCGTGGGAGAAATGCGCGAGCCGCCGCTCGGCATGGACGTGGTGCCGGACGAAAACCTCGCGATTTTTTTCGATGAAATCCTGGCGGCTCCGACGACGGCGGAACTGCTCGCGGGGATTTACGAAAAAGCCGTGCCCGCGCTCATCGCGGGGCTGGAGCGGCATCGCGCGGAGACGAATCCCCTGGCCGATGCGCCGTCGGTGCGGCTGATGAAATTTGCGCTGCTGGAGCTCGATGAAATGCGCGGCTACGGAGCGCGCGCACTCGCGGCGCTGCGTTCGGCGTTTGGCGTTCAGCCCGCCGCAGGCGCGGTGGAAATGGAAGCGTCCTGGCAGGGGCCGAACGTCGAACGTCGAACGTCGAACGTCGAACATCGAACGGCGGAAAATCCCGACGGATGCCCTTTCGATCTGCTCCATCCGCCGACGCTCGCCCGCCACGCCAGCGCCACGCCTTTCATCTACGACAAAACCCCGCGCCGCGATGCGCGTTTTCCCGACCCGTACAACATGGGCGTGAACGCGGAAGCCTTTCTCTACGATCCCGCGCAGCCGTTGGAGCCGAAGGTGCTGATGATGTTTTACAAGCGGCTCCGCGAGATCGACGTGCCGGAAATGATGGCCTCGATCATGACCGAGACGCCTGGCAAACCGTGGGGCTATTACCGCGACATGACGCGGCAGCTTTGGGACGAGGCGCGGCACGCAATGATGGGCGAGGCGGGGTTCGTCGCGCTCGGCGTGGACTGGACAAAGGTGATGGTGAACTTCACCTGGTCGCTCGGGCTGAACACGCAGCTCACGGCGAAAGAGCGGCATGGCGTGCTCTATTTCATCGAGCAGGGGCTGATGCCGAAGACCGGAAAACGCTTCGAGTGGGAGACGGCGAAGGCGGCGCACAATGCGCTCTCGGCGCTGTTCCAGGATTACGACTGGGCGGACGAAGTGCTGCACGCGCGCGTGGGGCGCGACTGGTACGTGTCGCAGTTCGAGAGCCCGAAGGAGGCCGTGGAATTCGGCGACCGCGCGTGGTCGAAGGTGCTCATCGGCTGGCGGCAGTGGCGCGACGAAGGGCTGACCGCGCATCGCAACTGGTGGCCCGATGTGTACCTCGACTGGTGCCGCGCGCAGCACCGCGCGCCGGATGAAAAAGTGCTCGCCTTTGCCACGACCTACGAGACGCAGCGCGCGGATTTGAAAACGCTCGCGGGCTCCGCGTAGGCGCGCTATTTCAGCGCGCATGAAAATCCTCCTCACCGCCAGCGAAATGGCCCCGCTCGCGCGCACCGGCGGGCTGGGCGACGTGCTGGAGGCACTGCCCGCCGCGCTCGCCGCGCGCGGGCATGAGGTGAGCGTGGTGCTGCCGTGCTATCGCGGGCTGCGCGAGCGGGCGAGGGACACGGGCGTGAAGATCGCGGTGCAAATCGGCGGGCGGCGGCTGGGCGCGGAAATCTGGGAATGCACCGCGCCGAATGGCGTGCAGGTTTTCCTCGTGCGGCGCGACGAGTACTTTGACCGCACAGGTTTCTACGGCGAGGCGGGGCGCGATTTTGCGGACAATGCGGAGCGGTTCATCTGGTTCTCGAAAGTCGTGGTCGAGCTGGCGCGGCGCGTGGTGCCGCCGGCGGAAATCATCCACGCGCACGACTGGCAGACGGCGCTGGTGCCGGTGCTGGTGCGGGAGCGACGGCTGCCGTTCAAGACGGCGCTGACGATTCACAATCTCGCGTTTCAGGGCAGCTTCGATGCGTGGGATTTCGGGCTGACGAATCTGCCGGACGACTATTTCGGGGCGAAGGGCGTGGAGTTTTTCGGACGGCTGAATCTGCTCAAAGGCGGCATGCTTTTCGCGGATGCGATCACCACAGTGAGCGAGCGGTATGCGCGGGAAATCCAGACGCCCGCGCAGGGCAGCGGGCTGGATGCGGTGGTGCGCGAGCAGGCGCACAAGCTGACGGGGATTCTGAACGGCGCGGACTACGGGATTTGGAATCCGGCGACGGACAAGCGGCTGCCGGAGCGCTTTTCGCCGGACGCACTCGCGGGAAAAAAAGCCTGCCGCGAGGCGCTGCTCGCGGCGTGCGGGCTGGTGCCATCGCCGCGCGGGCCGGTCTTCGCCATCGTCTCGCGGCTGGCGGAGCAAAAGGGCATCGACCTGCTGCTGCTGCTGCTCGACCGGCTGCTCGCGGATGATGTGCGGCTGGTCATCCTCGGCGAAGGCGACCCGGCGTACGAGCGCGAACTTTTCATCGCGAGCAAGCGCCACGCGGGGCGTTTCGCCTTCCGGCAGAGCATGGAGGAGCCGCTCGCGCATCTCATCTACGCGGGCGCGGATGCGTTTCTCATCCCGTCGCATTTCGAGCCGTGCGGGCTGAGCGCCATGTACTCGCTGAAGTACGGCACGCTGCCCATCGCCCACGCCACGGGCGGGCTTTTCGAGACGATTCAGGACTACGATCCGACGGCTGAAAGCGGCCACGGTTTCCTCTTTTTCGACTCCACACCCGACGCGCTGTGGGACGCGATCATCCGCGCGAAGCGCTACTTCACCGACCCGCCGCAATGGCAGGCGCTCATGCGGCGCGCGATGGCATGCGACTTTTCGTGGGCCAAAGCGGTGCCGGGATACGAGGCGGTTTACCGGCGGGTGCTGGGAGGAAAATGAGCCACGGACAGACACGGACAGACACGGATCAAGAATCCGAAATCCGTGTCTGTCCGTGTCTGTCCGTGGCAAAAAATTCCTGATGCTCCCGCACCTGATCACGCCCATCCCCGGCCCGCGCTCGCTGGCGCTGGCGGAAAAGCTGCGGCGGCATGAGTCGCGCAACGTCACGTTTCTGGCGGACGATTTCCCCGTCTTCTGGCAGCGCGCCCACGATGTGAATGTGTGGGACGCGGACGGGAATCGCTTTCTCGATCTCACCTCGGCCTTCGGCGTGAGCGGGCTCGGGCACACGAACGCGGCGGTGCGCGCGGCGCTCGTGGCGCAGGCGGGCGAGCTGCTGCACGCGATGGGCGATGTGCATCCGACGGAGCTGAAAGCGGAGCTTTGTGCGCGGCTGAGCGCGCTGACTTTCGAGCGCTGGGGCGCGGGCGATGGGAAAACGGTCTTGAGCAGTTCCGGCTCGGATGCGGTGGAGACGGCGTTGAAAACGGCGCTGCTGCGGACGGGGAAGGCGGGCGTGATCGCGTTCACGGGCGGCTATCATGGGCTCGGGCTCGGGGCGCTGAGCGCGATCGGGCTGCCGTTTTTTCGCGAGCCGTTTCGCGCGCAGTTGAAGGACTTCGCGACGCTGCTGCCGTACCCGGCGGAGCGTGCGCAGATCGAGGAGACGATCCGCGCGGGTGGGATCGGCTGCATCCTCGTCGAGCCGATTCAAGGCCGCGGCGGCTGCGTGGTGCCGCCGCGCGAGTTTCTGCCGATGCTCCGGGAGGTCTGCGACGCGCACGGCATCCTGCTCATCGCGGATGAAATCTACACGGGCTTCAACCGCACCGGCGCGCTCTTCGCGTGCGAGCACTCGGGCGTGGTGCCGGACATCATCTGTCTCGGCAAGGCGCTGACCGGCGGCTTCCCGCTCTCGGCCTGCGTGGGCCGCGCGGAGGTCATGGACGCGTGGCCGGAATCCTCCGGCGAGGCGCTGCACACGAGCACCTTTCTCGGCAATCCGCTCGGCTGCGCGATGGCGCTCGCGTCTTTGCAACAGCACACTGATCCCGCGCTCGCCGCACACGTCCGGGAGCGCGGCACGAAATTGAAAGCGGCGCTGGCGGCGCTGCATTCCGAGCATGTCGGCGAAATCCGCGGCCTCGGTCTGATGCTCGGCGTCGAACTGCTCGATGCCGGAAAACCCGCCACCGCACTCGCCATCGCCATCATCAAACACGCCCTCCGCGACGGCCTGCTCCTCCTCGCCGATTCACCGGCCAGCAACGTCCTGAGCCTGACCCCGCCTTTCGCCATCTCCGACGAAGAAATCGCCTTCACCGCCACCCGGCTTCAGGAGTATTTGACGCTCTTGCCCGGCTCCATCTCGTAGTGCAGGACGAGGCGGTCGGTGGTGTGCGGTTTCATCACGTCGGCGATGAACTTCATGTAAATCGCGTCGTCCTCGGTCATCGCGAGCTTTTCCAAGGACTCGAAATCGAGCGCCACGAAAAAGGGCCACTCGGATTTCGGATCAATGTTTTTTCCGCAGCGAACGCTGAGAATCTCGGGGATTTTCAGCAGGCTCATCCGCGTGGTCATCATCAGTTGCTCGAGCTTGGCGGGCGTGACCTCGGGTTGGAGTTTGCAGAGCGTGATGTGGTGAACCATGCGGAAACCGTTCAGCTCTTCCAGTCGAGCGCGCCTTTCATAATGGCATACACGTAGCCCACGGTAAGCACGCCGACGAAGCTCAGCATGCTCCAGAAAATCCCCGCACCATGCGCGGCGATGTGGTCGCGATAGACGACAGCCCACGGATACATGAAGACGATTTCGATGTCGAAAAGGATGAAGAGCATCGCCACGAGGTAAAACTTCACGCTGAACCGGGGCTGCGCCGCGCCCTCGGCGGGCATGCCGCACTCGTAGGCGGAATCCTTGGCTTTGTTGGTCTTCGCGGATTTGCCGAGCAGCACGCTCACGCCGAGCGCACCGGCGGCAAAGCCGATGGCGACGACCACTTGGAGGAAGATCGAAAAGTATTCGCTCATGTCCCTAAAAAACCTCTGAAAACCTTAGGCCGCGGCGGAGGGGGCGGCGAAGGGGACTTTCGGCGGGAAAGTCTCGAGCGTGGCGAGCACTTTGGGGATGCCTTTGTACTTCTTGGCCTCCTTTTTCACCATGCCGCGGGAAACCAGATTCTGGAGCTTCTCGTAGGCCCGGAGGCGGAGCATTTCCTCCCCACCGCTGGCCGCGTTGCGCGCCTTGAGCTTCGCGTGGACCACTTCAAAGAGATCCTTGAACTCGAAATTCGTCTTGGACATGAGCGCGGCAGCCAGTTCCTCGGTGACCAAATCAGGAAGCCGGCGGGAGAAGGCGGTTTTCTTGTGAATAGGCATAGGGCGCGCAGGCTAACACACTTTGCCCTGCCGACATCTGAAATTTTCGCCCCGGCACAGTTTTGCTTATGGCTGAGGCGGGGGTGGGGTCGCGTCCGGCGCGGGTTCCGGCGGGGGTGGGGGCGTGGGGAAGATGCCGGGGTCGAGTTTGAGGCCGTTGGTTAGGGTGCTCTCGATCATGGGGTAGGCTGAGTAGATGCCGCCGCCGATGGCCCCGATGAGGACTTGGTTGAAAGTGAGCGTGCCGACGGACTGCACCAGTGTCCCCTCGGGGGTGGTGCTCTGGGAGTAAATGGAGGGCGTGAGATGGCGGCTGATCGTCTCGGTGCCGGGGAGTTTGCCGGCGTCGATGTATTTGCCGGCGTCCGGGCTAAAGGCCAGCGACATCGCCAGCAGCGGGCGCAGGGTGCCGTAGCTGCGCTCGAAAAGCGTCTTCATATCCAGCTCCCCGAAGCCTGCCGTCGGTGCGGTCACTTCCTGGATTGTCCACGCCCGCGGCGGCGCTTTTTGCCACCGGGCGACCGCGCTTTCCACGCCTTCCGCGCTCAAGCCGAGCACGAGGAATTTCTCCCCCAGCGCCAGCGTCGGCGCGACGGGCACCAGCCCTTCGCCGGGCGGGCCTTGGAAAGTGGTCACGCCATCCTTTTCCACGCGGCCCCACGGCGGCGTGCCCGCCGCCTCGCCGGTGAAGACCTCCACGAAAGCCCGCGCCTTGGCCGCATCGCGCACATCCAACCCGACCAGCGCCGACGGCTGCCCGTCTTTCAGCGGCCAGTCCGCGATCACCCCGAGTTCCGGGCCGAACGCCTTCCCCAAATCCGCCCACGCCAGCCCCTTCGCCGCCAGCGCCTTTTCCATCGGCGCGAGCATCGGCAGATACCCGCCGACCAGCCCCGCCGAATCCGGCATCTCGATCTTCTCCGGCAGCTTCAGCACGTAGCTCAGGAAAGTATCCGCCGTCTGAAGTCCCAGCGCGTGCAGTGCGAGCGGCGTCTCTTTTACCCCGCCGGGGGCCAGGAGATAGATCGTATCCCGAATCTGCTCCCCCTCCATCTTTGTTCCCCAAGCCACCGCCTGCATCCGCTTCAGGTCGGCGATCTGCTGCGGGTCCGGCGCCTGCCCACTCGCCACGAGCAAAGACGTGATCCGCTCCGTCAGCGACCCGAGTTGCGCGAAGACCAGCGCATCCCCCTCGCCCGGCAGCGGAGCCGTCGCCTTTTTGAAAACGTCCTTCGTCCCCAGCGCGCTCGGCGAACCCTGCGGCAGCGCCGCCGCATCCAGCGTGGTGTGCAGCAGGTCCACATTGTTCGACACCAGATACCACTCGCCCTGGAACGCCTCCGCCAGCACCGCCTCGCCATACGTGAACGTTTCCACCTCCGCCGCCCCATGCTGCGCGATGTCCGACTTCCCCGCCGGCCACGCCTTCTTCCACTCCGCCCGCGGCTCCGCCAGCAGCGCCTCCGCGTCCTTTTTCCGCCCGATGAAAGCGCACCCCGCCACCCACTTCGGCGTCGTCCCCTCAATGGAAGTCACCGCCACGAACACCTCCCGCGGCGCGAGCCGCAGCAGTTGCGCCAGCTTCTCATCCATCGCCCGCACCGGCCCGCCCGCCGTGCGCGCCTTTTCCAGAAATTTCTGCATCTCCGGCTCCGCCACGATCTTCGCCAGTCCCGTCTGCGGAAAACGCAGCGCCGTCCGCGGCAGATTCGGCACATCCACAAAGAGCACCGTCTCTCCCGGCACCAGCAGCGCCGCCGGCACATGGCTGCCGATGGTTTTTTTGAAAACGACAAACACCGCCACTGCCACGAGCAGCAGCGCGATGAGGATGAGACGGGCTTTTTTCATGCGAGGCGGGAAAGAGAACGCGGGAACCGTACCGGGGCGAGGGGAAAAGTGCGGCCGTCAAAGCCGGGGAGATCGGTCCCTCGCGGGGCGGAACGTCGAACGTCAAACATCAAACGCTGAACGTCGAAGTCACCGAGCGCGTCGCGGAGACAGCGCACCGTTCAACGTTCAAAGTTTAGCGTTCAACGTTCGTCGTTCCGCCCCGCGAGGCTCCTTCCCCCCTACGGTTCCGCATACCGCCCCACACACCGCACCCCATCGCTACTGATCTCCAGCAATTCCACACTCACCGGCCAAGCCGTCGCCCGCAGCGCCTCCAGCACCATCGGCGCGTAGTCCGGGTGATTGCCGGACAGGGCGGGAAAGACATACGCCGTGAACCGGTTCGGCACCACCACCAGCACCTTCTCCCCCAGCGTGTCCTTCCACAGCGCCAGAAACTTCGGCGCCAGCACCGCGCCCGCCACCACCGGCCGCTCGCTGTGCAGCTCCGCATACTCGATCACCCGCTGCTTATTCCGCACATACCGCGGCTTCAGCCCCGCTAGGTCCCCCTGCGCATTCGCCCGCGCCCGCGCCGCGAACCGCGCCATCTCGATCCCCATCCCCGCCAGCTCCTCCCGCGTCATCGCCCGCGGCCCCTCCTCCTCCATAAAGCCCGCGCACAGCACCGTCCGCTCCGCCCCGTCGATCGGCAGCGTCACCGGCGCGTGCGCGGACTTCGGCTCCAGCCACACCCGCCAGAGGTTCTCATTCGCCACCTCGCCTCCATGAGCGAAAACGGCGAGCGCAAGGAGGAGGAGCAAAGGCGAAAGGCGAAAGGCGATGGCCCCTTCCCGGCGAGGAAAGGAGAAAAGAAACTTCCCCAGCCACCCCGCTTCCCATCTTCCGCCATCGCCTTTCGCCTTTCGCCTTTCGCCTTTTCCTCCACACTCCCCCCATGATCACCTTCCTCGAAGGCCTCCTCCACGAAGCCCTCCCCACCCATGTCGTCATTGCCGTCGGCGGTATTGGTTATCATGTCAGCATCCCTCTTTCGAGTTACGACAAACTCCCAGCCGTCGGCCAGCCCATCAAGCTTTTAACCCACCTCCAAGTCCGCGAAGACGCCCACATCCTCTACGGCTTCGCCACCCACGCCGAGCGCGACCTCTTCCGCCTCCTCGTCACCCACGTCAGCGGCATCGGCCCGCGGACCGCCCTCGACGTCCTCTCCGGCATCTCCGTCACCATGTTCAAAGCCGCCGTCGTCGCCGGCGACGCCGCCACCCTCAGCAAAACCAAAGGCATCGGCAAAAAAACCGCCGAGCGCATCATCGTCGAGTTGAAAGACAAAGTCGGCATCGCCGCCGCCTGGGAAGCCGCCAGCGCCGCCCACGCCCCCAGCCCCGCCGACGTCCAGCTCAACGACGCCGTCCTCGCCCTCATCGCCCTCGGGTATAAGCAAGTGGACGCCCACAAAGCCGTCCGCCAAGTGCAGGAGAAAGCGGGGGGCACCGCCAGCACCGAAGACCTCATCCGGCAGGGGTTGAAACTGCTGCTCTGACCTTGGCTCCCAGCCATCATGGACGAAGATCAGCCTTTCACCCTTCGCCACAGCATTCTTCGCCTCTTCGGGATCATCCTCGGGCTGCTGCTCGCTATCCTGCTAGTCTATGTCCTCAGCGTCGGCCCCGCCCTCTACTGGACGGAAAGACATGCCACCGATGAGAATAAGATCAGGTTCAATCAGGTTTACCGACCGCTGTGGCATTTCATTGGCAAGGCACCCCCGCTGCGGCGACCCTTCACCGCTTATTTGAACTACTGGTATAAGCTCGCGACCGGTGACGAGCTGCGCGAGCAAATCCCCAAGCTGCCGCCCAAAACCGCTCCCACACCGCCCTGAAACTGCTCCGCTGACCACCCCACGCCGATGGATTCCGCACCGCCATCCTCCCTCCGCAGCCGCCTCCTCACCGGATTCGCCGGGTTGCTCGGCGCGTTCGTCCTTTACGTCCTGAGCATCGGCCCCGTCGGCTACGTCTCCATCCGCAGCGGCATCCAGCCAAAATCCGTCGAATACTTCTACACTCCTGTCGGCTGGCTTCTTGAATACACCCCGCTGCAGCAGCCGATGAACCGCTACATCGCCTGGTGGATGAGCCGCGCAGGTCTGGGTGTCCACAAGCGCACTCTCCAAACCCCTCCCGAGCAACCCTGAAACCGCTCCTCAAAACCCCGCGCCCGCATGGACTCCGCAAACCCCCACTCCCTCCGCCACTACCTTGCCCGCATCTTGTCCGGGCTGATCGCTGTGTCGTTCCTTTATGTTCTGGGCATCGGCCCCGCATCTTACATTGGCTTCCGATATAAGCGCTCCCAACCAGTCCTCGAAAAGCTATACGACCCATTGTTCCACGGCTTACGGGTTACTCCGCTAGAGCGCCCACTGATAAGTTACATGCTGTGGTGGGAGCCAAGAGCCGGTTCCTCTTCTTGCGGCCCTACCCCAAAACCGATCATCGCGCGCAGTGACATCGACCAACTCACAACGGCGCTCCTCATGTATCGGGCGAATACGAGCTACGTCCCGACGACCGAGCAAGGCTTGCAGGCCCTGATCGAAAGACCCACCGCCGAACCGCTCCCGCCAAGGTGGAAACAGATGCTCGAAGCTCCGCTGCTCGACCCGTGGAACCACCCTTATGTCTATCGCGAGCCGGATGATTTTTCGGGAAAATTTGAGTTATTCAGCCTCGGCCCCGATGGAGTCGAAAGCGCCGATGACATCAGGAAAGACGTAGCGAAGTAACCATGTCCGCCATTTCACCACTCGACCGCATCGCCGCCCTCCGCGCCGCCCAGCCGGCGGAGGGCCTTTTTGCCGAAAAAGACTGGCTCCTCTCGCCCGAGCCCTTCGTCATCAGCCCCGCCCTCGCCGAACAGCTCGAAAAACTCGGCCACCGGCTGAACCTTTTCCAGCGCGCCTGCAACGAGCTTTACCACCGCTCCGTCGCCGGCAAGCAGCCCCCTTGGATCGCCGCCTACCTCGACGCCGGCAAACCCGCCGACCTCATCGCCTTTTCCCGGCGCAAGGAAACGCGCGCCGACCTGCCCGCCGTCATCCGCCCCGACCTCGTGCTGACCGACGATGGCTTCACCATCGCCGAACTCGACAGCGTCCCCGGCGGCCTCGGCCTCACCCAATGGCTGAACACGACCTACGCCGCCTTCGGCACCCACGACCTCCTCGGCGGCGCGGACGGCATGCTCGACGGCTTCCTGAAAATCCTCGGCAGCCCCGCCACCGTCCTCATCTCCCAAGAGGCCGCGACTTACCGCCCCGAGATGCAATACCTCGCCCGGCTCGCCGGAAAGGCGGAAAGCGGAGGGCGGAAGGCGGAAGATGGGGAAACAGACGACCTCCTCACTGTCCGCGATGCGGAGCTTTTCCATTTGCCATCTTCCATTTTCCATCCCGCCTCCCTCTACCGTTTCTTCGAGCACTTCGACCTGCCGAATATCCCCGCCGCGCAATCCATCATGCAAGCGGTTGCGGATGGCCGCGCAAAGATCACCCCGCCCTTCAAACCCTACCTCGAGGAAAAGCTCTGGTTCGCCCTCTTCTGGATGCGGCCCCTCCGCGAATACTGGCGGCGCGAACTGAGCGAGCGCCACTTTCTCGAACTGCAAAAGGTCATCCCCTACACCTGGCTCCTCGACCCCACGCCCCTGCCCCAGCACGCCGTCATCCCCGGCCTCGACATCCACTCGTGGGACGAGCTGAAAGCCTTCTCCCAAAAGCAGCGCGAACTCATCCTCAAGATCAGCGGCTTTCACGAAACCGCCTGGGGCAGCCGCAGCGTGGTGCTCGGCTCCGACAGCTCCCACCCCGAATGGCAGGCCGCCATCGACACCGCCCTCGCCTCCCCCCAGCCCTACATCCTCCAGCGTTTTCACAAAGGCCGCCTCGTCGAGCAGCCTTACCTCGACCCCGCCACCGGCCAGCTCGCCGTCATGCGCGGCCGCGTGCGGCTGTGCCCGTACTATTTTGTCATCGAGGGAAAAGCGGAGCTGCGCGGTGCCCTCGCCACCATCTGCCCACCCGACAAGAAACTCCTCCACGGCATGCGCGACGCCATCATGGCCCCCACCGCGGCAGGTTCTTCAGGCTCTTAATCCTAATCTTAATCTTACTCTTAATCCTCCCACCCACGGCGAGATTAAGATTAAGATTAAGAACCTCCCATCATAGCCACGGGCGGATGGAGTCCGCAAAGCGGTTGTAAAGATACCCCAGCACCAGCAGCACCGCCCCCAGCACGAGGAAGCTGAGGATGCGATACAGCGTCTCCAGCGCCCACACATCCACCACGAAAACGCGCCCCACCGCCAGCGCGAGAATCGCAAAGCCACCGACCCGGTACACCCGCTCCCGCAGCGCCAGCCCCGCCACGAAAACCACCAGCGCCAGCAGCGCCCACGCGACCGTCAGCCCGCTCCCGTAATCGTGCGCCGTGGTCCACTCCGTAACCCAGAGCCACACACCCGCCAGCGCCGCCCCACGATAGATGAGCGCTCCCTGTCCGAGGCTCAGCCCCGCCGGCAGCGCCGGGAACCGCGCCGCGACCAGCGAAAGCAGCCGCGCGGTGAGCGCGAGATTGGCCAGCGGCGCGAGTGCTGCGCCGAAGCCGGGGTTTGGGAAAACCAGCCCGACGACCAACGCATGCACCGACAGCACCGTGCAAAGCTGCCCCACCAGCGCGATGGCCCAAGAACGTGTGACCGCGCCATAAAGCAGCGAGCCGAAGGCCGCCGCTGACGTTCCGAGCATCCACGCATCGCCCGTCTGCGTGGTATGCAGCCAGCAGATACCCGTGGCGACCGCCCCGACCGCGCACGCCAACTGGAGCGCGCCCGCCGTTTCCCCGCTGAGCGCCAGCGCCCGCTGCCGCTGCCACCAATGCGTCAGCGCCAGCGCCACGGCGAGCACCGGCAGCGGACTCCACGCAGGCTCCGGCGCACTTTCAAACTGCCGAAAGATGAAGACCCCGGCCGCCGCGCAAAGAAACCCCTGCCCCGGCAGCGCAATCTCCGGCAACCGCACCGCCCGCACCGACACCGCGCACACGAGCGCCGCGACCGCCAAGGCCGCCGGCTGCCACGGCTCCGGCACACTTTTCCAAATGACAGCACCGCTGAGCAAAAGCCCGAGCACCGCAAAACCCAGCGCGCGACCGCTGATCTTCAGCGCCGCGATTTCCCCGCGCAGATGCTTCACCCACCACGCATCGCCGAGCAGCAGCAGCGCCACCGTGCCGCCGAGCGGAAAGGTGAGCGCGGGATTTTTCTCGATGGCATCGAGCGCGAGCCCGAACGCCGCGAGCGCGCTGAGCGCCGCGCCGATTTCGTACAGCCAGCGATGCCGCGCGCGCGACAGCGTCAGCAGCACTGCACTCTCCACGGCGAAGACCGTCGCGAGCTGCGAGCCGCTCAGCTTGGCCGCGCAGCCGAGCGCCACGAGCGCGAGACCCTGCGCGAGATACGCGCCGTCGAGCGCAGGCTCCTCGGGGCGGCGTCGCGCGGCCCAGGCCGCGAGGACGAGCAGCACCACGCCGAAGCCGAGCGCAAACATCCAGAACGCCTCGGGCCGGTGCGCGGAGAAATGCTGCGCGGCATAGGCGAAAAGCGCGCCGTTGTTTGACGTGAGAAAAGCGACGCGCTGTGCGGGCGGGAGCGCGTCGCGATGGCTGAGGAAAACCGCCGCCGTGAACAGCAGCCAGTAGCCCGCGAGAAAGGCGAGCGCCATGCCGAACTCCCCCACGCCGCTTTGCCCCGTGGCCGCGAGCGCATAGAAACGCCAGAACCCAAAACTCCCGTACGTCGCCGCGAGACTGGCGAAAGAAATCGCCGTCCACCGATGCCGCACGAGGAAGACCACCGCGACCGCGGTGAGCAGCAGATTTGAGAAAAGCGAGAAGCTGCCGATGGAATTGATCGCCGCCGTGTAGTAGCTCAGCAGCACCGCCGACAGCGCCAGCGACTGCGACCGCCGCCGCTCCGCAAACCACAGAAACCCGCCCGCCAGCGCGAGCAGCAGCCCGCCGCCGAGCACCGGGCTTTCAATCACCCGCAGCGCCGTCACGAAATGCGCCGCGTACGCCGTGTAGTAAATCGTGGCCGCGCCGCCCGCGAGGAGCACGCGCGCGTAATTGCGCATCGCCTCCCGCCCGCGCTCCAGCCACGCACCCGCGCCGCCCAGCGCCGCGCCCGCCAGCCCGAGCAGCGCGAGTTTTCCCCACGCCCCGAGATGCGAGACGATGTGGTGGTAGGCGTAGTTGCCGAGGAAAACGAACCCCGTAAGCAGGATGACGATGCCGATCCGCGCGAGCCAGTACGTGCCCAGCTTCATCTCGATGGATTCCGCCGGCGCCTCCGCGCGCGGCGGGATGGGCGGCGGCAGAGTCGGCGCGGGCTCTTTCGCCGGGGCGGAAAAAACAGGCGCAGGCGCAGCCGGCGGCGCGCTGTCGGGAACGCGGTCTGCCACTGGCGCGGATTTCGGAACGGGCGGTGGCTCGGCGCGCGGCGGCGTCGCGGTGCGCAGATCGAACGCGGCGAGGCGGCGGTCGAGCAGATCAAGCGCCCGGCGCAGGCGCGATTGCTCCTCGCGCAGCACTTCGATTTCCATGCGGTCGGAGGGAGTCATCCGCGGGACTGTGCCCGATTTTCGCCACACCGCCCATCCGATAAAAGCTGGCGTCGAGCGCGGCGGTGCGGGAGGTTTTCGCTCCTCATGCAAAGCTCACGCGTCGATGTCGATCTCGGTTCCCGCAGCTATCCGGTGCTCATCGGCACGGAGCTGCTCGGCGGGCTCGGCGCGATTTTGCGCGAGCAGGGATTGCGGCAGACGAATGCCTTCGTGGTCACGAATCCGCAGGTCGGCGCACTCTACTTTTCCGCGCTGGAAAAGGCGCTCGCGGCGGGCGGATTCGCGCGCGTCGTGCGGCACGAGATTCCGGCGAGCGAGGAAGGAAAAAACTGGGACGAGTTCTCCGGCGTCTGCGCCGCGCTGCTGGAAAACTTCCCCGAAACCGGCGAGGTGCCGCTGGTGATCCTGCTCGGCGGCGGAGTCGTCGGCGACCTCGGCGGGTTCGCCGCGGGCGTCTTCCGCCGCGGCGTGCCGTTTTTGCAGTTGCCCACCACGCTGCTCGCGGCGGTGGATTCGAGCGTGGGTGGGAAGGTCGCGGTGAATTTCGGCGGCGTAAAAAATATCATGGGCGTCTTCAATCAACCGCGCCTCGTGGTCGCCGACCTCGCGCTCCTGCGGACGCTCGACGCGCGCGAGGTGCGCAGCGGCGCGAGCGAGATCATCAAGTACGGCGCGGTCTGCTCGGGCACGCTTTTCCAGCAACTCGAGGACGGCGGTCTGGAAAAACTCCTCGCGCTGGAGCCCGCCGTTTTGACGGACATCGTCGCGCATTGCGTGCGGCTGAAAGCGCGGATCGTGGAGCAGGATGAGTTCGACAAAAAGGGCATCCGCAACGTGCTGAATTTCGGCCACACCATCGGCCACGCGCTCGAACTTTCCGCGGACTACGCGCTTACCCACGGCGAGGCCATCGCCATCGGGATGATCGCCGCCACGCACCTCGCGCAGGAGTTAGGAAAGTGCGGCGCGGGATTCGCCGTGAGGCTGCGGGACTTGATTCAGCGCGCTGGACTGCCGGTGAGTTTCGCGGATGCGCCGGGCCTTTTCGACCGCGTCATCCGGGCAATGCAAATGGATAAGAAATTCCGCGATGGAAAAAACGTCTTCGTCCTGCCGACCGGCGTCGGCAGTTGGGAGCAGGTGGAAAATATCCCGTGGGATCTGGTCCACGATGCCGTCCGCGCCGTGCTGGTTTGAAAAATCCGCGTGCCTCCGCGCGTCCGCACAGGCTAGCGTCCGCCGCGTATGGAAATCCTTCCGATTGATTTTTTTGGCGTTCATGTGGACGTGCCCTTCCCCGCGCCGCTCGGCTTTGCCGAGGCGCGTCTCGAAGCCTTTGGCGCGGCGCTTTGCGACACGAAGACGGGCCTCAGCCTGCGCGCCGAGCAGATCCGCCTGAAACGCTGGGACGACCTTTTCGGCTACGAGCTGAGCGCCCAGTTCTTCGGCGAAAACGGCACGCTCACGCGCACCGCGGACCGCATCAAATTCGGCGTCCGCAGCGCGCGCACCGCCGCGGATTTCAAGATCATCAGCGACACCCTCGTCCGCTTTTACACCCTCCTCGATTTCGACCTGAAGACCGTGACCGCGCTCTCCGCGCACGCCCACGGAAAGTTCCCCTCCGTCGAGGAGCGCGACGCCTTTCTCCAGCGCTTTTCCTACAGCCCGATGGTCAACCGCCCCGCCGCGCTCGGCTACGTCACGATCCTCGATTGGGAAAAGGACATCCGCGTGCTCATCGAGCAGTCCAACGTGGTGCCCGGCGGCGTCTTCGCGACGTGGGACACGCAGTTCGTCAATGCGCAGGACTGGGAGACTTTCATCCCCACGCTGCCCACGCTCATGGACAATTCCGCGAACCTTTTCGACCTCGGCTTCGAGCCCTTCCGCGAGCACGTCTGAGGCGGCGTCACCGCTCCGCAGGCGCGAGCCAGCCGCGACGCCAGTACATGAACCAGCCGACTTCCTCGTGGAGCCACACGCCCATTTTCACGAAGCCGTCGGCCCCCGGCACCGCGGGGACAAACGGCGTGTCGCCGGTGCCGACGCTGGTCAGAAAATTGCACGGTACCGGCACGGCCTCGAGGCCCATGTTGCCGAAGGTCGCCACGGCACGGCGCATGTGATTCGCCGAGGTCACGAGCAGCACGCGATGCCAGCCGCGCTCGGCGGCAAGGGCGCGCACTTTCAGCGCTTCGTCATGCGTGTCGGCGTTGGCCCCGAGGGAAATCATCGTCTCCGCAGGCACGCCCCAGCGCGCGAGCAGACCCTTCACGATTTCCGCCTCGGCCACGTCCCGCCCGTCGAGCGGCGCGGCGTTTCCGCCGAGCATCAGCACGGGCGCTTTGCCGAGCCGCATCAGTGCCGCCGCCATGACGAGCCGGTCGCCCGCCTGCGCGAGATGCACGCCCGCCACCTCGTAGCGCGACGCCTGCGCGCCGCCGCCGAGCAGCACCACGGCGTCCGCCGCGGGCAGGTCTTCGAGCTTCACGCCCGCGTACGGACGCTCCAACGAGCCGAGCAATTTCCCCGGCACACTCGTGCTGCCGATGATCGTGATGAAAACCACCAGCGCTCCCGTCGCCGCCGCAAACCAGCGCAGTCTGCGCCGCCACAGCAGCGCGGTCAGCACGAGCAGCGCGGCCCATACGAGGCCGACCGGCGCGAGCAGCGCGAGCATTTGATGCAGCAGGTAGGCGATCATGCGGGCGCACTCAGTCGCGCGAGCGGGACAGGAGATCCAGCACCGTCGGATTGTCGTCCTCGCCGATGTGGATGCGCCCCATTTTCAACAGCAGCACACCGATGGTGCCGAGCAGCCACGGCCCCGGCGCTTCGCCGGCGGGCGTCCGCATTTTCTGCGCGGTCGCGCAAAGCGTGAGTGCCGCGAGCAGCGCGATGGCGGGGAGGGCGGCGGGGATTTTCATGCAGCGAAAGCGCGCCGAGTAAAACAGCGCGCCGCAGGGCGTGCAATGTCCGGGGAGCGCACGCGTCCCGCGTGCTGGTTGCGGCGTCCCGCCGAAACGAACTTCCAGGCGCTCTCGTAACGGCGAAAATCTCCCGGACTTCGGGCGGCTCGGGAAGTTCGCGGAGGCGGGGACGCCTCCGCCGGCACGCGGGACGCGTGCGCTCCCCGGAGAAGAAATTTCCTCTCGCCATCCGCGCAGGTTTTCCAAAGTCTCCGCGCGGCACGCCATGAAAAAGACCGGTCATTTTCTCTTCCTCCTCCTCGCGATGCTGTGCCTGTCAGCCTCGGCGGGCTGGGCGCGGCCCACGGTGGTCATCGACGCCGGGCACGGCGGGCACGACCGCGGCGGGGTGCCGGGGATGCGTTACGCGGAAAAAATCTACACGCTCGACGTGGCGCGGCGGCTCGAGGCGCGGCTGCGCTCGATGGGCTACCGCACGGTGATGACGCGCAGTGGCGATTACTTCGTGGGTCTCGATGCGCGCTGCGGGGTGGCCAATTCCCGGAGCGGTTCTATTTTCGTTTCGGTCCACTTCAATTCCGCCCCGCGCGAAGGGGCCAACGGCATCGAGACCTATTACTACTCGGGGAAAAGCGGGAGCCTGGCGGCGGCGGTGCATCGGAATGTGGTGCGCGCGGCGGGCACCGAGGATCGCCGGGTGCGGACGCGCGGCTTTTACGTCATCCGCAATACCCGCGTGCCCTCGATCCTCGTCGAGTGCGGCTTTCTCACGAACCGCGCCGAAGGCGGGCGCATCGCCAGCTCCGGCGGCTACCGCCAGCGGCTCGCCGATGCCATCGCCGCCGGCATCCGCAGCCGGTACTGAGCGGGTTCTAATTCTGCGCCCAGCGGCGGGTTTTTCTGAATAACTCCGCGCCCGCTCTCGACGGAGGAACGAACTTTGCTAACCTCGCCGCCGTGATCGACTTCTCTGGAAAACGCGTCCTCATCTTCATCGTCGCCTATAACGCCGAGAAGACCATCAACAGCGTGCTCGACCGCATCCCTGCGGAATTGCACACGCGCAACGTGGAGGTGCTCATCATCGACGACTCGTCGAAGGACGCGACCTTTGCCACCGGGCTGAAGCGCGAGGATGCCGCGAGCGATTTCAAAATCACGATCCTGCGCAACCCGGAAAACCAGGGCTACGGCGGCAACCAGAAACTCGGCTACCGCTACGCGATTGATCACGGCTTCGACGTGGTGGCACTGCTCCACGGCGACGGCCAGTATGCGCCGGAAAAACTGCCGGTGCTGCTCGAGCCGTTTTTCAAAGACGACGCCGACGCCGTCTTCGGCTCGCGGATGATTAACAAAAAGGACGCGCTGAAAGGCGGCATGCCGCTCTACAAATGGGTCGGCAACCAGGTGCTCACGACTTTCCAAAACACACTCCTCGGCACGCGGCTCAGCGAGTTCCACAGCGGCTACCGGCTCTACGCCACGAAGGCTTTGAAGCGCGTGCCTTTCGAGCGCAACTCGAACGATTTCCATTTCGACACGGACATCATCGTGCAGCTCCATTTCGCGGGGATGACGATCCAGGAAATCCCGATCCCGACTTTTTACGGCGACGAAATCTGCCATGTGAACGGGCTGCAGTACGCGTGGGATATTTTCAAAACGATGCTGCGCGCGAAGTTCCACGAGATGAATCTGCTCTTCGACCGCAAGTTCGACGTGGGGCAGATCGAGCTGACCTACGATTTGAAAATGGGCTTCGCGTCGTCACACACGATGGCCATCGAGTCGGTGCAGCCGGGCGCACGGATTTTGGACATCGGCTGCGGGCAGGGCTACGTGGCTGGGCATCTCGCGGAAAAGGCGGCGCATGTGGTGGGCGTGGACCAGTACATCCGCGACTCGTCGGACAATCCGAAGGTGGAGTTCAAACGCTGGGACATGGACGGCGGCGAGTTTCCGGTCAGCGTGTCGGACTTCGACCAGATCTTCATGCTCGACGTGATCGAGCACCTCAAAGACCCCGAGGTTTTCATGGAAAAACTCCGCGCCGCCGCCGCGAACAAGCGCCCCGAAATCGTGCTCACGACGGCGAACATCGGCTTCGCCGTCACGCGGCTGATGCTGCTGCTCGGCAATTTCAACTACGGGCGCAAAGGCATTCTCGACCGCACGCACACGCGGCTGTTCACGTTCAATTCACTGCGCGAACTGTTCGATCAGACCGGCTACAAAGTGCTCGAAGTGCGCGGCATCCCCGCGCCGTTTCCGAAAGCGATCGGCGACAATGTGATCGGGCGCGCGCTCGTGGCGCTGAATCAGTTTTTCATCCACCTCAGCCGGGGATTTTTCAGCTACCAGATCTACATCCGCGCCCGCGCGCTGCCGACGGTGCCCACGCTGCTCGCGCAGACCATCGAGCGCAGCGAGGAGATGCGGAAGGAATTCGCCAGCGGCCCGGCGGCGTAGGCAGGGAAGTGGCGCAGGCTTCCAGCCTGCGGTGGTCCGCCGGGCATCCCTGCCCGGCGAAAGATGACGCCGAGATTCAGCGGGCAGGGATGCCCGCTGGACTTCCGCAGGCTGGAAGCCTGCGCCACTTCACCGCCGCGGCTCCACTCCCAGAAGATTGCGGACGAAAAAATCCATCCGCCGCCGCGCGGCGTACGGCGATTCGCCCGCGCCGTGATCGCGGCTGGGCAGGATGAGCAGCTCGAAATCCTTGTCCGCTTTGATGAGCGCGTTGCAGACCTGCATCGTCGAGGCGGGATCGACGTTGTGATCCAGTTCGCCCACGGTCAGCAGCAGCTTGCCGGTGAGTTTGCCCGCGTTCACCACGTTGGAATTCGCCGCGTACTCCGGCCCGATGGGCCAGCCCATCCACGCCTCGTTCCACCAGATTTTGTCCATGCGATTGTCGTGGCACCCGCAGTCGGCGACGGCGGCTTTGTAGAATTCGCCGTGGAAAAGCAGCGCGCCCAGCGCGCTCTGCCCGCCGGCGCTGCCGCCGAAAATTCCGACGCGCGTGAGATCCATTTCGGGATGCTGCGCCGCCGCCGCGCGCAGCCATGCGATGCGGTCGGGAAAGCCCGCGTCCGCCACGTTTTTCCATGCGACATCGTGAAACTCACGCGACCGCCAGTTCGTCCCCATGCCGTCGATCTGCACGACGATGAAACCCAACTCCGCCAGCTCATGATCCTGCGCCTGCCGGCCCCATTCCTTCGGCGCGAAGAAGTCGTGCGGCCCCGCGTAAATCTTTTCGATCACCGGATATTTTTTCGCCGGATCGAAATTCGACGGCCGCACGATCAGCCCGAAAATATCCGTCTTCGCATCGCGCCCCTTCGCGGCAAAACGCTCCGGCATTTTCCAGCCCGCTGCGAGTAGCGCGCCCGCGTCCGCCTTTTCCAAAACGCACATGAGTTTCCCGTCGTCCGCGCGCCGCAGCTCCGTCACCGGCGGCAAATCCACGCGCGAAAACGTGTCGATGAAAAACCGCCCGTCCGGCGAAAACTCCCACTTGTGCGCGCCGTCGCCCTCGGTCAGCACGAGCAGCCCCGTGCCGTCGAAATTCACCCGCGCGAGATGCGCCTGATACGGGTCCTGCCCCGCGTGGATGCCGAGGGCCCGAAACCAAATCTGCCGCCGATCTTCGTCCACGCGCACGACCTCGCGCACGACCCACGCGCCGTGGGTGATCTGGTTTTTCACCGCGCCCGTCTGCGTGTCGTAGAGCCACAGATGGTTCCATCCGTCGCGCTCGCTCGCCCACACGAGTTCGTTCGTTTTGTCGAGCCAGCGCAGCACGGTTTTCTGCGAGTAGTCGATGAAAGTCTTGCTCGTCTCCTCCACCAACGCGCGCGCCTCGCCCGTCGTCGCATCCACCACGACGATGCGCTCAACCTGATGCCCGCGCTGGTTGTAGAGAAAGGCGAAACGCTTTCCATCCGGCAGCCAGCGCACTTCGCCGATGTCCCAGGGGTTGGAAAAAAGATCCTCCTTCACCGCGATCGGCTGGCGCGTCGCAAGGTCGAAAAGCCGCGGGCGTTCGTGCGCGATTTTGTCGCCCGGCTTGAGGTAGTCGTAACTCAGGAGCTTGGGCTGCACTTGATCCGCGGGCGATGACTCCACCAGCCAGACCTTGTGTTCCTGCGCCGGCTGCACCTGCATCGCCACGAGTTTCGTGCCGTCCGGCGAGAGCCGCAGCGGCTCGCGGTACTCATCCGTTGCGGAGCCGTCGCGAGAGAGCTGCATCTCCTCACCGGTCTGGCGATGCTTCGCCCACACATTGAAATCCTTGATGAAGGGCCGCCACGTTCCATCGCTTTTCGATGCGTCCGGCTTTTTCACCGGCACCGACAGCGCGGACCGCGGGCCGTCGATCACCGCCTCACCGCCGCCGTCCCGCGCTGTGAAAACACCCAGCGTCTTTCCAGCCGCGTCCTCCACCAGCCACACATGCCCCGCAAACGTGCTCAGCTTCGACGACGCACCCGCCTTCAACTCGCCGTACGACTTCCGCCCGCCGCCCGTGTCCAGCCAGATGAGACGCACGTCGCCCGCCGTCTTGTTCGCGAAAGTAATGCTTACCTCATCGCCGCCGTTCTTGCTCGGGTGCGTCGCCCCGTCGTCCTCCAGCCGCGCGCCGTCGCCGCCCGCTGCGCCGGGGATTTTTGCGGCATCCGTCACCACACTGCGCACACCTTTCACCGCATCCACCGACACCACCTCGCGCACCCCCGGCGCGGTTTCGACGCGATACCAAAAGCTGTTTCCATCCGCCTGCCAGTGCGGCTCCACTTTCGCGCGAAAGACCTTGTTCTCGGTGCGTTTGGCGAGCGACTGCGCGCGTTCGTAGTCGGCCTTCGTGCCTTGGGCGAAAGCGGAAAGCGCGGAGCAGAAAACGGCGGTGAGGAGGGCGGCGATGCGAGGGTGCATGCGCCGCATTCCGCGCAGTGGCGCGGCGCTTGTCCAGCGTTCACCACCGCCGGATTTTACCTTTGCTTTACAAAATACCCGCGCCGCGTTCATACGGCGCTTACACAGCGCGTCCATCGTCAGGCCGTTATGAAATCCTCCATCCGTTTCTCCCCAGGCACATGGCTCGCGCTCGCCGCGGCCTTCGCCGCCAGCGCCGCCGCGCAGCTTCCCGCCGGCTCCTCACTGGGCATCGCGCCGGGCGCCGCCGCCAATTCCGCGAACGTGACCGTGACCGATCCCGGCAACCACGTCTGGGTCATGCAAAGCTCGCCCAATCTCGCGACGTGGACGGATGTGGAGACGTGGAAAGTCCACAACGGAAACTTCCATCGCGGCATCGGCTTTACGCCCGCGCCGGGCGTCCGCCTTTTCTACCGCACGGTCTATGATCCCGCGCACGCCGCCATCCCGAGCACCACGGCGAATGCGCTGCTCCTGCCCGCCACGCTCGCGAACTATGCCGCGCCAATGCTCCCGCCCAGCTTTCTCGTCCAGCCCATCCTCGGCCAGGACAACACACCCGCGAACAACCCCGTGACCAACGCCGCCGCGACGCTGGGCCGCACGCTTTTCTACGACAAACGGCTCTCGCTCAATCAGACGATTTCGTGCTCGTCGTGCCACCAGCAGGCGCACGGTTTTTCGGATTCGCGGAAATTCAGCGTCGGCTTTCAGGGCGGGCTCACGGGGCGAAACTCGATGAGCCTCGCCAATGCGCGCTGGTACCAGCGCCGCGCGTTTTTCTGGGACGAACGCGCCGCCACGCTCGAAGACCAGGTGCTTCAGCCGATTCAAAACACGACCGAGATGGGCATGACGCTGGCCGGCCTCGTCACGCGCCTGAGCGCGGAGCCGTACTACGCCACGCTCTTCACGAATGCCTTTGGCACTGCGACCGTCACCTCGGATCGCATCTCGCGGGCGCTCGCGCAGTTCGTCCGCTCGATCATTTCCACGAAATCGAAATTCGACACCGGCGCAGCCACCGGCTTCGCCAATTTCACCGCGCAGGAAAACCAAGGGCGCCAGATTTTCAACGGCGCGGGCAACTGCGCCGCCTGCCACGGCACGGACAATTTCGTGCCCGGTGCGGCGATCAATAACAACGGCCTCGAATTTCCCTACGTCGATCTCGGCCGCGGCGGGATCACCGGGCTCACCACGGACAACGGGCTTTTCAAAGTGCCCTCGCTCCGGAACATCGAAATGACCGCGCCCTACATGCACGACGGGCGTTTCGCCACGCTCGAGGAGGTGGTCGAGTTCTACGACCACGGCGTCGTGGACAATCCGAACCTCTCGCCACCGCTGCGCAACCCGCCGCCCGGCCCGCCCACACCGCGCCGCCTCAATCTCACCGCAGTGCAAAAAGCCGCGCTCGTCGCTTTCCTCAAAACGCTCACTGACACGAGCGTGACGACCGACGAAAAATTCGCCGATCCTTTCAACTACGGGAACTGAACGCGTCGCGCGCTGTAGGGGAAGCTGGCAGCTTCCCCTACAGCCGCGCGGCGAGCCTCAGCCTTCGGTGAACCGCGCGTAACCCGCGGCGTCCTTTTCCAGCCGCGCGCGCAAGGCGGCGTGCGGGTCGGCGGCTGGCGGGTGCAGCGTGGCGGCGACCATGAGGCGCACCATGCCGGCCACGTCATCGGTGGAGACAAACTCGCTGGCGATCTGCGTGTCGGGGCCGCAGTTGTGGTAATTGCCGAGTGCCACGCAAAGCCCGGCGCTTCGGTAGCCGTAGAGCTGGTAGGCCGTGGCCTCGCAGGTGCCGCCGCTCATCAGGCAGCGCTGCACGGGGATGTCCGCTGCCTTCGCCGCGGTCATGAGCGAGGCGGTGGCGGCATCGTCGAAAATGGACGTGCGATCTCCGACGCGGACGATCACGCCCGCGCCCATTTTCGCCGGGCCGCCTTTTTCGGAACTCGTCTCCAGCGAAACGATGGTCAGCGAAGTGGGCACGCGGCCCGACTGCGCGAGGCGGATCGCGCCGACGAAACCGACCTCCTCCGCGCGCGTGAAAAGTCCGTAGGCACAGGTTTCCGCGCCCGTTTTCTCCAGCTCGTGAAAGAGCGCGACGATGGCGGTGCAGCCGATGAGGTCATCGCACGCGCGGGAAAAAATGCGCCCGTCGCGCAGCTCGAAGGCCGGCAGATCCCACATCGCAAACGCGCCGAAATCGCGCACCGGCGGATTTTTTTCCCGGTACTCCGCGGGCACGCCGCCGAGGAATTCCCAGCCATCGGCGGATGAAACCACGAGGGACACGGGGAGCACGGGGGAGGAAGCAGATGCGGTTTTTTCCAAATCCCCCGTGCCCCCAGTGCTCCCCGTGGTTTGAAAAACATAGGCAGGATGATCCATGTGCGCCGCGAAGGCGTAGCGCGCCCCGCCAGCCCCGCGCCGGTAGCACGCGATCACGTTTCCAAAACCGTCCTGCTCCGCTGTGACGTGCGGGCATTGCGCGAGCTGCATAAGGATTTCCGCGCGCACCGCGTCTTCGTGAAACGGCGCGGTCGGCTGGGCGAGGATGGAGCGGGCAATGTCGAGAAGCATGGGCGGAAAGGATGCAGGCGGAAGGCGGAAGGCGGAAGAAAAGAGCGCGTGGCCGCGGCAGTTCTGCTTCCGCCTTCCGCCTTCCGCCTTCATTCTTTCCCCTCATGTCCCGCTGGAAAGAATTCCGCCACCGCCTCGAAGACTCCGGCTGCCGCCTGCTCCAGTGGGCTGTGCCGAAGCTCTCGCGCCAGGCGTGCGTGCGGCTGGCGAATGGCCTCGGCTCGCTCGCGTATTTGCTCGATGCGCGCGGGCGCGGTGTGGCGCTCGCAAATCTCGCCTGCACCTTCGGCGACCGCTTTTCACCCGCGCAGCGCGTGGCACTGGCGCGCGCCTCCTACCGGAATTTCCTGCGGACGATGCTCGATCTTTTCTGGGCGCAAAATCTCACGCTGGAGAATTTCCACGCGTGGCTGCAGCCGGAAGGTTTCGACGAACTCCGCGCGCAGCTCGCGCGGGAGCGGCGCGGCGCGGTGTTCTTTTGCGTCCATCAGGGGAATTGGGAATGGGCCAGCTTGGTCTTCGGCTTCCTCGGCCTGCCGACGACCATCGTGGCGGAGAATTTCAAAAACCCGCGCCTCACCGCGCTCTTCAGCCAGGCGCGCGAGGTCACGGGTCATCGCATCATCGCGCAGGAAAGCTCGCTCCTCCGCATGCTCAAGATCGTCAAGCGCGGCGGCGCGACCGGCATGCTCATCGACCTCAATCTCCGCCCGAGCCAGGCGGCCACGGTGATCGAGGGCTTCGGTTTGAAAATGTGCGTGCCGCTCATCCACGCCGTCCTTGCGCAGCGGGCGAATGCGCTGCTCGTGCCCGTGGAGACGCAGCCGCAGCCCGACGGGACTTGCCGCGTCATCGCGCACCCCGGCGTGGCGTGGCCCGCGGGCGCGACGCTCCAGCAAATCGCGCAGTGCTGCTGGGACGCGATGGAGCCGATCATCCGCGCGCGCCCGGCGCTTTGGCTGTGGCCGTACAAACATTTCCGCTACCGCCCGCGCGCCGCCGCGCAGCCTTATCCGGCGTACGCGAATGAGTCGGCGAAATTTGAAAAGCTGCTCCGCGCGACTGGCGGCGAATCGTTTGACAAAGCCCGCTGACGCCCCTTGCATACCGCCCTCCATGAAAAAACTCCTCACCCTTCTCGCCCTCTCCGCCGGCTTCGCGCTGCTCGGCGGCTGCGTCAATGGGCCGTCGCTCGGCTCCTACAAAGTCACCGCCTACAAGCCGCACAATCCCGGCAACGTGAAGGTGAAAGTCTCCACCTCCACGCAGCACATCTACGTCATGGAAGGCGACCGCTGCCTCATGGCCGTGCAGGGCTGCGTGGGCAAAGCGGACTCGCCGACTCCGGCGGGCCATTTCCACATCACCGACAAAAACAAAACCAAACGCCGCGTGAGCGAGCCCGATGCCGGCTACCCCATGGCCTACTGGTGCGAATTCCTGCCCGCCTACGGTCTGCACGAAGGCTTTGTGCATCCGTATCCGCGCACGCACGGCTGCATCCGTCTGCACAAGGAGGCCGCCGCCCGGCTCTTCGCGCTCGTCCATGTCGGCACGCCCATCGACATCGCCCGCTCGCAGCCGGAGGACGCGACCTTTGGCCGCTCCGTCCGCAAGCTCGACCAGAGCCGCGACCCCGATCCGCCGCACTCCTACATGCTGTCGCCCGCGTGGTTCAAGGACCCCGCAGGCCCGCTGCTTATCGAGCAGTAGCCCTGCGCTGCGCGCGAAAACTTCACCGGTCGCCGAATTGCCGCTGTGGCATTCGGCGACCGTTTCGTTTATGGGTCTCACGCTATGAACCCACCCGCCGCACCCGCCAAACGCGTCAACCTCCGCACGCCCGATGTCATGGCTGCGGTGCAGGCGCAGGTCGAGTCGCACTACCGCAGCGAAGTCGTGGAAAAACTCCGCGCCACCGGCGGCACGCTGACCTGCGACGGCCTGACCGTGCGGCTCGCGAAGCAGTTCGGCTTTTGCTACGGCGTCGAGCGCGCCATTGATCTCGCCTACGCGGCGGCGAAAGTTTTCACTGACCGTCGGCTCTTCATCCTCGGCGAAATCATTCACAACCCCGAGGTCAACGAGCAGATCGCCGCGCTCGGCATCAAGAACCTCATCCCGCCGCACCAGCAGGCCGACGTGGAAGATCTCACCGCCGAGGACGTCGTCATCGTCCCCGCGTTTGGCACCGATGTGAAAACGCTCGGGCGCATCAAGGAACGCGGCTGCCAGATCGTGGACACGACCTGCGGCGACGTGATGAGCGTGTGGAAACGCGTGCGCCAAAATGCGAGCGACGACGTGACCTCGATCATCCTCGGCAAAGCCACGCACGAAGAAACCAAGGCCACCGCTTCGCGCGCGGTCGTCGCGGGCAAAGGCCACTACCTCATCGTCCTCACGCTCGCGGACACGGATTACGTCTGCGACTACATCCGCCGCGGCGGGGACAAGGCCGCGTTTCTGGAAAAATTCCGCGGCGCGTACAGCGAGGGCTTCGATCCCGACCAGCACCTCCGCCGCATCGGCGTGGCGAACCAGACCACGATGATGCGCGGCGAAACCGAGGAAGTGCAGCGCCGCGTGGAAGCCGCCATGCGCGACCGCGACGGCGCGGAAAAAGCGCGCGAAAGCTTCCGCTTTTTCGACACCATCTGCGGGGCCACGCAGGAGCGGCAGGACGCCCTGCGCGACATGCTCGCCGCGCCCATGGACCTGCTCATCGTCGTCGGCGGCTACAACAGTTCGAACACCGCGCACCTCGCCGAAATGGGCGAGGCCAAGCTGCCCACCTACTTCATCCGCAACGCCGCACGCCTCGAATCCCGCGAGCGCATCACCCATTTCGACCAGCACGCGAAACGCGAAGTGACCACCGAGGGCTGGCTGCGCGAGCGCCCGCTGACCGTCGGCATCACCGCCGGCGCGAGCTGCCCGAACAACCTCATCGAGGAAACCATCCTCCGGCTCTACGCGCTGCACGGCATCGCGGCGGAGCGGCTGATGGGCGCGTAGCGCCGCGTGGCGCAGGCATCCTTGCCTGTGTTTGTCCGGCGGGCATCCCTGCCCGCCGAAAAAGCAGCGGGCAGGGATGCCCGTGCGACTTCCGCA
>JAYVNN010000281.1:0-4269 GCA_043758435.1 Chthoniobacter sp.
GCGGGCCTCATCCGGCGCCAGCGTCGCGCCGTAGGGATCGCGCCCGACGGGGATCGTCGCCGTGACTTTCGCCGTGGCGAGATCCACGATGGCGATGGAGTTGCTGCCGCTGTTCGCTCCGTAGAGCGTGCCGCCGTCGCGCGTGAGGGTGATGGCGCGGATTTGATCGAACCCGCTGATCGCGCCCGCAATTTTCCGCGTCGCGGTGTCCACGATGAGCACGCCGTCGCTGGCAAAGTTCGTCACGAAAAGCTGCTTCCCGTCCGGGCTGAGTCTCACGCCCTGACGCGGATTCGCGAACCCGGTGATGACCGCCAGGGTCGAGCCGCTCGCGAGATCGAGCACCGTCACGGTATTCGCCGCTTCGTTGTTGATGTAGAGCGTGTGCCCGTCGCGGCTGAGCGCCGTCCCAAACGCACCCGCGCCGACGGCGAAAGTCCGGAGCGTTTCCAGCGACGCCGCATCCACTTCCACGATCTCGCCGCGGCTGCTGTCGGAGACATAAAAGGCCGCGCCGTCCGGTGCGAACACGATATTTCGCGGCGTGACAAAACCCGTCAGCGTGCGCACCGCCCGGCCCGCGGCGAGGTCATAGACGATCACCTTGGGCAGGTCGCTGTTGGAGACCGCCGCGAGCCGGTTGTCCGGGCTGACCGCGAGCGAGTTGTTTTTGATCTGCGCGTCGAAAGGCTTCAGCGGTTCGGCAGCCCCGGCCAGCGCCGTCAGCGAGAGGAGGAGTGAGAGGATGGATTTCATCGGGTGGTGGTGTTTCATGGATGCAAGATTGGCCGCTGGCTGAACGTCCGGCCAATCGTCGTTCGCGATGGGTGATAACTGTTTGTTATCGCCACAAAACGCCAGCGTGAGCCGCAAGACGCATAGCCTTAAACGCGGAGCACCCACATTTCTCCCGCCGCGAGGGCCGCGAGCAGGAGCCAGCCGACGACGGCGACAAAGACGGCGCGCGGCCCGTTCGCCCGCAGGCGTCCGAAATCCACCTGCAAGCCCATGCCCGCCATCGCCATCGCCATGAGGAAATTCGAGATGACGAGGATCTGCCGGTTGTAATCGAGCAGCGTCTCGTGCGCGTGCGGAAACAGGCGGAAGGCGAGCGTGTTCACGATGCCCACCGCGAGAAAGCCGAGCACGAACCAGGGCTTCGGCACGCGCGTCTCCGGCAGGTCTGTGGCCCCGGCGAGACGGCGGCGACGGCGTTGCATCCAGAGGCCGAGAAAGAACACCGCGGGCACAAGCAGAACGACGCGCGTCAGCTTCGTGACCGTGCCGATTTCCACCGCACCCGGCACCGCTGCGACTGCGGCCATCACTTGCGCGACCTCGTGCAAAGTCGCGCCCGCAAACATGCCGTAAAGCTCGGGCCGCAGGTGCAGGACGCTTTGTCCGAAGGTAAAAGCGAGCACGGCAAACGTGCCGATGAGGCTGCACATCGGGATGACGAGGGCGGGTTCGTCGTCCTTGGCCCCGAGCGCCGGCGCCGCCGCGGCCACCGCCGAGGCTCCGCAAATCGAGCTGTCCACCGCGATGAGACAGGCGAGCGTGGCGTCCAGTCCGGTGCGCAATCCGAGCCAGGTGATGAAGCTCAGCCCCGCCGCGATGACTCCCGCATCGAGCAGCAGAATTTTCAGCCCGCCGTGCAGCACCAGATCGAGATTCAGCCGCACGCCCAGCAGGATGATTCCCAGCCGCAGCAGCCGCTTCGCCGAGAAGCCGATGCCGACATGCTGCCCGAGCGGCACATCCATAAAGCCGCGCCAAATCAACCCGAGCAGCAGCGCGGTCGAGAGCGGCCCGATGCGCTCCAGCACCGGCAGCCGGCTCAAGCCGAGCGCCAGCACCGCGAGCAGCACCGTCATGCCGACTCCGGCGCGAAAATGGCGATTGTTCGTATTCATGGCGGCAGTCGTAACCCCGCCCCGGTCCGTCCGGGAAATACTGCTTTGTGATGCGCCATAATATGCGCTTATCGCGGCTCAGGCCACTTTGGAGGCCCGTCCCTCACTGCTCCAATGCGAAGTATCAGGAGCATGGCTTTAACCTGCCGCCGCCCGCGTCGGAAAATCAACGCTCTGCTGCGTGCATCCATATCCGTCACACCGCCAGCCCTGTCCGCACCAGCGCGGCTTCGTCCACCAGCACCGACTCGCCGGCCAGCCAGCGGCGCTGCTCCGGGGAAAGCTCGACGTTTTCGTGCCAGCGGCTGACGACGGGCAGGGCGTGACGCGCTTGGTGGCGCATGAGCGGACTCGGCGCAGGCTGCGGCGAGGTGCGCAGCCATGCGCCGGTTCCGGCGAGCGCGAGGTCGAGCTGGTCCACGGTGAAAAGTTTCAGCATCCCGGCCGCGAGCTGCGCGGGGTCGGGCGGCTCGGCGAGACCTCCGGCGGCGAGCAATTCGCCGGCGCGGCGCAGCGCGGCGTCAAACGTGATGCGCGCGGGCGCGGCCTCGCAGAGCGCGGCGAAGAAGGCCTTTTGCGCGGGCTTCACCACGTCCATCGTGAAGCCGTGCCGGCCCGCCAGCCGCAGCGTGACGCCGGGCGCGAGGTCGATGCGCCCGTCCGTGGGGAACATGTGCAGCATGAGCGCGCAGTCGCGGACGACGCCCGCCTCCGGCTCGCCGGCAGGCGGGGCGTCCGCGCGGACGAGGAGCGAATTGCGCAGCCGGCGGTTGCCGAGCAAATCGAGGAACTGCTGCGCCTGGAGCGGGTCGCCCACGAAGGCGGCGAGCGGCGCGCGCGCCGAGTCGGGCAGATGCTCGCAGGGCATCGAGGAAAACTGCGCCTCGGCGAGAAAACGCAGCCCGTGGCGGGTGGCGTGCGCGGCGAAATCGAGAAACGCCACGGGGTCGTTCACCGCGCTCAGCTCCTCATGGAGCAAAAACGCGGCGGGCTTCGCCAGCATGTCGTCGAGCAGTTCACGCATGAGCACGGCCTGCGGCCCCGGCTGGCTGGCAAAGGCGGCGGCGAGCGCGCGCAACATTTCCCCCGCGCGCACGGGATCGGGAGCCGGACCGAGGCTCGCGAGCAGCACCGCGCGCAGGCTGCCGCCGATGCCGCCGCCCGGCTGCGTATTGTAGCTCACGTAGCCGACGCCCGCCGGGGCCAGCCCGCGCCCGATCACCGCGAGCAGGCGATCTTTCACCTCATCCGTGACCCACGAATACACGCCGTGCGCGACGATGTAATCGAACGCGCCCGGCTCCAGCTCGAACTCGCGCAGGTCAGCGCACACCAACCGGGCATTGGCGAGGCCGGCGGCGGTCCGCGCGGTCTCGGCGGTCGCGATTTGCGTGGCGGAAAAATCCACGCCGGTAAAATGCGCGCGCGGAAACCGCTCCGCGAGCGGCAGCAGATTCATGCCCTCCCCGCAGCCCAGCTCCAGGACGCGGCAGCCCTCCGGCAGCGCCGCAGGAATCCCGAGCAGCCGCGCGATGGCGCCCGTGCGTGCAGGGTGCGATTCGGGCACGGCCCCGTGGCGGTAAGGAATCGCGTCGTAGCGCGCCCGGAGCGGATCGTTCACGGGCGGCAGGTCGGGCGACATTTTTTTGACTGGCCGGACTCCGCCAGGCCGCCCCTAGAGCAGCATGAGCGACGGGCTCTCGATGAATTTGCGCAGCTCGGCGAGATACGCCGCGCCGACCGCGCCATCGACCACGCGGTGGTCGGCGCTGAGGCCGATGGCGAGGCGCTGGCCGACGACGATCTCGTTCTTCGCGTTGACCACGGGCTTCTTCACGATCGCGCCGACGGCGATGATGAGAGCCTGCGGCGGATTGATGATCGCGCTGAAACTTTCGATGCCGTAGCTGCCGAGATTCGAGACGGTGAGGGTGCCGCCGGCGTATTCCTCGGGCTTGAGTTTTTTGCCGCGGGCGCGGGTGGCGAGGTCTTTCACGGCTTCGCTGATTTCGCGGAGGGTGCGTTTTTGCGCGTCGCGGATGACGGGGGTGACGAGGCCGTCCTCGACGGCGATGGCGACACTGAGATGGACGCTGCCGTACTGGATGATCGCGTCGCCCGCGAAGCTCGCATTGACCGCCGGCACTTTGACCGCGGCGGCGACGACGGCCTTGAGCACGAAGTCGTTGACCGTGAGTTTCGCGCCACCCGCGGCTTCGCTGGCGGCGTTGGCTTCGGCGCGGAATTTCATCAGCGGGCCGGCATCCACTTCGATGTTCAGGTAGAAATGCGGGATCGTCGTCTTGCTCGCGAGCAGCCGCTCGGCGATGACGCGCCGCATGCCGCTGAGCGGGAT
>JAYVNN010000282.1:0-4244 GCA_043758435.1 Chthoniobacter sp.
AATCCGAGATGGTGGGCGAGCGTGGGCAGATGGATTTCGAGGTAAGTCCGGAACGGCTCCGTGCCCGCGGCCACGGCATCGAAGGCCTCGCGCGTCCAGAATGAGCCGCTGCCAAACATGCTCAGCACCACCTCCGGATCCGCGCGACGCGTGATTTTTTCCCAGAAGCGGTGAAACTCTGGATTGCTGTGATGGTAGAGGTAATGCGGGTGATTCGTGCCATCCACGCGATGCACCTGGCAGCCGAGCACATCGGCATCCTCCGCGGCGAGTCGCGCGAGCTGCAATGCGTTGAAGTCGGCCGTCAGCGGGAGGTGATCGTATTCACAAAAGGAAATGTGCGTGCAGTCGCGCCCCGCGAGCCATGCGGAGACGCCTCGGAAAACGCCGGTGTAGCTCTGGAATTCCCGCTGGTGATCCACGGTGTGCAGCCGCGGGTCTTCGATGAAGATTTTCTGCGCGTGCGCGATGCCGTCGAAATCCTCACGCCGTCCGCCCGCCACGATCAGCGCGTGCGCAGGATCCACAAACTGCCTCCACCACCCAAGCATCGCCGCGACACAGCCCGGCGCCTGATGGGTGAGGATGACATTAAGAATCCTGGCCACAGCGGGGGAAATCCGGCGGCGGATGCACGGTGAATCCGAGATCCTGCTTCCAGTACGTGAGCCGCGTCTGCGGGCGGAAAACCGGGCGCACCGGCGTGTCGAGGCCAATGACGAGGATCTTCCCGCGCCATGGAAATAGGAACGCCCGGCCGAGATTTTCACCCGTCTCGGCATCAATGATCGTCGAGCCGCAGGCGCGCAAAATTTTGAGCCCGAGATCGCGGACGAACCTCTTCAGCTTGTGCATGACGACGGGTTCTGACATTCGCGCCGCGCGAGATCAACGACTTTGCCGCAGCCATGCCACCGTCTCCGCGACTCCCTCCCCGAGGCTCACCGGCGGCGGGCCGAGCACGTCGAAGGTCTTGTCCATGTTCACCAGATAGTCGCTGGTCATGCTGCGAAAGCGGGAGGTGTTGATGTAAAATGGACGGCCGATGACACGGCTGATCACGTCGCCGATCCGGCCCGCTGTCGCGAGGACGGGCCGCGGGACGACGCGCACTTTTTTTCCGCGCAGCGCGAGGGAAAATGCATTCACCCACTCCGCGATGTCGCCGGGACGATCACCGAGGTAGAAGACCTGGCCGTTCACGCGTTCCGGCGCGAGGCCGAGGATCGTGCGCATCTGGCGGACGACGTTGCCCACGTATCCGTAGCAGCGCACGACCGGCGCGCCGCCGGGATGCACGTACCAGCCCTTCGCCACCACGCGCCAAAATTCGCGCTGGTACCGCAGGTGCCACGGACCCCAGATATTCGTCGGTCGCACAATCGTCCACGCGCAGGTCAGCGCGGCAGCGCGGGTGAGCTGCTCCGTGATCACCTTGCTCTGGCCATAGACGGTGGCCGGGTGAAAATCCTCGTCGTCCTTTGGCTGATAGCCGGGGCCGCAGACAAACTGGCTCGACGTGATGATCGCGCGGCGAATGGAAGGCGTCGCGCGGATCGCGGCGAGGACGTTGCGAGTGCCGTCGGTGTTCAGGCGATAGCCTTCCTCCACAGTGGTATTTTCATCGCAGTCCGCGCGCGCCGCGAGATGGATCACTGCCTCCGGCGCAAACTCCGCGAACGCCGCATTGAGCGCGGCCGGATCGAGGATGTCCGCCATTTTCCAGAACCCGCGATGCGCGGGATTCAGCGGCGGCTGCGGATCGAGATTGCAGACCGTGTCGCCGCGGGATGCGAAGACTTCGACGGCATTCGTGCCGATGAAACCGGAGGCGCCGGTGATCAGGATTTTCATGTTGCGGCAGTGGGAGAAAAAGCGCGTGGTGCGAAACCAACAACCGTGAACGACCCCGCCCATGCCGGCAACACGTAAGCCTCGCATCGTCATCGCCGGCCAGGTGCCGCCACCGTACGGCGGACAAAATGTGATGATCGCGCGCATGCTGGAAACGTTCCGCGGCGACGCGCGATTCGAGTGCGAGCATCTTGCGTTTCATTTCACGCCGGACTTCAAGGACGTGCGCCGCGGCAGCGTGCAGAAGGTCCTGGAGCTGGTGAAAGTGATCGCTCGCGTGATCGCGCTGCGGCTGCGCGGGCCGATCGATCTGCTCATCTTTCCCGCCGGCGGACCGCAGACGGTCCCGATCGTGCGCGACATTTTTCTGCTGCCGTGGGTGCTCCTCGCAGCGCGGCGGGTGGTGCTGCAATTTCACGCCGCAGGCATCGCGGACCGTTTTGCCAAACGGCGCGGACTGCTCGCCGCACTGATTTCGCCGCTCTACCGACGATGCTTTGCGGCGGTGGTGATGACGCCGTTCAACCGGCGCGACCCGGAGTTTTTCGGTATCCGGCGCATCGAGGTGATCCCGCATCGGATGCCGGACGAATTCGATCCCGCGCTCGTGCGGCGCGATCCGGATCGCGTGCGCCTGCTCTGCGTCGGCCACCTTTGCCCGGACAAAGGCACGCCGGAATTGCTGCGCGCTTTCAAGACGATCGCGGATCGCGATCCAGCCGTGGTGCTCGAACTGGTCGGCGAAACACTGCCCCCGCTTTCCGACGAGCGGCTGCGCGCGCAGATCCGCGAACTCGGCCTCGAAGCGCGCGTCGAATTGCCCGGCGTCCTGACTGGTCGCGCCAAGCGGGAAGCCTTTGGCCGCGCCGATCTGTTCGTCTTTCCGAGTGTCGCACCGTACGAATCCTTCGGCCTCGTGATGGTCGAGGCGATGATGTGGGGCCTGCCGATCGTGGCCACCGACTGGCGCGGAAATCGCGACGTGCTCGGCGATGACTTCGAGGGAATCTGCCATCCGCTCGGCGAAGATCTCGCGGCGTCCATCGCCTCCGCACTCGATGCAGCGCTGCGACGGAGGACCGAGTGGATGGGGAAAAACCGCCAGCTCTTTCTGCACCGCTACGCCTCCGAAAATGCCGCGGCTGATTACCCGGATTGCGCGGTGCGGTGGACGGACGATCTCGCGTGAACGCGCGCCTGCGCGAACGGGGATTTAGGTTTATACACTCCGGAGAATTCTGATACCGAAACGGCCCCGGAAACCCATTGATGAGCACCCTGACATTTGGCAGCGAGAGGAATATCGTGAGGATCGGCGTGTGCGATTTTGCAACGCGCGGATCGGCATTCGGCCAACTGTGCCCGCCGTCACATGAGTGATCTTCCTCCTGCCGGCAGTCCCGCGCTCGCGCTGCTCAGCATCGTGATTCCGGCCCGTGACGAAGAGGGCTGCATCTGCTCAACCGTCGAGCACTTGCACTTGGAACTGCGCCTGCAAAACATTCCGCACGAAATCCTCGTCGTGGACGACGGCAGCACGGACCGGACCTGGGAACTGCTCACCGCGCTGCAGCCGAAGATTCCCGAACTCCGGCCGATTCAAAACACGGGAGCCCACGGATTCGGGCGTGCGATTATTTTGGGTCTCAACCAGATGAAAGGCGACGCCGTGGTGATCATGATGGCGGACGAGTCGGACGACTGCCGCGACGTGGTGCGATACTGGCAAAAGCTCAACGAGGGCTTCGACTGCGTCTTCGGCAGCCGGTTCCTGAAAGGCGGCGGCGTGATTGATTACCCGTGGTTCAAGTGGGTCGTGAACCGGATGGCCAACACGTTTCTGCGGCTGCTCTTCGCCATCCGCCTGAACGACACGACGAACGCTTTCAAAGCGTACCGGCGAACCGTGATCGACGGGTGCCGTCCACTGATCTCTCCGCATTTCAACCTCACGGTGGAACTGCCGCTCAAGGCGATCGTTCGGGGATATTCGTGGTCGGTCATGCCCATCACATGGCGCAACCGCCGCACCGGGCAGGCGAAGCTGAAGCTCAAGGAAATGGGGAGCCGCTACCTTTTCATCTGCATGTACGTGTGGCTGGAAAAATACTTCAGCCGCGGCGACTACAAAAAACAATGAACGCGGGAAGCCGCGAGGCGCCCGCTGGAAAACACGCAAGTGCGGGCCGCGGGCTCGCCCGCAGAAGTGCATTGAAGGAGAAGGAGACCCGCGTAGATTCGGTGGCGGTGGCTGAAACCTCACAACCCATCATTTCCCTCGATGAACCCGTGCGCGAAGCGGATCGCGCCGCGTTCGATCTTGCCGATATCAGGAGGCTCTTCACGGCATTCCTCGGGTGGTGCCGGAAAAATCCGGTGCAGGCCGTGCT
>JAYVNN010000283.1:0-4243 GCA_043758435.1 Chthoniobacter sp.
GAAGATGCCTTTCTCGTCGGTCTCGAGGTATTCATTGACCGGCGTGCCGTGCGGGTAGGCGAGCGGGGTGCCGGCGACGAGCCCGAGATTCGGCTCCGCCCCGAGCGCGACGATGGCGAGCCCGGCGGCAAAACGGTCGCCGCTTTTCGTGGCGATGTTTTTCAAGACGGTGCGGCCCTCGAAGCCGCTGAGCGACTGGTTGAGCATGAGCTTCACGCCTTGCGCGGAGAAGTATTCCGCGAGCCACTCGCCCGACTCGGGTCCGAGGTAGCGCGCCCACAGTTGCGGCGCGCGGTGGAGCAGGCTGACCTTCGCCTTGGGCAGTTGCGAGAGCAGCGCCGCGGTCTCCAGCGCGATGCAGCCGCCGCCGATGACGGCGATTTCGTGCTCGAGGTCGGCGACTTCGCGGAGCGCCTGCACGTCGCGCAGGGTGCGGAGGTAAAAGACGTTGCCGAGCGTGCCACCCGCGACCTGCGGACGCCGCGCGCGGCTGCCCATGGCCATGCACGCTTTGCGAAACTCGACGGCCTGACCGTTGGCGAGCACGGCGACGTGCCGCTCGAGATTGATCTGCGTGACCAGCGTGTCGGTGCGCAGCTCGATGTGGTTTTTTTCAAACCACGCGGCGTCATGCACGAGCACCTGCTCGGCGCTGCCGATGCGTTTGCCGAGCTGCGATTTGAAAAGCTGCGGGCGGTGGTAGGGCGGCGCGGTCTCGTGGCCGGCGAGGAGGATGGTGCCTTTTTGGTCATGCTCGCGAATGCCCTCGCACACGCTGACGCCACCGATGCCCGCACCGACGATAAGGTAATCTCGACGAATCATTTGCCGCAGTGGATTACCCCCAAGCGCCACAGGTTCGCGAGGAAATTTCTCGCGCAGCCGAAAGAAGGGGGATTTTACGGGGATGATTGGAAATGGATTTCCCAAATCCCGTTAATCCCGTAATCCCGTTATTCACCTGCCGCATGATCTCGCTCACGATTGAAAATCTCACGAAGCGCTTCGGCGACGCGGTGGCGCTACACGGGCTGAACCTGCGCATCGAGGCGGGCGAGATTTTTTTCCTGCTCGGGCCGAGCGGCTGCGGTAAGACGACGCTGCTGCGGAGCATCGCGGGGTTTTACACGCCGGAGAGCGGGCGCATTTTGTTTGGCGACGAAGACGTGACGCGGGTGCCGCCGCATCTGCGGAACACCGGCATGATGTTTCAAAGCTACGCGCTGTGGCCCCACATGACGGTGGCGCAAAACGTGGCCTTTGGGCTGGAGGAGCGGAAGGTGGCGGCGCGGGAAATCGCGGAGCGCGTGGCGGCAGCGCTGGCGTCGGTGAAAATGGAGGCGCTGGGCGAACGCCGGATTCATCAGCTCTCCGGCGGGCAGCAGCAGCGTGTGGCGCTGGCGCGGGCACTGGTCATCCGCCCGCGCTGCCTGCTGCTCGATGAGCCGTTGTCGAATCTCGATGCGCGGCTGCGGCTGGAGATGCGGGGGGAAATCCGGCGCATCTGCAAGGAGTTCGGGCTCACGGCGATTTACGTGACGCACGATCAAAAGGAGGCGCTGTCGATCGCGGATCGCATGGCGGTTTTGGAAAGCGGGCACATCCGGCAGGTCGGCACGCCGGCGGACGTGTACCGGCATCCGCAGTCGCGGTTCGTGGCGGATTTCATGGGCGAGACGAATTTCATCGAGGGGAAAATCCGCGCGGTGAACGGCGGTTCGGTCGTGGTGGAAACGGCGGTGCGCGAGTTCACAGCGACGCTCAGTGGCAACGGCTGGCGGCCGCGCGAGGGCGAGAGCTGCACGCTTTCCATCCGGCCGGAAAGCTGGCGGCTGGCGACGCAGGCCGAGGCGCAAAATTCGGTCGCGGGGCGGCTGACGGAGCGCGTGTATCTCGGCGAAATGGCGCAGTACCAATTTGCCGCCGGGCCGCATGCGCTCAAGGTCTTCGAGCTGAACCCGCGTTTCGTGGAGCTGAGCCCGGAGCGGGAGCTTTTCGCGGGTGTGGAGCCGGAGGATGTGATCGTGCTGCCCGCGTAAATGAAAACGACGTGGCCACTTTTACTGGCGCTCGTCGCGGTGCTGCTCGGGCCGATTTTACTGCGGCCTAAGCAAGAGCGTGGGCACGCCGGGGAGCGGGCGCTGGTCATCATCACGCCGCACAATGAATCCATCCGCTCGGAATTCGGGCGCGCGTTTGAGGCGCAGTATTTGGCGAAGACCGGGCAGCGCGTGCGCGTGGACTGGCGGACGCCGGGCGGGACGAGCGAAATCGGGCGCTACGTGGCGTCGGAGTATCTCGCCGCTTTTCAAAACCTGTGGACGAACACGCTCGGCAAACCGTGGAGCAAGGCGGTCGAGGCCAGCTTTGACAATGGCAAGATCGTGCCGGCCAAAGACCCCGCGCAGGACACGCTGGAGCAGCAGGCGCGGCGGGCTTTTCTCGCGTCGGAGGTGGGCTGCAAGATCGACCTTTTTTTCGGCGGCGGGGCGTACGATTTTCAGCAGCAGGCGAAAGCCGGGCGGCTCGTGGACTGCGGTTTCATCAAGGCGCACCCGGAGCTTTTTGGCGACGGTGCGGGGCAGATTCCGCAGACGGTGAGCGGCGAGCCGTTCTGGGATCCGCAGGGCCGGTGGATTGGCAACGTCGTTTCGAGTTTCGGCATTTGCTTTAATACCGACTCGCTCGCGCGGCTCGGCCTCCCGCCGCCGGTGCGCTGGGCCGACCTCGCCGACCCGCGCTACGTCCACGAAATCGCGCTCGCTAATCCCACGCAAAGCAGCTCGGTGAACAAGGCTTTCGAGATGCTCATCCAGCAGCAGATGGGCGAGGCGGTGCGGGCTGCCAAGCAAGAGCCAGAGGGCGTCCGCGATGGCTGGACGCGAGCGATGCGCCTGCTGATGAAGATCGGCGCGAATGCGCGTTACTTCACCGACTCGTCCACGAAGATCGCGCTCGATGTGGAGGCCGGCGAGGCGTCCGCCGGAATGACGATTGATTTTTACGGCCGCTTCCAAAGCGAGGCTGTGCGCAAAGCTGACGGAACCTCGCACCTGCACTACGTCAACGCCGCGGGCGGCACGTCGGTCGGCGTCGATCCCATCGGGCTTTTCCGCGGAGCGCCAAATGCCGACCTCGCCCGCGAGTTCATCGCCTTCGTCATGTCGCCCGAGGCGCAAAAACTTTGGAACTGGAAAACCCGCACGCCCGACGGTCCGCAGCACTACGCCCTGCGTCGGCTGCCCGTGCTGCCCGCGCTCTACGCGCCCGAGTTTCGCCCGCTGCGCTCCGATCCCGAGGTCGATCCCTACGAACTCGCGAAAACTTTCACCTATCACGGCGCGTGGACCGGCCCGCTCTTTTCCTCGATCTCTTTCACCTTCCGCGTCATGTGCATCGACACGCACGACGAACTGACCGCCGCGTGGCGCGCGCTCATAGCCGCGCAATTTCCGCCGGAGGCGACCGCGGCCTTCGAGGACGTGGGCGCCGTGAACTACGCCATCGCCAGCGGGCGCATGCGCGAGGTGCTCGGCGGCGACAAAATCAAGGAAGTGCAGCTCGCGAAGGAACTCGCGGATCATTTCCGCCAGCAGTACCTCCACGCCGCCGACCTCGCCCGCGCGGGGCGGTGAGAGCTTGCGAAAACCGCGCGACGGATGGCGGCGGCGCGCAACTGTAGGGGAAGCTGGCAGCTTCCACTACAGTTGCGACGCCGCGCTGGGCGCTGGCGCATTTTGCCCACGCGCCTGCGCGAAAAAGTAGAATTCGTCCTTGCCCTCAGCGCCCGCCCCGCTGTTAATGAGCGCCTTACAAAAGCAGGCACCCATCCTGCTAAAAGAGGTTTTCCATGATTTCCATGCTGCACGCCCTGCCCACTTCTCCTATTCTGATGATTCTCAGCTTCCCGCTGCTCTACGCCCTGCTGTTGCTTTGCGTGCATGTCGTCGTCGAGTTTGCCCCGCACTACATCCGCCAGCATCGCGTCAGCTACCGGCCCATCCAGACGCGCGTCGCGGATCTTCTGCTCATCATCCGCCTCGCTTTCCAGAAGGAGTAAAACCCCCGCGCGTCCCGCGGATTTCGCACCGCCGGTGAGCGGTGCCCGGTTATTTTCCAGCCCGGAAAATATCCCCTTGCCAGACCCGCTTCCCCATCTACCTTGCGGCCCTCTTTCCCCCGACACTGGCGGCTCATCCTGAGCGGCCCGGGAAGAAAGACCAACCGGAAACCCGAGGAACGT
>JAYVNN010000284.1:0-4221 GCA_043758435.1 Chthoniobacter sp.
GACATAAAGATGATACCGCCCGCTCTCCACCGGATACGCCGTGGACCCATCGGCACCGACCCAATCGCGAAACGCATCCTCCTGCCGCGCGAATTCACCCTCCTCGGATTGTTCATCAGGAAACTGAGCCATGCGCCTACGGATGCTTGTTTCCGCAGGAATTTCAACCTCCCACACACCTCAGCACTACCGGCGAGGATAGCCTGAACATTGATCTTCTTTGCCGTCTGCAACAGACGAGGCATGAGCCGTTGCATGAAATGAACTTTGAGCGTCATTCTTGACTCTGCCGATGAAATCGAGATGTAGTCTCGTTCTCGACGTCGCGCCCGACATTCGCGAGTGATCTGCGTAGCTCCAAATTTTAGCACCCGCCTCCTTGGCATTTCAGGGCAAACAGCCATTTTTCGCCTTTCTGCAAGGCTCTGCAGCCGGAACAGCAATTGACGTTGCTGCGCCTGCGGAGAACTACATTCTCGACGAGCGCGTCCCCGACGCTCGCGAGGACGAATTCCTCGGATTAAACGGCTTCGCGTCCGCTGCTCACGACAAGGACGCGTGGTTCAAGCACCACGTTGATTACACCAAGGAACGGGTGGCCTTGCCTCTGGTTAGCGGCACCTTCACCAATATCAACCAACCGAACTGGCTTGGGCTCAGCCCCGATTGGGACGTCGTTCGGATTGAGACTCTTTATGGGCTTGATGATCGAGCGCGGAAGAAAGGATCGCACATTTCGGAGGCTAAGGTTGGCAGCCTCATTCGCGAATTGCTGGCGGCGCGTGATGCCGGATCGATTCTGGATCCTCTCAAACAGGCTGAGTTGGAAAAGTGGCTGCAGTTGGCAAATAGAGGAAGCGACCGCCGTCCCGTATTCGTTGCCCCATTCGCCGAAGTTGAAGGCATTCTGAACCAAACCGATTGGTCTTTGCGTCTCCGTGATGCTTTGGGCCTCGGTCACGTTCGATCATGGGCAGGAAACCCGATGACGGTTGTGCTGATGCAGTATAACCTCGTTCGTGTTCACAACGCTCACATCGGCAAACCCGCTTGGGCTGCGTCGCCGACAGTGCTGGACGATGTGCCCGGCCAGATGCCGAATCCCTGCTTCTTCCCCGCGCCGAAGACTGCATCCAAAGACGGCTACGGTTTCACCGTGGATCTCGCCAGCAGTGGTGGCACATGGCGAAAGGAATTCCTCCACGGCCACATCGCCTACACGCTCGACGACATCCGCCGCATCGGCGAAGTCACCACCGACGTGCCACCCGCGCGCATCGCGGATGCCCGCAAGGAACATCGCGACTTGCTGGCATCCGACTTGCACCACCTTTCCGACCTTCCCGCAAGGCCATGAACGAATCCATCCAAAAATGGCTCGATGAACTGACCGCCGCCCCCTCCATGGCGATTCAGAAGCTCGTGCTCGGATACGCGGGCGTGTCGGCATGGTCACGATCCAGCCTGCGCGAATCGTTCGTCGAAATCTTCCAGACCCACGCCGAGGTGTTGGACGCCGCCGTCGCCGCGTGGCTGCAAGAGCGCCTGATGAAACTCCCGCCGGAGAAGACGCCCACGCTCGTCTGGGCCTCGCACCTTCAGGATTTGTTCAGCGCCCTCGCCGGCCTGCCGCTGCCGCAGGTCGCCCGCCTGCTGCGCGACCGGCTGCGCGACTTCCGCTCCTGGCTGCGCCCGCTGCGGACGGACGAAAGCCTCGACCCCGAAGCCGCCTATCTCGCCGCGCTCGCCTGGGCCGACACCAACCAGCATCTGGAAGGCATGTGGCAGGGACTGGCGCTACGTCGCGACCGCGAACCGGCCTACTACACCGACATCGGCTTGCTCGGCCTCCGCAAGACGCGGGACGAGCGTGACCAGTTGCCGTCCAAGGCACCGTTCCTCCTCCTCGCAACGCTGATTGACCTCGCCGATTTACCCGGCATCTCGCAAAAGGACTGGCTTCTAACCACCCGCGCGCTGCTCGGTGGCTACCACTACGGCTTGGAAACGTGGGTGGGCGAGTTTGGATCGGTTCTTGAAGCACGGCATGATGCGGCGCGTGGCCCAGAGTGGCTAAGGAAGATACTGCCTCTGCCGGCGCATAATCATGAAGATTCAACCATTTTGCAGCGACGCCCAACTCCATCATTCACCCTTGCATCGTGCAATTGGTTCGTTTCTGACGTTAGACAGCGTGGAGTGGATCGCTCAGATCAGAGGCTTGCTGCATTTTTGGACAGCCATCGTGGCTATGCCAATGTGACTAACAATCCGCATCACTTGGTTCGCACGTTTAATCGGTTAGCAGAAGCGGCGAAAGACCATGATTCTGATTGGGCCGTATCCCTCGCTGAGGAGGCACTCGAATGGCGTAAGAGTGACCCTCGGAACTGGACCGTTCTCGCGCGATGCCTTTGGTCGCAGGCAAAACATGCGCGAAAGCAGGGCAACATCGAGCGTTCACAAACTGCAAAACGTCAGGCTATGGACACTCTCTGGAGTGCTCGTTTCCGTATACCCTACAATACTTATGTTCGGACCGAACTTGCTCGCCTATATCGCGAGATCGGCGACTTGGAAACCTCGAAAGGAATCTATCAAGAGGCGACCACAGAATTTCCGTCTGAGCCTTCGGTTCGCTGCGGACTCGCAGAAGTGCTCGCAAAGCAAGGCAATCTAGCACAGGCGGAAGCCGTCTACAGAAAGGCTATTGTTGATTTTCCAGATCAGGCAGTGCCGCGGGATGGCTTGGCCGCGCTACTGCAGGAAACTGGCCGCACTGTGGAGAGCGAACAACTTTATCGGGATACGTGCAGGATGTTACCGACTGACGCTCGTTGCAGAACGAGTCTAGGGGACATTCTTTTTCGTCGGAGCGCAGATAGGCAAGATCTTATAGAGCGCGAAGAAGCTCATCGCCTCTATCGAGAAGCGGCGAATTTAGGCTCCGACTTTGCGAAATCTCGGCTCGCCGCATTTGATCAGCGATGGCTTGAATTTGCAAATCAGACGCCCTTGCTTACCGACGATGAGTCACCTGTCGGAGTAGTCGAGTTGGTGCAGGATAATCCTGAGATGGGTCCGGCGCAGCATCTTGGTCTAGCCTTACTTAAACAATCGCTTGCAATGCGTTCAGAGACTTCGGCTGAACGCGAAGTCCTTTTTACAGATGCTGAAGCTCTACTATCACTTCCTGACGAGTTGACCGGCGAATGCCGCACCGCCTTCGTGGAAGCGCGCGGCTTCCTCCTGCTCGCCCGCGACCGGGCGCCCGAAGCCCGAGCCTACTTCGAGCAGCAGCTCGCCGCCTTCCCCCGTCCCCCGCTCGGACTGCGACTCGGCTTCGCCGAAGCCCGCGCTCGCCTCGGCGAAACCCTTAGCGACATTGAAGAAGCCGAACTCGCCTCCTTCGGCCCCGAAAGCAGCATCCTGCCCCTCGTCCTGAAAGTCGTCCGCCTGCTCGAATCCACCACCTCCGACGAAGCCCTCCGCGACATGCTCCTCGAACTCTACCCCCGCGTCCGCGAACTCGCCGGAATGCCCGCATCCGAATTGGGAGAAGAGGACGAGCCAGCCGAGCCCACCGCTCCCGCGCGCCAGCCGGAAACTCCCGACACCATGATGGCCCAACTCCTCCTCGCGACCGTCTTCCACCCCGCCGCCATCAACACCACCGCCGACCTCCAAGCCGCCGACTCCATCCCCCGCGTCCGCGCCTCACTCAAAGAGCACCGCGACGATATTTTCTCGGTAGCGGAGAAGCTAGCCTTGGCCGCATAGCGCGGTACCGGCGATGATGTGGCCGAATGATTCGTGACAGAGAGCGACTACGCTCGTCACTTCACTTCAACTGCCATTTTTTCCGCAGCGCCCATTCGAGAGTCGCGACGGTCAACAGCAGGGCGAACATGAGCGGGGAAGACCATAGTTCGCCGTCGAGGGTGCCTTGGATGCGTTCGGCTTTCGCGGAGATTGCCTTTGGAAATTGCCACAAATTTTCCTCGCGGAAATATGCGCCGCCGCTGGCTTCGGCCATTTGTTTGAGCAGGGCTTCGTTCATCGCGGTCTCGCCGGTTTCGAATTTCGGCTCGGTGACGCTCAGCTCCAGCACGGTGCCGGGATCATTTTTCACGGCGAAGCGGTGCGTGCCGGGCTCGAGCGCGACGAAATCGCCGCGATACATGCCGGGCTGTTCGGGCACGGCGCGGAGCGGGACTTCGC
>JAYVNN010000285.1:0-4215 GCA_043758435.1 Chthoniobacter sp.
GCACGACGTGACGGACGAATACGCCGCGTACAAACTGTGCGACGCGCCGTGGCCCGGAATGTTCGGCACCTTTTTCAAAGTGAACCGCCCGACGAAAAATGCGAACGAGGCGAAGCTGATCGCTGAAAGCCGCGCGAAGGTCGCGGGAGTTCCCGACTGGCAGATTTTGCAGAAAAACTTCGACCGGATGAAGTGAACCGGCGATTGCTTTGAATTTCGACGCGCACGCTTCCGACTAACCCACAGACATTCCCAAACATGAAAGCCATCCTCCCCGTCTCACTCGCGATTTGCGTCCTCTTCACCGGCTGTCTGCCGCCGCCTCCGCCGCTGCGTCCCGCGTACGGGCCGGGCTACTATGCGCCCGGCTATTACGGGGCGGGCTATGGACCAGGCTATTATAATCGGCGGCGCCTGTATCGGCCGGACGTGGAAGCCGTGTATGTCCCGCACAGGGGATACGCGCCGGGTGTGCTCGTCCGTCCTGGTGGTCCGATCGTCGCGACGCGCCGAGTCGGTCCCGTCGGGCGTCCCGGTGTCCCTGCCGGCGGAGCCGTGCGTCCCGGTGCCGCACGTCCGGGAAAAGTGGCTCCGGGCGCGGCGAAACCCGTCCCCGGCAAACCCGGCCAACGCAAAGGCGTGCCGCCAGTTTAAAGGGCTGCGCAAAAAAATGGCGGCGAGGTTTGCAACCTCGCGTTTCGGAAGCCAAGAAGGGTCGCTAAAGATGAGCAGTTTAATGGGAAAACCGCCACTGTCCGTAGTTATTGCGACTGCATGCACGGGGACTGCCTACAGTGTATTTTTTGCGAATGCGGCGCTTTATTCGGTTAAATGGGACCGGCCCGCAACATGGCTACTATTTCCATCACTCTGCCTGCTTTTCTTCTTTGTGATTCACGGGCTCTACCGCGGCCATAGCTGGGCGTTCTGGATCTTTTTTTTCCTTACCGCTGTTGGCGTGTATCACATTCCGGAATACCTCAGCAAGCTGGAGTCCAGTGCAGACCGCGTGGTGTTCACAGTTACCGCTGCCCTTCGTGGCACTGCCGTGCTGTGCCTGCTTCTCCCGACTTCTCGCCAGTGGTTCTTCTCAAAATAATCGCAACGCCGATCACACACTGTGAGACAATTTCAAATTAGGACACTACCCACCCACGAGCGGACTTGAGCCGCAGTGCGAAGTCGGCATCAACGTGAAATGCACATCGCGATCCCCAGGCATTCTCAGTCTCCCCCATTCTGCCATCGCGATATTTCCACGGGGCCTTGCTCCTTTTTCCTCATCACACTCGCGCTGCTCTGCATCGCTGCTGTGAGCGACGCGGCGCCGAAGAACAATAAGCCCGCGGAGCCTTCGCCGTGGGCGGCATGGGTCGAGCCGGATTTTCCATTCTTCTCGTCCATCCTCGACGCACGGCACTCGGGGATCGCGGCACACAATCTCACGCCGCGCGGACTCGTCCTGAATCTCGGACATGACTGCTGGATGTGCTTCGACACGGATTTGCTTCGCGTCGCCGCCGTCTGGCGCGGACCGGGCGTCACGCCGAAGGCACTTGCATCGGGATCCTATCACGACTCCAGCCGCAAGACTCCCGGCGGGCAGTTTCCCGCGCCGCAGCCGGATGGAAAATTGTGGCTCTCGAATGGCATCTGGCCCGGCTGGCAGAGCGGCGGGCACGCGGTGCTCGAAGACCCGCGCGAACCTGCGCCGAGCCCCGAGGAAGTCGGTCGCGGCCCGCTGCCGGTGGCGATGGGAAAATTCAAAGCTGTGCGGCTCGTGCAAAGCGGGGTGGTGCTCGAATACACTGCGGCAGGCGCGGACGTTCGCGAGTGGACCACACTCTCGGAGCACGACGGCCAGCCAGTCGTCGAACGGCACTTTGAAATCGGCCCTTCGCCGAAGCCGCTGCTGCTCGTCGCGGGCGCGAAGAACAATGCCGCAGTCGAGGAACTTGTCGCTTCCCTCACGCTCTGCACACCGCACGCACAGGACACCGCGGAGATTCTCGACGACGCCACGATGTGGATCGTCCGCGTGCCTGCGCACGATAAGCCCGCGCTCTTCTGCATCACGCTCGCGGACTCCGGCCAGGCTCCCGTCGTCGCGCCGAGGGAAATTCCACGCGACACGCCCGCGCGACGCTGGCCGCAGGAGGTCACGAGCAAAGCGAAACTCTCCACCGCAAAGGACGCCTACGTCGTGGACGACGTCGCGCTTCCGCTCGACAACCCGTGGAAGCGCGACGTGCGCATCGGCGACATCCAGTTTTTCAAAGACGGGACCGGCGTCGGCGTGACACTCGATGGCGACGTGTGGTTCATCCGCGGCCTCCATGAAAAGGGCGGCATTGTGCGCTGGCACCGCTTTGCCTCCGGCCTGCACGAGCCGATGTCGCTCGCGATTCGCGACGGCGAGATTTTCGTCTTCGACCGCAACGGCATCTGGCACCTGCGCGACACGGATGGAAATGGCGAAGCGGACGTGCATGAGCTTTTCTCGAACGCCTTCGCGCAGACCGCCGACATGCGCGAATTCCCCAGCACATTGCGGCTCGCGCCCGACGGCGAATTCGTGATCGCGAAAGGCGGACAGCAGGCAACGACGCTCGGAAAACACAACGGCAGCGTCCTGCGCATTTCCGCCGACGGCGCGCGCGCGACCGTGCTCGGCTACGGTTTCCGCCAACCAGCCATCGGCGTGAACGTCCGCACCGGACTCATCACCGCTGCGGATCAGGAGGGGCAGTATGTGCCGAGCACGCCGCTCTACATTGTGCGCGGCGACAAATCGCCCGGCGAATTTCACGGCTTCCTCAGCGACTTGCAGGCGAAGGAAAAATATCCCGCGCCGATCGCCGATCCGCTCATGTGGATTCCGCACGCGGTGAACGCCTCCGCCATTTCGCAAGTGTGGCTGTTCGACGCGAAGATGGGCGCGCTCAACGACTCGCTCGTCCACATCGGCTTCAACAAGCCGGAGCTTTTTCGAGTGCTGCTCAACAACCGCACCGCGAAGCCCCAGGCCGCCGTCGTCAGCATCACGAACGCATTCGATTTTCCACCGCTGAATGGCTCCGTGAACCCCGCAGACGGACAGCTCTGCGTCGCAGGTTTTCAAATCATCGGCTGGGGCACCACCGCCACGCGCATCAGCGGCCTCGCCCGCGTGCGCTACACTGGCGCGCCCTGCTCGCTGCCGAGCGAGATCGTGCCGATGGACAAGGGCGTGCTGCTGCGCTTCGACGTGCCGCTCGACGCGAAGAAAGCCGCCGACCCCGCGAGCTATTCGCTCGCGACCTTTCACTACATCCGCACTTTCAAATACGGCTCCGGGCTTTTCAAAGAGGACGGCAAGCCCGGCCAGGACTTCCTGGGCGCGAGCAGCGCGTATGTTTCAAAGGACGGGCGCAGCGTCTTCATCGGCGTGCCCGGCATGAAGCCCGTGATGCAGCTCCGCGTCGGCTGGTCGCTCGCGACTGTGGCTGCGACGCCCTCGTCGCAGAATGTGGACGCGCCGCCCTCGTCGCGTCATCCTAAAAACGGCGGCGAGGGCGCCGCCGCCACATTACACTTCGAGGGCAATGCCTACACCACGCCCTACGAACTGGCGAAGTTCGACCCGAAGGCCGAGGGCTTCGGCGACATCACCGTGGACCTCACCCCGCGCGCCGCCACCGCGCAGAACGCGACGCCCGCGACTCCCGAGGAAGGCCGCCGCCTCGCGCAGATGTTCGGCTGCGCCGCGTGCCACTCGCAGGAAGGCACGGACATGGCCCATGTCGGCCCCACGTGGAAGGGCCTCTTCGGCAGCGAGCGCGAGTATTTCACCACGGAGAAAAAGAAGGGCCACACCGTCGCCGACGCGGCCTACATCCGCGAATCCATCATCGATCCCCCCGCCAAAATCGTCGCCGGCTACGAGCGCGGCGAATACGCCATGCCGAGCTACGCGGGTGCGCTCACCGACTCCCAGATCGAGTCGCTGATTCTTTTCATCAAGACGCTGAAGTAAGGCTTCTGAAACCGAGACGAGCGACGACGGAGCGCTGCCTATGATGCCCTGCGCGCCTTGCGGATTCCGGCCTTGAAGCCGCGGCGGTATGCCTGATTCAGCAGCGCAACGTACTGGCCGGCACTCGGCTCATCCGCGCATGTGAGCACGGTGCTTTCCTCCCAATCAACAACCTTGAACCTCCCGCCATCGGGCTCCAC
>JAYVNN010000286.1:0-12729 GCA_043758435.1 Chthoniobacter sp.
CGACGCGCAAACCCTGCGCCGTGAGCTGCTGCGCGAGCGCGGCGACGGCGGTGGTTTTGCCCGCGCCGAGAAAGCCGCCGAGCATGATGTAGCGGGCCTGAATGGAGTTTGCGGTCATTCTTCGTGAGCTTGTTTTTCGAGGATGCGGTCGATGGTCGTGTCGAGCAGCGCGCGGTAGGCGGCGAGGTCGGTGCATTTCATATCGGGCCGGCCCTCGACGGTGTAAAGCCAGCCGTCGGCGTAGGGCTCGCGACTGACGAGTTCGATGTCGTCGCGCAGCGCGGAGTTGCCGCCGGCGAAGCGGCCGTCGGCCACGCAGTAGATGTCGCTGATCGCTTTGAAACCCTCGATGGAGCCGATGATTTCGCCGCTCGCGACCGGCGCAGCGTCCGCCTTTTCCCACTGCACCTCCACGATCTCGCCGAGCATGCGCGTGGCGAATTTCGTGAAGCCGACGCGCCACCGGCCCGGTTCGATTTCGCGCAGCCAAAAATGCGATGGGCTGTACAGGCAGTCGGTGGGGAGGTGGGTGACGAAGTTGGAGCGTTTGTAAAAGGTGGTGGGCGCTGGGACGGACACGGGCGCGACGTTAGCGGCGGGCGTGGGCGGTGCAAGCGCGCGCGGGAATGGAATTGTCGCGGGCGGGCGGGGCGCTATGCTGCGGGGCGATGTCCCCGCTCACTAAAACCAAAATGCCGCTCTGCTCGGACGGCGCTGGCCGGCACCCATTTGCGCCCGGCTGGTGGTTTTGATATGATCTACTTCGATCATAACGCGTCATATCCGGTTTCCGCTGCCGCGCGTACGGCATGGATGGAGGCAGTGGAGAGGTTTGTCGGCAATCCCTCCAGCCCGCACCGACTCGGATCGCGGGCGGACGCGGCGCTGTCGGAAGCGCGGGAGCGGCTGGCGGGCTGGCTGGAGTGCGAGGCGGCGGAGCTCGTGTGGACGGGCGGGGCGACGGAAGCGGGCAATGCGGTGCTGCATCACGCGGCGCGGGCGGGCGCGGAAGAAGTGTGGCTTTCGGCCATCGAGCATCCGTGCGTGCTCGCGGCAGCGCAGCACTATTTTCCCAAAGCGTACCGCCTGATCCCGGTGACGCGTGAAGGCGTGGTGAATCTCGAATGGCTCGCTGAGGAGCTGGAGAAACGGCGTCCTGGGCTGGTCGCGGTCATGGCGGCGAACAATGAAACCGGCGTCTTGCAGCCGTGGCGGGAGGCGCTGGCGCTGTGCCGCGCACGGGCGGTGCCGTTTTTTTGCGACGCCGCGCAGTGGGTGGGAAAACTCCCGGCGGCCGGGTTGGGTGGCTGCGATTATATGATCGGGTCCGCTCATAAAATAGGCGGGCCGCAGGGCGTGGGTTTCATAAAATGCCCGGTGAAATTTCATCCGCTGCTCGTCGGCGGGCCGCAGGAGGAGGGGCGTCGCGCGGGGACGGAAAACGTGGCCGGAGTGCTCGCGATGATTGCGGCGCTGGAGGAGAGGGAGGCGCAACTGGCGAATGCTGGGACTGCTCCGCAACTCGCGAGACGGGTGAATTTTGAAAGACAACTCACGCACGAATTGCGGGACGCGAAAATCGTCGTCGCGAATAGTGAGCGGCTTTGGAACACGGTTTCCGTGGTCATGCCCGAGCTGCCCGACTGCCGCCAGCGCTGGGTGGTGCGGGTGGACAAGCAAGGCTTCGCCGTCTCCACCGGCTCGGCGTGCGCGAGCGGCAAGGAGCAGACTTCACACGTCCTCGCGGCGATGGGTTTCAGCGCGGGCGAGGCGTCGCGCGTGCTGCGTTTCAGCAGCGGCTGGGAGACGACTGAGGAAGACTGGTCCAGCTTGCTCGCGGCGCTCGCGCGGGCGGCAGTGAACCGCTAGCGATTTGCGCATGCCCGGCACCGCTCCCGTCCCGCCGCCAACCTTCGGCGAAGCGTTCCGCTTCTGGCTGAAGCTCGGTTTCATCAGCTTCGGCGGGCCGGCAGGGCAGATCGCCATCATGCACGAGGAGCTGGTGGAAAGGCGGCGCTGGATCAGCAAAGAGCGCTTTTTGCACGCGCTGAATTTCTGCATGCTGCTGCCCGGCCCCGAGGCGCAGCAGCTGGCGATTTATGCGGGCTGGCTGTTGCACGGCACTTGGGGCGGGCTTGTCGCGGGCGCACTTTTTGTACTGCCATCGGCGGCGATTCTTTGGGTGTTGAGCTACGCGTATGTGACCTTTGGCACTTTGCCGGTGGCCGCCGGGGTGCTCGCGGGTTTGAAGCTGGCGGTGCTGGCGATTGTCGCCGCCGCCGCGGTCCGCATCGGGAAAAAAGTCGTGAAGAACAGGTTCATGGCCGGCCTCGCTATCGGGGCGTTTTTGTTGATCGCCTTTTTTAACCTGCCTTTTCCCCTCCTTGTTTTCGTTGCCGGTTTGATCGGATTCCTCGGCTCGCGGTGGTGGCCGCAAAGTTTCATCGCGCCCGATGCAACCACGCCTGAGCCCGCGGGTTCTGCTCCGAAGGAACCAACGAAAGGTATCGAACGCGAGAGGAATGCGTCTTTTACCAGAACTCTAAAAATCCTCCTGACCGGCGGGCTGCTCTGGTGGCTGCCAGTGCTCGCCGCCGGCTTTTGGCATGGGTGGAAGGAGTCGCTTTTCCAGCAGGGTTTGTTTTTCAGCAAAGCGGCGGTCGTGACCTTCGGCGGGGCTTACGCGGTGCTGCCCTATGTGGCGCAGGAGGCGGTATGGAATTTCGGCTGGCTCGCACCGGGGCAGATGTTCGACGGTCTAGGACTGGCCGAGACGACGCCGGGGCCGCTCATCATGGTGCTGCAGTTTGTCGGGTTCGTCGGTGCGTGGCAGCATCCCGGCGGGCTCGCGCCGCTGACGGCGGCGACCCTCGGCGCGGCGCTGACGACATGGGTGACGTTCGTGCCATGCTTCATCTGGGTTTTTCTCGGTGCGCCGCACATTGAGCGGCTGCGGCGGCTCCCGGCATTGAGCGCGGCGCTTTCCACGATCACGGCGGCTGTCGTCGGGGTGATCGCGAGTCTTGCGGTCCGGTTTGGCTCGGAGGTGCTGTGGGTCGGTCGGGCTAAAACCGAATGGTTCGGTTTGTTTTTAGTTAGCGTCGGTTTCATCGGCCTCGTCCGGTGGAAATGGGGGGTGATTCCGGTCATTCTTGCCGGGATCACCGTGGGATTGATCCGGCATTTTACCGGGATTTAGTCAGGACTCCGCTGTGACCGGACGCTGAATAAGGACGGAGAGCAGCGCCAAATCAGCCGGGGTGATCCCGCTGATGCGGGCGGCTTGGCCGAGGGTTTCTGGGCGGACACACGCAAGTTTCTGACGTGTTTCAGCGCGAAGTCCGGGCAGGGTGTTGAAATCAAGTTGCGCGGGGATGCGCTTTTCCTCGCTCGCCTGGAGTTTGCCGATCGCTGCGTTCTGGCGGCTGATGTAGCCAGCGTACTTGATCTCAATCGCCATAGCCTCCCAGCATTCAGCGGAGAACCCGCTCCGCATTTCCAATGGGAGCTGCTCGACCGACGACTCAGGCCGGCGCAGCCACTGCGCTAGGCGGGTTTCGCCAAAACGGGTGGACTCGGCGAAAGATCGCAGCCGAACGAGGTCGGCGATTTTGCGCTCAGTTTTTTCATGTCGTGCCCGGCTCGCGAGGCCACAGGCATGGGCTAGGGGAGTGAGGCGCAAGTCGGCGTTGTCTTGTCGGAGGACAAGCCGATGCTCGGCCCGGCTGGTGAACATCCGGTACGGCTCGGGCGTGCCTTTGGTGACGAGGTCGTCGATGAGGACGCCGATGTAGGCGTCGGAGCGGGAAAGATGGAGCGGGGGTTTCCCCAAGATCTTGAGTGCGGCGTTGGCCCCGGCTACTAGCCCTTGGGCGCCGGCTTCCTCGTAGCCGGAGGTGCCGTTGATTTGTCCCGCGAAATAGAGACCGGGAACGCGCTGAGTTTCCAAAGAGTGATTCAGTTGCGTCGGCGGGCAGTAATCGTATTCCACGGCGTAGCCGGGACGCATGATCTCGGCGTTTTCCAAACCGGGAATGGTGCGGATAAAGGCGTATTGCACCTCCATCGGCAAACTGGTCGAAACTCCATTGACGTAATACTCCTCCGTATGCCGCCCCTCCGGTTCGAGAAAAATCTGATGGGAAGTCTTCTCGGCAAACTTGACGACTTTGTCCTCAATGGAAGGGCAGTAGCGCGGGCCGACGCCATCGATCTTGCCCGCGTAAAGCGGGGACTTATCGAGGTTGGCGCGGATCAAATCGTGGGTTTGGCTGGTGGTATACGTGATCCAGCACGGGAGCTGTTCCACATGGAACACTCCATTTTGCCAGTGATTGAGAGAGAAAATGTCGTGCTTTTCCGCGGCCAGCTCTTGTGGCATGTAGGAAAAGGGGAGGGCAGGGTCGTCGCCTTCCTGCTTCTGGCATTGAGTGAAATCAATCGTCCTCCCATGCAAGCGGCACGGTGTCCCGGTTTTGAAGCGTCCAACTTCAAATCCCAACTCCTTGAGGCTGTCGCTGAGTGTAGAAAAGCTGTCCCCCATCCGCCCGCCTGCTTGGTTTTGCAGACCGACGTGGAGCAGGCCGCGCATAAAAGTCCCAGTCGTGATGATAATCGCCCGTCCCATGACGCGCAGCCCGAGGTTTGTCTCCACACCACACACACCGCTGTCATCCACCAAAATCCGCACGACATTGCCTTGCTTCAAATCAAGTCGCTCCTGTCGTTCCAGTACGGCTTTGGCGCGAAACTGGTAGGCCTTCTTGTCGCATTGCGCTCGCGGCGAGCGGACGCTCGGCCCTTTCGCCGCATTCAGCATGCGAAACTGGATGCTTGTGGCGTCCGTATTCAGGCCCATCACCCCGCCGAGCGCGTCGATTTCACGGACGATCTGCCCTTTTGCCTGACCGCCGATGGCCGGGTTGCATGACATTTGCCCGACGGAGTCGAGATTCTGCGTCAACATCAGCGTCTCGCAGCCCAGCCGGGCTGAAGCCGTCGCGGCTTCAATCCCAGCGTGACCCGCGCCGATGACGATCACATCGTATTTCTTAGGATAGACAAACATGTGTGTTCTACGTGGAACAGTTATGTCCCCAAGATGCCTTCTTTCGCGCGTGGCAGCAGTTCAGCGATGCTCGACTCATAGACCTCTCCTTCCAGATTCGCCGAGCAGATCGGCAGCGTCGTGGAAAATTCCGCCAGCACCTGCCGACACGCGCCGCAAGGTGTCACCGGCTCCTTGGAATCCGCCACTACAGCCAGCGCCTCGAAATCACGCTCCCCCGCCGCCACCGCAGCACCAACCGCGACCCTCTCCGCACAGATCGTCAATCCGAACGAAAGATTCTCGACGTTGCATCCGGTGAATACCCGTCCACTTTTAGTCCGCACGGCTGCTCCCACCTTGAAGTGTGAGTACGGTGCATAAGCTTTTTCCCGAACCTGTCGGGCTGATTCGATCAATGAGGTAAAATCCATACGGTCTTCAGGCGTGATTTGTAAATCACGAATGGCTGGTGTTCAATGTTTTGAAAGAGTGATGACACGCGTGGGGATTTCCGTTGCAATCCGTCGCCGAGTCGCAACAATCCTTCCTGTGGTCGCCCAGAAACGCAATTACACCGGCAAACTTATCGCTGTCGAGGGCCTCGATGGTTCAGGCAAGTCCACCCAGATTTACCTCGTCAAACGCTGGCTCGAACTCGAAGGCTATCGCGTTTTCTTTACTCAATGGAATTCCTCCATCCTCGTCAAAAAGTCCACCACCAAAGGCAAAAAGAGCCAGCTTCTCACCCCGACCACGTTCTCGCTCATCCACGCCACAGATTTCGCCGACCGCTATGAGCGCCAAATCCTCCCGCTCCTCCGCGCCGGCTATATTGTCCTCGCCGACCGCTACCTTTTCACCGCGCTCGCCCGCGATGCCGTCCGCGGCGTGGATCGCGACTGGGTGGCCGAGCTTTACAGTTTCGCCGTGCTGCCCGACATCACCTTTTATTTCCGCGTCCCGCTCGAAATCTCGCTGAACCGCATCCTCGAAGGTCGTCCCGCCCTCAAATATCACGAAGCCGGCCTCGATATGGGCTGGAGCACCGATCCGTACGAGAGTTTCCGCATTTTCCAGGGTAAAGTGCATGCAGAATACGAAGCGATGCGTGAACGCTGTGGTTTTACTCCCATTGATGCCACCGAGGAAATTCACATTCAACAGGCTAAAGTTCGCCAAATAATCCGGGAAACAATCGATCTTCCTGCTTACAAAGGCAGAAAATGACATCGAAAGATGAATTATTGTGACGATCAGCAATCTGTTTCCATTTTTTATAAGACTTCTGGTTCCGTGATGTCTCATTTTCCTTAAAATGCCCCGCAAAGACCAACCTTTCTTCGGCCGCCCCCTCCCTGAAGTCCGAGATGCGAAATTTGCTGGGAAACTCTTCGCCATCGAGGGGGCGGACGGCTCCGGACGCTCCACGCAGATCGCCCAGCTCAGCCAATGGCTGGAGGCTAATGGCTTCGCCGTCCGCCACATGGGCCTCCGCCGGTCGAATCTGGTCGCCGAAGAACTGGAGGACGCAAAACAAGGCAACATCCTTACCCACACCACGTTATCGCTTTTCTACGCCACGGATTTCTTCGATCAACTCGTCCACGAAATCATCCCCGCCCTCCGCGCCGGCCTCATCGTCCTCGCTGACCGCTACATTTACACCCTCATGGCGCGCGATGTCGTCCGCGGAGCCGACCGCGCTTGGGTGCGCAATCTTTACAGCCCAGCCCTCGTCCCCGACGCCATCTTTTACTTCCGCGTCGGTGCCCGCCAGCTCGTCGAGCGCAACTTCCAGAAAAACCCCACCCTCGACTATTGGGAAAGCGGCATGGATCTCGGCCTCTCGCGCGACATGTTCGACAGCTTCATCAAATACCAGCGCCTCCTCTCCACCGAGTTTCAGACCTTGGCGAAAGACCACGAGTTCACCGTCATCAACGCGAACCTCAAGGTCGAGACCATCCAGCGCGACCTCCGCCGCCAAATCGGGCAGCATCTCGGCCTCACCCCGGCCTGACGCGCCAGTACGCGCCCGCTTTCCATCGAAAGATGGCACACCCGGCGCAGAATTTGCACCTCCGCGGTGTTGGCTATTGCAGAAACGCGACCCGCCGCTAATACTCACGCGCTGTTTGCGCCGACACCTTTTATGAGCACCGCCATTAAGACCACCGATCACGCTCTCGCACCCATCAACAAAAGCCTCACCGCCGAGGACAAAATCCGCCTCCTGCGCGAGATGCTCCGCGTCCGCCGCTTCGAGCAGCAGGCGCTCAAGCAATACAACGGCGGCAAAATGGGCGGCTTCCTCCACCTCTACATCGGCCAGGAATCCGTCGCCGTCGGCACCTGTTCCCTCATGGGCGACGACGACCACGTCATCACCGCCTACCGCGACCACGGCCACGCCCTCGCCGTCGGCATGGGCATGAACGAGTGCATGGCCGAGCTTTACGGCAAAGCCACCGGCTGCTCCAAAGGCAAAGGCGGCTCCATGCACTTCTTCGCGCCGGACAAGAATTACTGGGGCGGTCACGGCATCGTCGGCGGCCAGACCCCGCTCGGGCTAGGGCTGGCTTACGGGTTGAAATACAAAGGGCTCAAAGGTGCCGCCATGTGCTTCCTCGGCGATGGCGCGGTCAACCAGGGCTGCTTCTACGAGTCCCTTAACATGGCCGCCCTGTTTGAGCTGCCCGTCATCTACATTATTGAAAACAACGGCTACTCGATGGGCACCAGTCTCGAGCGCTCGTCAGTGGTAAAAGATTGCCTCGCCCAACGCGGCGAGGCTTTTTGCATCGAGTGGGCGCAGGCCAATGGCGAAGACCTCTACGAAGTCCGCGCTGTTACTCAAAAGGCTATCGACCGCGCGCATAATGAGTCAAAGCCGACGATCCTTGAGTTCGACACCTATCGCTACTACGGACACTCCGTCGCCGACGCAAAACATAAGGGCGGCTATCGCCCCGAGGAAGAAATTGAGACCTACAAGCGCGACCATGACCCCATCCAGCTTTTCAAAAAGCGGCTGATCGAAGAACGGGTCATCACCGAGGAGCAATTCACTGAAATCAGCGAAGCCGCCAAAGCCGAGGCCGAAGCCAGCGCGCAATTCGCCGAGGAAAGCCCCATTCCAAGCGACGCCAGCATTTTCGAGGACGTTTACTTCGAGGTCGATCGCCAGACCGAAGCTGGACGCACTGGCAAACACTTCTTCAACGACTAACTGGAAAGTAAGTCCACACCGAAGCGACGAGACTCATAACTTTCAACATTCAGCTTTTCCATGCCACTCATCGAATACCGCGACGCCCTGAACCAAGCCTTTGCCGAAGAAATCGAGCGCGACCCTAATGTCGTCCTCATGGGTGAGGAAGTAGCCCAATACGACGGAGCCTACAAAGTCACCAAGGGTCTTTGGAAGAAGTATGGAGACAAGCGCGTCGTCGATACGCCTATCTCCGAAGCCGCCTTTATCGGCATGGGTATTGGAGCCAGCATGCTCGGCCTGCGTCCCGTCATGGAGCTGATGTTCTGGAGCTTCGCCACCGTCACTTGGGATCAGATCATCAATAATGCCGGTCAGATTCGTTATATGTCCGGAGGACTTATCAACTGTCCCATCGTTATCCGCGGCCCTGCCAACGGCGGCACCAATGTCGGCGCCACCCACAGCCATACCCCGGAAAACATGCTCGCCAGCGTCCCCGGCCTCAAAGTCGTCAGCGCCGCCACCGCCTACGATGCAAAAGGCCTGATGAAAACCGCCATCCGCGACAACGACCCTGTCATGTTCATGGAGAACACCCTCCTCTACGGCGAAAAGGGCGAAGTCCCCGAAGAGGAATACCTCATCCCGCTCGGCAAAGCCGACATCAAGCGCGAAGGCACCGACATCACCCTCATCGCCCACGGCCGCGCCGTTCTCACCGCCCTAAAAGCCGCCGAACTCCTCGCCGCCGAGCACGATATTTCCGCCGAAGTCATCGACCTCCGCAGCATCCGCCCGCTCGATGAGGACGCCATCCTCGCCAGCGTCCGCAAGACCCACCGCGCTGTTCTCGTCGATGAAAACAAACCCTTCTGCGGCGTCAGCGCCCAGATCGCCTCGATCCTTCAGGAGAAATGCTTCGACGACCTCGACGCCCCCGTCCTCCGCGTCACCGCCCTCGATGCACCGGCGATCTACAGTCCAAAAGTCGAGCACAAGCAGCTTCCTAATCCGCAGGACGTGATTCGGAAAGTCCTCAGCATCTGCTGATGAGCCTAGCCGCCGACCTTCACGGCTCCGCAAATTTCACCGACTCCAGTTCCGTCCATACACTCCCGACGAAGACTTCAGCCTGCACTTTCAGCAGCATCCGGTCACGGTCGTCCGAGACCCAGATAAACGCCCGCTTGAACTTCGCATGCGGCTCCAGCTCCAGCTTCTTCGTGATTCCCTGGAGCCGCAGCGCACACTTGATCGCGTTGTATTCCTTCCCGCCTACCGTCAGTTTTTCGCGCCCTGCGACCTCGATCTCCGCGAGATATGCGTCGCGCGCCGGATAGACGACCAGTCGGTAAATATCGCCCGCTTTCATCGGCTGGCTGCGCGTGAAAAGCAGCGCCGTGTGCAGGTCGAAAACGTCCGGGCATTTGAATCTCCGCCACTTCGGCGGTGAGGATCCCGCCGGTTTCGACTCCCGCCAGCCCTGCACTTCATCGGCCGCAAAGTTCACCTTCGCGATCAGCGTCTTGGCTTTGTAGGTCTTCGTTTGTTGCAGCGAAACCGGGCGCAAGGTCGTGGCATCGCAGAACGCCGTGTGCTGTGTGTCCATCTGCCAGAGCGAACGGACCATGCCCGTGGTCTTCGCCTTCACCGAGAGCTTCAGCAGACCGCCTTTCGTCGTGGAAAAATCGAAGTCCGCCTGCGCCGCCGTGACCGCTCCCCAGCCAAATTTGTAGGTCGCCTTTTGCGCCCGCGGGAGTGGAAAACCGCCCGGCTGCGGAGGCGTCAGCGTGTCCCGCCAATCGCCCGCAAACGCTGACACGCACAGCATCCAGCAGACGATGGCGAGCCCGCGCATCAGGTGCCTCCCAGTCGTACGCGCTCCACCGCCGCGTGCGGAATCCAGCCCCGCCCCGCGCCCGGCAGCACGCAGTAAATCCACTCGCCCCGCTCGCTCAGCACCTGCACGTGGCTGCCCGCCGGCAGCGCCTCCGCCAGCCCCGCGCTATCCGCCGGCGCCAGCCGTGCCTCAGTCTGCTGCGCCACCACAATCGCCAGCGCGCTCTCCTGCCCGCGCCACCACAGCACGCCCGCCGCGTACGCGGCAATGAGCAGCGCCACGACTGTCGTCAGCCACAGCCCGGATTTCTCCGCGCGCTTGCTCGTGCCAATGAGCGCGAGTGAAAAAATCGCAATCCACGCCGCCGCTGCTACCACGATCGTCCACACGTCCACGGACTTCGGCGCAAAGACCGCATCTTCCCATGTCGCCGCGCGCTGCCGTGCGCCTGTCTGCTTCCGCAGCACCGCGAGATTCGCCCGCGCCTCCGCGTGCGCCGGATCGAGCGCCAGCGCGCGCTCGTAGTCCAGCATCGCCCGCCCCGCCGAGCCGAGCCGGTAGTCTGCATTGCCCAGATTGTAGAAAAGATGCGCGCTCCACTCGCCAGCATCAGCCAGTTTTTCATAGCCCGCTTTCGCCTCGGCAAACTTCCCCTGATCGAACGCCTGATTCGCCGCCTCAAAATCCCCGCCACCCGCGAAAGCCCGCCCACAAAGGAACGCCAGCGCGCACCAACAAAAGGCGGCGGTTCTCAAATCAGTGCTGCGCATGGTTCCTCCCGATTTTTTCCAGCGCCGCCAGCACCCGCGTCCGCTCATCGCCCGGCAAGCGTCCGTCATCGCGCCTGCCGCCGGCGAAGTGCATTTCCGCACGCGCGTTGAAAATCTCGTCGATCACTTCCGCCGTCGCTGCATCTGCGCCTGCGAGCGTGCGCGCCGCGGACGCATCCACGCCCGCGGCATCCGCGCCCGTCGCCAGCGCCGCGTCGATTTGAATGACCCGCGCCGCCGCATCGAAAAACTCCGCGTGCGCGATTTCGCTCCGCCGCAGCTTCGCGAGCAGCCCCGCCTTTTCCCGCCGCAGCGCCGCGGTGCGCGTGGTCTCCGCGTTTGGCCCGCGGCGCACACGGAGCCCGACGAGCACGAGCAGCGCGGCCAGCACGCCAGCCTGCGCCAGCCAAAACTCCCGCCGCTCAAACAGCGGCGTGAAAGATTTCCGCACCCCGGCCTCGTAACGCAGGCCGAGGATGTCCGTCGGTACGGACGCGGATTTCGGCGCCGCCGCATCGCCTTTCGGCTCGTCTGCGGTTGCCGCCGCGTTCGGCGCGGGCGGCGGCGCGGCGACTTTTGCGCCGTCCACTTTCAGCGCCGCCGGCTCGCTCGCCAATGTCACGTATTTCTCCGCCTCGGGATCGAAAAACGAAAACGTGAAGGCGGGCATCTGCGTCTTTTTTTCCTCGGGAATCACCGCCATCTCGAAGGTCTTCACCCCGCTCAGTCCCACGTCGTCGCTGTCCTCTTTTTTGAAAGTGCCCGACGGCGGATAAGCCCGCCAGCCGCCCGGATCCTTGAGCGTGGGCGCCTCCACGCGGTCGAAATTTCCGCGCCCGCTCACGCGCAGTTTCATCGTCACGGGATCGCCCACCTTCACCTGCCGCGGACTGCCGTCGGCGCTGAATTGAAACGTCCCCACCGCCCCGGAAAAATCGCGCGGCTTGCCCGCCGCCGGCAGCGGTTTCACCGTCAGCTCCACCGGCTCCGCCTTCACTTTGAACTGCTGCACTTGCGCAAAAAACGGATCACCAAAAACGTCGTCGAGATCGAACATGTTACGCGGCCCGCTCCGCCGCGCCCGCGGGACCTGCGCATTATAGATCAGCTCCCCCGGCCCGATGCTGATTTTACCAGCCTTCCCCGGCGTGATCGCCGTTTTGAAAACCAGCACGTCATAGTCGCGCCCATCTTTCGTCACCTGCTGCGGACGGTGCGGCTCGGACAGTTTTTGTTTGGTGAAACCTTCCCCCGAAATCTCCGGCATCGCCGCCACCTGGCTGCGCACCCGCGCGTCCATGTAGAGCCGCAGCTCGACGGGAATCATCTCGCCCACATAGGCCGTCGTTTTCGACAGCACGATCTCCAACTTCCCCTGCGCCTGCGGCCGCGCGGAGTCCTCCACCGCGCTCGCCTGCACGGTCAGCGTCACCGGCTCGGTTTTATATTTCTGCCCGTCCACCACCATCTCGACTGCCGGGATGGTAAAAGTCCCGTTCTTCTCCGGCGTTACCTGGTAAAGATGGATCAGCGACCGTTCGTTGCGGTTGTTGCCAAAGCCGAACTGCAAAGACCGCTGCTCCGTCGTCCCGGCGAAACCTATATTAACGCCCTCCACGGCCACGTCCGGCGCATCGCCCGCATTCCTGGCGTTGGTAATCTTGATTTGCAACTGCACTGGCTCGCCGATGACCGTGACGCTCCGGCTCAGGCTCGCTTTCACCGAGACATCCGCCGCCTGCACCGCGACGCCCGTGAGCGCGCAAAATACAACGAGCCAGACGCGCAGCATGCGGTGCATGGGTGTGGAAAAAATCGCCGTCATACGCGCTACCAATCTTTCAAAACGCGCCCG
>JAYVNN010000287.1:0-4171 GCA_043758435.1 Chthoniobacter sp.
GCCTGCGCCACGCGTTCGCTGCGCGAACGGCTCATGCGAGCAGCTCGGCGAGTTTGCGGCGGTCGGCTTTGCCGTTGGCGGTCATGGGGAAGGCGTCCATGTAGAGAAATTTCCGCGGGATCATGTAGGCGGGGAGGCGCTCGCCGAGGCGGGTCTTGAGCTGCGCGGTAAAGGCGAAGTCGCTGCCGGTTTTTTCCACGGCGAGGACGACGATGGCGGCGAGCGCATCGATGCGGCCTTGTTTCTCGACGGGCAGCACGACGGCGTCGGCGATCTCGGGGAGCGCGCGGAGATTGGCTTCGAGGTCGCCGAGTTCGATGCGGTAGCCGTTGACCTTCACCTGGCTGTCCATGCGGCCCTCGAAAAAAATCTGCGTCTCGCGCTCGCGGCCCCAGTCGCCGGTGCGGTAGGCGGGTGCGCCGTCGTAGTTAAAAAACGCCTTCGCCGTGAGGTCGTCGCGCCCGAGATAGCCGGGGCTGACGTTCGCGCCGGCGATGACGATTTCCCCGCGCTCGCCGTCGGGCATGCGCTCGCCATTTTCACCGAGGATGACGACGCGCGTGCCGGGCATCGCCGCGCCCACGGGCAACGGCGACCACTTTTTCACGATCTCGCGGGTGATGCGGACGGAGGTCGTAGCGACGGTCGCTTCGGTCGGGCCGTAGGTGTTCCAAACCTCGGACTGTGGAAAGCGTTCGAGCAGTTGCGACGCGGTTTCCGGCGCGAGCGTTTCGCCGCAGAAAAGAAAACGGCGGAGCGTGGGAATCATCGTCTCGGTGAAGCTGCGCTCGATCATGCACATCTGCGCGAAGGACGGCGTGGAAACCCACGTCGTCAGCGCGGAGACGCGGAAGGCTTCGTAGAGCGACTTCAAATTGGCGACGTGATCTTTGGTGATGCTGAAAAGTGTGCCGCCGGTGACGAGGCTCGCATAGAGATCCATGACCGATAGGTCGAAGGAGAACGGCGCTTGGTTGAGAAAGGTTTCCTCGCCGGGGAGAAAGTGCTGCTCGGCGAGCATCCACGAGACGAAGTGGCTGAGGTTTTCGTGTGTGATGACCACGCCCTTGGGCTCGCCAGTACTGCCGCTGGTGAAGAGGATGTAAAACGGATCATCGCCCCTCGCGTGGCGTGGCTTCGTGTCGCGTGGCTTCGTGTCGCGTGGTTCGTTGGAAATCTCCGCGACACGTGCAGGCGTGAGCGTGATCGCGGCGGCAGCATTCGCGACGATGCGCCCGACGCGCTGTGCGGGAATCGAGATGTCGATCGGCACGTAAGGCCGTCCGCTTTTCACCGCGCCGAGAAAGGCGATGAGCATCTCGGGTTCCTTGTGCCCGTGGACGGCGACGGGCGCGCGACTTTCGCCCAGCTCCGTATCGAGCCACGCGGCAAGGGCGTTTGAGCGCGCGAGCAGTTCGCCGTACGTGAGCACGCGCTCGCCGCTGATGTGCGCGGGTTTGTCCGGCGTGAGATGACCCCAGCGGTCGATTTGCGCGATCAGATCCACGCTTTCAAAACTCCTGGTAAACGAACGGCGGCGTGGAGAAATCGCCGCGTCCGTAGATGGCGATGAGGCCGGCGATGATCGCCAGATAGTAGAGCGCGAGGAGCGCGGTGCGGGCGTGCGGATGAGCCTCCAGCCATGCGCGGACGGTCTTCACGCGGCGAGGCGGCGGAGCACGTCGTCCACGATTTTCCGCGGCGTGGCCCACGCCTCGCGGTCGAATTCCGCGGGCGAAACTTCGACGCCGATTTCCTGGCCGATGGCGACGATGAGCTGGACAGTTTTCATCGAGTCGAGCACCTGCAAATCGAAAAGCGCGAGGTCGGGATTCGTGCGGACTTCATCGGTCTCGGCGATTTCCTCGAGGACGGTGAGGATTTTTTCGGTGGATTCGGCGGGGGTCATAGGCGGTCAGGGATTGGGCAGGCGCTCGTGGTAGAAATCGTCGAGCGTCTGGTTGTAATACACCCAGCCTTTCGCGCCAAGGTGATCGAGGTTGTCGTAGAAAAAATTCGGGTCTTCCTCGTGCTGTCCGTAATAGACGAGCGGCGCGCGGTATTTCACCGCGAGTTCCTGGAGCCGCGCGAGGTAGGCGTGGCGGGCTTCGGGCGAGACGCCCGTTGCTTCGAGGTCGGGGCCGTGGACGGGCATGCTCATGAGCAGCGGCTTGGCGCGCAGTTCGCGGAGCGCGCGGAGGAGGAGTTCGCAGTCGGTCCACTCGTCGGCGTGCGCGAGCGTTTGAAGAAAGGCTTTGTCGCGCGAGCCGTGGGGGCGTTTTACGAGCGCGGGCGCGGGGGATTTTTTCGCCTTGGCGCGCATCGCTTTGGCGATGACCTCGGCGCGTTTGAAAGTCTCGTCCCAGTTCAGTTTTTTCGCGCCGGGATGCTCCGCGGCGTCTTCGCGAATCTGCGCATCGATGATGTGGGCGGCGGCCTCGAAATGATCCTGCGCGCGGCCGATCCAGCACTGCAATTTTCCGAGCGGCAGGAGCGCGGTGTAGAGCGCGTGATCGAGGAGCGTGTCGTGTGCGAGCCGCGCGAGGGCGAAGTGCAGGAGCCAGTCATCTTCGAGCGTTTTTGGATAATCGAGCATGCGGCGCGCGGCGTCGCGTTTTAGCTCGTGGCTGAGCGCGTAGGAGAAGGCGATTTCCGTGGCCTGCAAGTCGGAGAAATTGCCGGCGTAATAGCCGGGATCGACCGCCTCGGCGAAATAGGAACTCGGCGACACGGAGATCGCGACTTTGCGCCCGCGCAAGTCCGGCCCGATGGCGGCGAGCTTTTGCAAAACGGCAAGCGCGGTGGTGCCCGGCTTGCCCACGGCGAAGACGCGGAAGCCGGTGGGGTAATCGTAGAAAAACTCGCTCGCCTTGTTCGGGATTTCTTTCACCAGCTCCGAGCTGCCGTAGAGCAGCAGCAGGTCGTCCTCGGCGAAGGCGGCTTTTTGCAAAGCCACGCCCTGAAGTTTCGCGTCGGAGAAATCGGTGGCGAGTTCATGGACGTAGCGGTGCTCGGTGCGCTGGCACCACGCGAGCCCGGCGGCGAGCGCCGCGCCCGCGATGAGGAGCGCAGCGAGGGCGGCGATGAGATGGGAACGATGGGCCGGGGTGCCTGGGTTCACGGGGCGTGGTGGGTGGACGGGGGCGACGCCAAATCAAGCGGAACCCGCGCGCCCTGACAACCCGCGGGAGGCGGTTCTGTTGGACGCTCTTTACAGCCGCGAGATGAGCAACTCACGCTGGAAGATCAGCTCTTTGGGCAGGCGGTCGTGGAGGGTGAGGAAAAGCTCGGTCTGCGAGATGAGTTCGCGCTGCCATTCGGCGGCGTCGATGCGCATGCACTGCGCGAATTTCTCGCGTGAGAAATCCATGTCCGTCCAATCGAATTCGCTGTAGCGCGGCATCCAGCCGATCTGCGTCTCGCTGGCACGGGCGCGGCCGCGGGTGCGGTCGATGACCCATTTGAGCACGCGGAAATTTTCGCCGAAACCGGGCCAGAAAAATTTGTCGTCGGTGTCTTTGCGGAACCAGTTGACGTGAAAGATGCGCGGCGGGTCGGTGAGGTCGCGGCGGATGCCGAGCCAGTGGTTGAGATAGTCGCCCATGTTGTAGCCGCAGAAGGGGAGCATGGCCATCGGGTCGCGGCGCACCTGGCCCATGACACCGACGGCGGCGGCGGTCATTTCGCTGCCCATGGTGGCGCCGAGATAGACGCCGTGGATCCAGTTAAAGGATTGGAAAATGAGCGGCATCGTCGTGGCGCGGCGTCCGCCGAAAATGATCGCGCTGATGGGCACGCCCTGCGGGTCGTTGGCCTCGGCGGCGAGCGCGGGGTTGTTCTGCATTGGCGCGGTGAAGCGCGAATTCGGGTGCGCGGCTTTTTCCTTCGAGGCGGGTGACCATGGGTGGCCTTTCCAGTCGATCAGCCCGGCGGGCGGCGGATCGTCGTGGCCTTCCCACCTCACCCCGCCGTCGGGGGTGAGCGCGACATTGGTGTAAATGGTGTCGCGTGAAATCGTGTCCATCGCGTTCGGATTGGACTTGCGGTTCGTGCCCGGCGCGACGCCGAAATATCCGGCCTCGGGATTGATGGCGTAGAGCTTGCCGTCCGCGCCCGGTTTCATCCACGCGATGTCGTCGCCGATGGTGGTGATCTTCCAGCCGGGGAAAGC
>JAYVNN010000288.1:0-4170 GCA_043758435.1 Chthoniobacter sp.
CACATCGCCCGTCCGCAGATGCGCGAGCGAGACGCGCACCGGCGCGGCCTTCACCTTGTTCGTCGTGAAAGTCGCCGCCGCCACCGTCTCCTGCGGCGAGTGAATCAGCGCGATGTCGGGCCGGTCCACATTGCTCGCCTTGATGCCGCAGTAGGCGCTGCCGGCGAGGAAGCCTTGGGCGGCGGTCACTCCGCCGGGGATTTCGGTGTAAGACATGGCTGCTGGAAAAAGTTTCAGAACGCGGCTGCGAAGGAGAACGCTTTCCATGCCAGAGAACGAGCCTCTTTCGGGAAAAAAATTCGGCCCGCAGAAAAGCCCCGGTTGTCCCTGCTGTCCGCTTTTGCTAAAGCCCGCCGTGCTTGTCCCTCAAATCGAAATCATCGTCAGCCACGGCGGCACCGAGGTGAGCCGCCACGTCCTCGCGCCCGGCGAGTACGTGCTCGGACGCGAGCCCGGCGTCGATGTCTTCGTGGACGCGCCGCTCGTCTCGCGTAAACACGCCCGCCTCACCATCGACTACGGGGAGCTGTTCATCGCCGACCTCGGCTCCAGCAACGGCACCTTCCTCAACGGCCAGCCCGTCACGGCAAACACCCGCGTCTTTCCCTCGCAGAAAATCACCATCGGCGAAGCCACCGTCGAGCTGCGCCGCGTCCCTACCGGCGGCACCGGTGGCTCGCTCCCGCCCGACCTCGCCGCCGTCCGCCAGCTCCTCCCGGAGGAAGTCGTGCGCGAGCACCGCTACGAAATCGGCCAGCTCGTCGCGCAGGGCGGCATGGGCGCGATCCTCACCGCGCGCGACGCCGCCATCCACCGCAGCGTGGCTATGAAAGTCATGCTCCAGAGCGGCGCGGCGGGCGACGCCGTGCGCTTCATCGAGGAGGCGCAGATCACCGGCCAGCTTGAGCATCCCGGCATCGTCCCCATCTACGAGCTGGGCACCGACGGGCACGGCCAGCCCTTCTACACCATGAAGTTCGTCCGCGGTGTGACCTTGAAAAAAGTCCTCGCCCTCCTCGCCGCCGGCGACCCCGCGACCGTGGCAAAGTACCCGCTCTCCGCGCTGCTCACCGTCTTCCAAAAAGTCTGCGACGCCCTCGCCTTCGCCCACTCGCGCGGCGTCATCCACCGCGACCTCAAGCCCGAAAACATCATGCTCGACGACTTCGGCGTCGTCCTCGTCATGGACTGGGGACTGGCTAAAGTTTTGGCGGAAAAGTCGGAGGGCGGCGAGCGGAAGTCGGAAGCCAGCGAGCCGCCGCGCACCGCCGTCTATTCCGCGCGCAGCATTGCGGAATCTTCCGCCCTCCGCCCTACGACTTCCGACTTCGCCACCATGGCCGGTTCCATCATGGGCACACCCGCCTACATGAGCCCCGAGCAGGCCCGCGGCGAAGTCGAGACCCTCGACGCCCGCAGCGACCTCTACGCCCTCGGCGCGATCCTCTTCGAGCTGCTCCACCTCCGCCCCGCCGTCACCGGCCGCGCCGCGCTCGAGATCGTGGACAAAGTGCAGCGCGCCGAAGTCGAATGGGCCGCCCCGCAATCGAAAGTCAAAAATCCAGAATCGAAAATTCCCGCCTCCCTCCTCGCCGTCGCGCGCAAGGCCCTGGCACTCGACGCGGCCGCGCGCTACCCGCGCGTCGAGGACTTGCAAGCCGACCTCCTCGCCTACCAAACCGGCTTCGCCACCAGCGCGGAAAACGCGGGCGCATGGAAGCAGTTCACACTGCTCGTGAAGCGCCACAAAGCTGCGGCCATTGGTGTGGCGGCGGTGCTCCTTGTCGGCGGCAGCTTCGGCACCAAGGCCATCATCGAAGGCCGCCGTGCGGAACGCGAAGCCGCGAGTGCCAAGGCCACGCTGGCCGATCTACGACGCACGGCTCCGACATTTGCCGAGCAAGCTCGCGCGTTGCTCGAGGCCGGCAAACCGGCGGAAGCGATCGAGAAAATCGGCTATGCCGTCCAACTCGCACAGGAGAACCCTGCCTATCGGATTTTCCGCGCCGATCTGCTCCAGTCCTCGCAACAGCTCCCAGCCGCCGCGGAGGAATATCGGCGCGCGCTCGCCCTGCAGCCAAATCATCCCGCTGCCTCGCTCAACCTTGGGCTCTGCGAACGGTGGATCCGGGAGAACGGGGCCGCCGCCGAGCTGAAGCGGGACGTCCAAATGCAACTCGTCGATGCGCTTCTCGCGCAGAATCGAAAGGTCGAAGCCGCTCCGCTGGCCATCCTCCTGGGTAAAGGGCAGGACGTCGCCGAGACCGCCATTCGTGCACGGCTGAAGGAATACCGGAGCCAGGTCGGGTGGCGCGACACCCACGTCCAGCGCCTGACGAACGGCAGCTTTATGGTCGATCTCAGCGGACTCAGGCTGGGCGACCTTGCGCTGCTCCACGGGCTTCCAATAACGGTCCTGGACCTGGGCAATACCGGCATTGCCGACCTCAAGCCGCTCGCGGGCTTGCCGCTAACAACTCTCTATCTCGCAGGGAATCGTATCGTCGATCTCAGCCCGTTGCGCGGAATGAACCTGACCCGGCTTTATTTGGAGAGTAATCCCCTCCTAGACATTTCCCCGCTGCGCGGTATGCCGCTTCGCGAACTGGGGATCGGTGCCACTGGCGTCTCCGATCTCTCCCCGCTTCACGACATGCCTTTGGAAAAGCTTTTAATCGCGAAATGCCACATGCGGGACCTCTCCGCGCTCGCCGGCCTGCCGCTCCGTGAGCTGGACGTTAATTACAGCTTCATCAAAAACTTGGAGCCGTTGCGGGGCAGTCCCTTGCGCATTCTGCGCGCGATATTCGACGGCTTGGATATTAGCGCGCTGGCCGAGTGCCGGGAGCTGGAAGAACTCTCCATCGTCAAATCCAGCCTCAACATGGCCGCCCTCGAAGGCCTGCCGAAACTCCAGCGGGTCATTCTGGCCCCGGAAACTGCCCCTCGCTCGCTCACTCAACTCCAGGAGATCTACGGAACCAGCAACGCGGCGGCTCGGCAGGCACGGGCGATTCTGGCAAAGCATTGGCCGACATTGAAGTTTGAGGCCGTGGAGATGTTCGGTGCGAATCTTCGCCTCAATCTTCAAGCGCATCCTGAGATCACCGATCTCTCGCCGCTCCGCGGGTTGCCGATTGCCTTTCTCGATCTGGCCCACGCGTCGGTCAAAAATCTCGATCCATTGCGCGGCATGCCCCTCGTCTGGCTTAGCCTCAACCCCGGCAAGGTCACCGATGTCTCCCCGCTTCTCGATTGCCCAACGCTCGAATCGCTCATGCTGCCCCCGGCTATCCGCAACGTGGAAGTCCTCCGCAATCACCCCGCATTACTTTACCTTTCGGACAGCAAGTTTGACCCGGACAACTTCCGCCCTGCCCTGACCGCCACCGAATTCTGGAAAGAATACGACGCGCAGATAAAGTAAATTGAAGTGCTGCGGAATCACCTCCACCACACGAACAAGTCACGCGCAGTTCAGCGGTCGGCGCGGCGGAGGTGGAGGTTTTTCACATGCCGGTCAGCGGCGTCTTCCCAAAAGAAAATTGCGAATCCGGCGTGCAGATGAACGTCCAGCATACGCTGCGTGGGGTCGGGCTCGGAATAGTCCGCGTAGCGGTGCGGAGCCTCGCCTAGCTCACGGAAGCGGCGCCACAAGGCTTGCTGCTCGCGGCGGGAGAGCGAGTGGGCGAAATCCAGCACCTCAAGGTCGATGAGGAGCCGGTATTTCATTCATCCGGCGGCAGACCAAGCCGCTGCCCGAACTCTTCGAGCGTGAGCCAGTGCGCCGGGTTCCCGTCGTCGATCTTGCGCGCCATTTTTTCCGCAAAGGCGGGGTCGTCGCTCCGCACGCGCAGCGCCACGACCAGGGCCTGCAGCTTGCGCAAGTTGGCGTCGTCCCATTTCACGATCTCCTGCTCGATGGCTTCAAAACTCATGGGCAGCAGTTTAGGCGGGAGTGAGGAGCGATCAAGCCGCGACCCATTTTCTGGTGGAGTCGAGCCGCTAAAGCAGCGCCGTCGTCTCCGGCCAGCCGCACATGACGTTGAGCGACTGCACGGCCTGGCCGGACGCGCCTTTGACGAGATTGTCCTCGGCGCTGAGCAGGATGATGCGGCCGGTGCGCGGGTCGTGCCGCCAGGCGAGGTCGAGGAAATTGGTGTGGGTCAC
>JAYVNN010000289.1:0-12557 GCA_043758435.1 Chthoniobacter sp.
GAAAATGTAGATGCCCATCGACGCCTGAAACAGCTCCACGCCGGGCTCGCGGCCCAGCTCTTTGAGCAGCGACGGCGGGATGCGCATGGCGTCGAGCACGGCGGGGAGTTTCGGTTTTTCCTCAAAGCGCACGACTTTGCGCTCCTCGTTGGTGTGCATGAGACCGAAGTCTTTCGCCGGCTCGCGCGCGACGGGGATGGTGGCGAGGGTCATGTCGGCCTTCGTCTCGATGTGCTGCTTGAGCATCTCGCGGAAGTCCATGCGGTAGAGCTGATCGCCGCTGAGGATGACGTAATACTCGTATGGGTACTGGAGGAAATCGCGGAGGTTCTGGCGCACGGCGTCGGCGGTGCCCTGGTACCAGCTCGTGTCCGTGGGCGTCTGCTGCGCGGCGAGGATTTCGACGAAGCTGCGCGAGAAATTGTCGAACTTGTAGGACGAGTTGATGTGCTTGTGCAGCGAGGCGGAGTTGAACTGCGTGAGCACGTACACGCGGCGCAGGCCGGAGTTGATGCAGTTCGAAACCGGGATGTCCACGATACGGTACTTCCCCGCGAGCGGGACGGCAGGTTTCGAGCGCTCCTTCGTCAGCGGAAACAGGCGGGTGCCCGCGCCGCCGCCCATGATGATGGAAAGAGTCTTGTCGGTGATGGCGGGCCAGTTCGAGGGATTCATATTCGGCGTGCCGCGATGCTGCAAAGCGGAACGCGGGTTGTCACTCGCAATTGCGCGCCGCAGCTTCCTCCGCGTGGCGCAGGCTTCCAGCCTGTGGTGGTCTGCCGGGCATCCCTGCCCGGCGAAATGTCAGCTCAATCCCCACCTTCTCCGCAGATACCAGTCGCCGCCAAACAGCCCGCCGATCACCCAGAAAACCCACACCCGATCCCACGCGCTCGTCAGCTTCCGCACGGGCGTCGCCTCGCTTTTTTCGCCCTGCAATTCCGCCAGCAGCTTCCCGAGTTCCTCCGGTTGCAAAAGCCGGCCGCCGCTCGATTCGCACAGCTTGCGCAAATAGCCCGCGTCCGTCGCCACCTCGGTCTGCTCCAGGTTTTCGTCGAAGACGATGAACCGCGCGGACTGCGCCGTGCCGTCGGGAAACTTCGCCGTCGCCGTGTACTTGCCGGGCTTCGCGGGGAGAAATTCCGCGGTGAATTTGTCGGGTGCATTTTTGTCGCCGACCGTCAGCGCCGTGCGCCCGACCTCGCCGCCCGCGTCCGCGATGACCAGCGGCACGTCGCCCATTTTCACCGCCGCGTCGCGCTTCACTGCGCGGAAAAAAATCTTCTCGCCGAGCGGGATGTTCGCCGAACTCGTGCGCAGCGAAAACTGTTGCGTCGGCAGGAAATCGCGCCCCGCCATCAGCCACAGGATCATCTGATCCCAGAACCGGTCGAAGAGCGTGTTCACGCCCTCGATCTTCGCGTTGAAAGCCCAGCGCCACAGCCCGTCCACGCCCACGCTCAGCACCTGCCCTTCGCCGAAACGCCGGTGCACCATCCCCGGCACCGGATCGCCGCCGCCCGCGCTTTGCGTGGACGCGAGCGTCGCGGTCAGCGGCTTTTTTTCCACCACGCCATAGCCCGCGATCATGTCTGGCAAAGCCTCCGCGCCCTCCGGCCCCGCAATCGCGCGGAACGGCGCGAGCGCCTGCCCCTCGCGCGCCACCTGCAGCCGCACATGCTCGCTCGGCTGCGTGGACCAGATCACCGGCTCCAGCTCATTCGTCGCCAGCGCGCCGCCAAACGCCGGCCCGCGGCTGAAGATCACCGTGCCGCCGCGGTTCTTCACGTAGTCTTCGAGCTGCTTCAGCCCGTCCGCGCTCAGCAGTTTTTCCACGCTGCGCCCTAGCACGATCACGTCGTAGCGGCCCCACTCCTCCGCGGTCTGCGGAATCTTCAGCTCCTTCTCGCCCGCCTTCTTCCGCACCACGCGCGCCTTGCCCTCCGCGTACTGCACGATGCTATCGACGTTCATCTTGTCATTCCGCAGCAGCGACCGCTGGAGAAACGTCGTGTCCCAGCACGGCGCACCTTCGAGAAACAGCACCTGGATCTGCTGGTCGATGACGTTGAGATAAGTCAGCGCGTGATTGTTTTCCCGGTCGATCTCGCCCTCCAGCGGTACCACGCGCAGCTCGTATTCGTACTGCCCCACGGCCGCCTCGGTGACATCGAAATTCACCGCCACCTCCGGCTGATCCGTGCCCGTGAGGCGCTGCGTCTGCACCACCTTGTCCCCGCGCAAAAGCTCCACATTGATCGTCTCCAACTCGCATCCAATGAGCCGCAGTGCGCCGCTGATCCGCGCCTTCTGCTTCACGTAACAGTACGGCTGGTAGCTCGTAATCCGCACGCTCGCGTCGCGCACCTTGCCCTGCTTCCCCAGCGCCACCGCGTAGATCGGCACGCCCCGCTGCCGCGCCATGAAGCCGGTCTTCGCCGGGTTCACCAACTCGAAATCATGCCCGTCGCTCAGCACGATCAGCGCACGTGCGGCTTCGTTCGCACCCACCGCCGCGAGCATCGTGGAAACCGCGCGGTGCGTGCGCGTGGTCGCGCCTTTCGTGTCGAGCAAAGCCGTGCCCGTGATTGGCGCGGCGTCCTCGCTGAATTTGAACAGCCGCACCTTCGCATCGCCCACCGCGCCGCCCGGCTCGATCACGCCAGCGTCCGTCAAAATCGACTTCGCCGCCTGCGACCGCGTGCCCTGCTCGACATCATTCTGCGCCATGCTCCGCGAGTCATCCACCGCCACCAGCGTCACGCGATCCGTCACCACCGGCGGGATTTCCTCCAGCCGCGAAGGCTGCAACAGCACCGCCAGCACCAGCGCCACACCGAGCAGCCGGAAGACGAGCAGCCGGAAGACGAGCAGCGCGCCAACTTGCATCCCGCTCAGCCGCGCCCCCGCGCGCCGGTAAATCGCGACCGTCGCCGCCGCGAGCACCAGCGCGAGAATGACCACCGCGCCGATGGGGAGAATCGGATCGAGGACGAGGCTCGTCTGGGTGGCGAGGAATGAAAACATGCCGACCCCATTGTTTCGCCGAATCGCGCCCGTTTCCCTAGGAGAAAATCAACATCTGCCCTACTGCTCTTGTGCTTTTTACCGGTAGAGGAGAAGCGTGGTGAAAATCGTAACAATGGGAAGTTTTCTCCGCTGATGCTTTGTCCGGAAGGTGTTTGCCGGACCCCTTGAAAACGTTGTCGCGGTCCACGCACCGTCACTCGTCAGTCCGTAATTCGCGCCGTGAGCGGCTAACTCGCCTGCTAGGGCGGCACTGTGGGTGTCGATGGAACCAACCTGCACATAGGCGAGCAAGCCAGCGGCAGCGTCATTGCGAGCATACTGGCCGCTAAGAATTCGTCCGAGTCCGGCTTCGTCGAGCAGTTGCGACGCGCCGCTTTGTTTGACGGACTTCGCTTCGAAGATGAAGCGATGGACGGGGGTTCGCTGGCAGCAAGTGAATTGAAAATCGAGACGTTTGCGGCGCTTGCCCAGTCGGCGCTTTCCCTCGGCAATATGTGGCTCATCCACATGCCGCTCGGGAGACAGGCTGTAGAAGCGTATCCACGGCTGACTGAGTTCGTCGCGCACGTCCTCGATGTGCCGGGCGAGTTCGCCGCTGATCTCCTCCTCAGCCCAGAACTCGAATGACGTCTTGGGTTTAGTGGCTCTCATCCGCTGGTAGCCGGCCTCAAGGAGTTGGTGAACACGATGCACAAAGATCGCGTGGTAATCCGCGTGATTTTTACTACTGCTGCTGGGGGCTCGCCTTTGCATCGTTGGGGAAAACCTGGGCTAGGTGGCGAGGGTCTCGGCGATGATGTCGGACGCATCGAGCATGGCCTGCGTGCGCGTCCAGTGGAACCGCTGGCGGGGTTTGAAGAGGAAGGTCTTCCGGCCTTGGTAGATCTTCAGCGCGCGGTCGAAATACACCCATTGGGCGTGTTGCTCGCGCAGCCGCTGACGTGTGCGTTCCAGTGTCATAGCGTCGGCGGTATCAGCACGGAGGACGCGCGGTGCGGTGGTGGCTTCGCGGGTGAAGTCGATCGCTACCATCGCGGAGCGGTCGTCATAGACGACGCTCACCGCGTGACGGCGCTCACTGTCTTCACCCACGAAGTCATCCAATTCGCGCCGCAGCCAGCGGGCGTAGGTTTGCATCTCTCCGACGGGCGGTTCCCGCGTGGCCTCGTGTCCCACCTTGCCATCGTTCAGCGCGAGGCGGACGTGAATGAAGTCATGCACGAGTGCCTGCTCGCGTTCATCGAGTCTAAGAGCGCGGCTGACGAGACGGTTGAGTACCGCGATGAGCGCCGGCTGGCCATCGTCGGGTGCATCCTTCTCGCTTTGATCCATCCGCCGCGGTGCCGTAAGAGTGAGGCGGTCGTGCAACGCAACCCATTCGGCACGTTCGGTGGGTGAGAGATCATAGAGCGGACACGGGAGCTGTCGGAGACTTTCAAGTGTGGCGACCTCGAACTTCACGCCTTGTTGTGAAGAGTGGATAAACTGGTGATAAAACGCGAAATCTGAGCTGAGGTATAGGGCAAGAGCTTTAAGCAAGGCTGCATTGCTTGTCGGGCTCACAATCCCAACTTGGCGCGGTGGAACGACGAGAAATTCGTCGCAGAAAACCGCGTAGTTCCGAGCCGCCCCAACGATGACGTGAGGAGCACGGCAAACCGCCATAGGGAGTGTGACACGCCCTTGTCGAGCGAACGCACAGTCGAGCGTGACTTTGACTAGGGCGTTGCGTGGGAACGCGAATACATGGCGCAACCGCGCGAGGGGGAGGACATCGAGTTCTAATTTACCCGCGACCTCGGGGACTGGCTCGAGGCCTTCGCCGCCCGGGGTTTGCTGCCGCAGTTGGAGTCCTTCGCTAATTCCGAACACATGAAACGGTTTAGTCGGGGCAAACCGCTTCTCGGTTCGTTTCCAGGGAGCCTCCAGTTCACCAATTGTCTTCACGTTCTCATTCCTCGCCAAGCGTTGGAACAAGGCTTCATCGAGTGGTGAGCCCCACATAGCCAGTTTCCACGGCAGTCCGCTGCCGTCTGCAAGTTCTCTGGGGCTGAGATTGCGGATTTCGTTGCCGTTGACGACTACGTTCCAAACTTCGTTCCGATTACCAGCGATCAACGGGCGCGTTGGCTCCTGATTTGCAACCAGCGGCGAGAACACTGTTGTCGACTCTTCGTCAGACAACCGCTGCCTCTGACTCAAGGATCGGAAAAATAAGGCCGCAGCCGGAGTTTCCTGCCGGCCCTTGAAAAGAACGCGAGCGAAATTCGAGTAGTTCGCCACCGTGCGAACGTGATTCGTTCGGAAGAATGCCGCGCGAAACTCGACCGATACATCTTCAAAGAGAACCATCGCCGGGAGTAGCAACGCGGCTTCACCTTTTGGATGAAGAAAGTCGCGGCAGCGCCAAGTGAAGGCTTGGGCGAGCGCATACTTACCTACGGGGTGATCAACTGCGTGCGCTTTCATCCAATCCATCGCGAGCTTGTCGCGGCGTTCGAGTGATTGGGTCTCCAGCCGTTTCCAAGGCGGATTTCCGGCGATCCAGTGGAAGCGGCGTTTGCCGAGTTTTCCGGCGTGGCGGAGACGGTCGTCGAAGAAGTCCGACTCGAAGATGTTCTGGTTCCGCAGATTGGGCAGGCGGAAACGCGGATGTTGGAGCAGGTCGGGTGGTTCGACGTAATCGAGTAGCGTGAGCACGAGGCTGAACTCGGCGACGGAGCAAGCATCCGGATCAAGGTCCACGCCAAAGATATGCGTCTGCAGCAGGCGCTTTAGCTCCTGCGGAGTGGGTTTCTTTTTTCCCGCGGGAAACTCGCGCTCGATAAGGCGCCGGTAACACTGCACGAGGAATGCGCCCGAGCCGCACGAGGGATCGAAGACCGTAATGCCGCGATGCAAGGGGCGATGCTGCTCCAGTTCGGAGAGCATGAAATTGACGATCGGGATGGGCGTGTAATAGGCACCGGCTTTGCGGCCTTCGCTGTGCGCGTCCTCGTCGCCGGCAGTTTCCGGCAGGTGGAGGAACTGCTCGTAGATCATCGAGAGTGTCTCGATGGGGATGAACGAGAAATCGTAGGCTTGGAAATCGAGATGAAGCTGCGAAGTGTCGCCCACGCATTCGTCGCCGGCGAACGCTCCGGCGACGCGCTGGACATGCGTGTCCTTCGGCGCACCGGCACCGCGCAGCTTCACCGGGAAGACCCGGCCATTGAGAAATCCGTCGAGCTTCTTCGTCACTGCATCCACTCCGGCGACTGTGGCAGCGCGTCCGAAGACGGTTTCATGCGGAATGCTCCATTCGGCGAGGCGCTCGACAGAGAGGATGTCGCGATCCCAGAGATAGTGGAGATAGACGTATTTGCCGATGAGCGCGTGGCGGACTGCTTGGTCGAGCTTTGCGCGATCGCGAAGCCATTTGTCCAGATGGCGGAGGCTGTCGAGGAGCCTCCAATAAATCCGTGCCTCGGGTTTGACGCGCTCACCCCACTGCCGCCACACCTCGCCGGAGTCGATCCCCTCGGCGGTGAAGGCCGCAAGGCGGTCGGCGATTTCGTTGAACTGAATCAGTGGGGCGAGCAGGCCCTCATTGGGCGCGGCGTCCTCGCGCAAATACTCGAAACCGGAATACAGCCGGATGCCGTGCGGAGTAAGGACGAGCACGAACGGCGCTATGTCTTGATTCCAGACGAGCCGATGGATTCGCCGCGCCGCCACCTCATCCTTTGCTTCGCAGACATACACCACGGGCACCGCGGGGCCCCCGCCGGGTGGCGGCTGAAGCAGATACACACCGCGCAACGCGCATTCCTTGCCCGACGCATGCCGGAAGATGTGACCGAAGTTTCCGGCCCGCTCAAATGCCACCGTCCCGGCCCGCAAAAACCGGTCTGGAGCATCGGAGAAGCCAAGTCGGTCTAGGAGTTGGGGGAGTTGCATCGAAAAGGCGAAAGAATAGGCCAAATGGAATACCAAGGCATTTCGCGCAGTCGAGTTCGCAACTGCGAATCCGAGTAATTTTTCCTCGTTCTAAGCTACGAACGATCGCCATTGCGATCTCCAGCGTAGCTCAGGCCTCGACGCTTTGTGCAGACAGCCGCTCCCACTCTGCCGTCAGCCGCGCCAGCGATTCACTCACCGACATCAGTTCGCGGTTCAGATTCATCACCGCGCCGCCCGCGTCGTACGTCGCGGGGTTCTCCAGCTCGGCGGTGATTTCCTTCTGCCGGCCTTCGAGCGTGGCGATCTGCATTTCGAGCGAAGTGACCCGCGCGTCGTGCTCCTTTTTCACGCGGCTCTGCGCCTGCCGTGCTTCGGCTTCGGCGCGCTTTTGCTCCTTCGATTTGCGCGGCGTCGGCGCATTTCCGCCGGATGCGACGAGCCCGGAAGCCTGTGCTGATGCGGGTTGCGCGTTGGTGAGCTTTTCGCCGGCGGTGAGGGCGGCGCGCTCGGAGGTGGCCTTGGATTTATCGAGGTAGTACTGATAATCGCCCGCGTACGGCGTGAGTTTTCCGGCGCTGATGTGCAGGACGGTGCGGGCCATCGCGCGGATGAAATGCACGTCGTGGCTGATGAAGATGAGCGTGCCTTCGTACTGTTGGAGCGCGCCGATGAGGGCGTCGATGGAGCCGATGTCGAGGTGCGTCGTGGGCTCGTCCATGAGCAGGAGATTCGGCGGATCGAGGAGCAGTTTCACGAGCGCGAGCCGCGTTTTTTCTCCGCCGCTCAAAACGCCGACGGGTTTGAAAACATCGTCGCCGCGGAAGAGAAATGAACCGAGCACCGTGCGCGCCTGCTGTTCGCCGACGGGGTTCGGCATGTCCTGCACGGCTTCGAGCACGGTCTGCTTCGCGTTCAGGTTTTCCATCCGGTGCTGGGCGAAGTAGCCGACCTTCACGTTGTGCCCGAGTTCGCGCGTGCCGCGCTCGGGCGTGAGGTTGCCGGAGAGCAGCTTGATGAGCGTGGATTTGCCCGCGCCATTCGGCCCCACGAGCACGGTGCGCTGGCCACGCTCGGCCTCAAATTCCAGCCCGCGATAGACGGCGAGATCGCCGTAGGAAAAATCCATGTCCTTCAGCGTGATGGTCCGCGAGCCCGAGCGCGGCGGCTGCGGGAAGCGCATGTGGACCGTTTTTTCCTGGCTCAGCGGCGCCTCGATTTTCTCCATCCGGTCGATCTGCTTGAGCTTGCTCTGGGCCTGCGAGGCTTTGCTGGCCTTGGCGCGGAAGCGGTCGGCGAATAGCTGGAGTGACGCGATTTCCTTTTGCTGGTTCTTGTAAGCGGCGAGCTGAATTTCTTCGCGCTGCACTTTCTCGATCACGTATTTGTCCCAGTTGCCGCGGTAGCGGTTGAGCTTTTGGTGGGAGATTTCGAGGATGGAATCGACCAGCGCGTTGAGGAATTCGCGGTCGTGCGAGATCATCAGAATCGCGCCCGGATACGACTGGAGATATTCCTGAAACCAGTAGAGCGATTCGAGGTCGAGGTGGTTCGTGGGCTCGTCGAGCAGCAGCAAATCCGGCTCCATGACGAGCAGCCGCGCGAGGTGCGCGCGCATGATCCAGCCGCCGCTCATCGTCTTCGCCATGCGGTCGAAATCCGTCTCGCGAAAGGCGAGACCTTTGAGGATTTGCTTGGCCTTCGGTTCGAGCTGCCAGCCGCCGAGTTCGCTGAAAACGCCCAGCGCGTCGTGGTATTCCTCCTCGTCGAAAGTGCCCGCGAGTTCGTGGCGCTTGATGGTGCTTTGGACGCGGGCCATCTCGGGCGAAATCGCGCACGCCAGCTCCAGCACCGTCTCGTCGCCCGCGGGTGCGGTTTCCTGCGGGAGGAAGCCGAGAGTCGCGTTTTTTTCCACAATCACGCGCCCGTCGTCCGGCATCGCGTCGCGCAGGATGAGGGAAAAAAGCGTGGACTTGCCCGCGCCATTCGGGCCGACGAGGCCGATGCGGTCCTCGCGGTTCACCTGCAAGGACACGTCGCTGAAAAGCGTGCGGCCGGCGAAGGCTTTGGAGACTTGGGAAATGGTGAGCATTTGGGCGGAAAAAAGGGCGCGAACATCGCGGGGTGCGCCGCACCGCGCAAGCGCGCACTTTTCCCGCTACGCGCTCAGCTCCAGCATCCGGCGGATGGGCAGCTCGGCGCGGGCGCGGATGGGCTCGGGGATGAGGATCTCCGGCGCGAGATTGGCCAGCGCGTCGCGGAGTTTTTCGAGGGTGTTCATTTTCATGTAGCGGCAGTCGGCGCACGCGCAGTGGTCGGTGGGGCCGGGGATGAAATGCTTGTGCGGCAGTTCGCGGCGCAGGCGGTGCAGCATCCCGCTTTCGGTCACGATGACGAAGGCCTGCGACGGCGACTCGCGGCAATAGCTGATCATCTTCTCGGTCGAGCACACTTCGTCGGCGAGCATCCGCACGGCGTAGGTGCATTCGGGGTGCGCGACGATGGGCGCGTCCGGCCACTCGGCGCGGGCGCGCTCGATGGAGGCGCGGGTGAATTCGACGTGGACGTAACAGTTTCCCTTCCACAATTCCATGGGCCGCCCGGTCTGCTCCATGACCCACGCGCCGAGATTCTGGTCGGGGACGAAAAGGATGTTCCGATCCGGCGGCGCGGCGTTGACGATTTTCACCGCGTTGCCGCTCGTGCAGATCACATCGCACTGCGCCTTCACGCCCGCGCTGCAATTGATGTAGGCGATGACGTAGTAGTTTTTCGCCGCGTGCTCTTTGAGAAAAGCGGCAAGCTTTTCCGGCGGGCAGGAGTCGCTGAGCGAGCAGCCGGCGTCCATGTCGGGGATGACCACGGTTTTTCCAGGGTTCAGGATTTTCGCCGTCTCGCCCATGAAATGGACGCCGCAAAAGGCGATGACGTCGGCCTCCGTGTCTGCGGCCTGCCGCGAGAGCCCGAGCGAATCGCCGACGTAATCCGCCAGCTCCTGAATTTCCTTCACCTGGTAATTGTGCGCGAGGATGACGGCGTTGCGCTCGCGTTTCAGGGCGAGGATTTCTTCGGCGAGGTCGAGACCGGCGATGGGCATGCGGGGAATGTCTCACCGCGCAAGAGTGGCGGCAATCTTCTGCTGAAGGCGGACGTGGGTCAGCCGATAGGGTGACAAGAGCGGGGATCAAACCGCCGCACCGAACGAAAACTTTTTTGAAAAAGTGTTTGACATGGAGGGGGGGGGTAGGTGCAAGTCATCGCCGGTATGAAAAAGCAGCGGCCCTCCCAGCACGGCGGCGAGGCTCCCAATTCGGGGGCAAAGCCTGCCATCCACAAACGCACCGACGACAACGAGCATGTCGCCTCACCGAAGCCGAGTAGCACAGCCTTTAGCGAGTCTACTGTCAGTCACCTTTTTCTTGCGACTGAAGCACCTGACGACACTATCGGCTCATCTTCAAGCGGGTGCATTCCAACTACCTTTAACACCCCGGCTGATCGATCAGGGCAGGTTGTGAAAGATAACGGGGACGGAACGTTTACGGTTAATGAATCATTTCACATGGGCGCTTCATTCAATGGCAGTTATCCCGGCGTCTGCAGCTGTTGTGAGTATCGCCAATATGTCAAAGGATATTTCCAGAGCGCGGCACCTGGCGGTAATTGGAAGCATTTACCTCTAGCCCTTCGATGGGGGGTTATGCTTGATCCTAATACATATAATGAAGACGGGAAACCTAATGGGGTTGCATATGGCTACAGAGACACGGTTGGAGCGGGCGACGATTATATTCCCCATCCGCGGACGACTGGCTGTAACTATTCCGGTAATGACGCGCCCGGTTTTTTGAAGCTTGAGAAAGGTTATTCATTTTCAGCATGGCTCGACTTCAAGGGGGAACTAATAGATGTCTGCAACGGAAAGAAGGTCGTGCAAACCAAAACTTGGACCGTACATCTTTACGGAACCGTATGATTGAAAGCGAGGTTTAGCGTGTCTTCCATGTTCGCCCAACGCTTCGGCCGGATTTTTTTCGTCGTATCTCTTACTATTAGTGCAATATCATTTACCGCGCTTCCGCAAGTGAATGCAACAGTTCAAAAAACGAGCCATATGAAATCAAGCACCAAGATTATCAAACAACAGCCGACTAATGTATTTTTGGAGAAGGCAGACGATGCTTGGGAAATGAAAGTCGTCATTACAAAAGCAAATGACACTCCTTCTATTAGGTATGACGAATTTTCTCTAACTGGGGTGGATGATCGTGGAAAAAAGATTCATATCCGAAAAATGGATAAAAATGCGAAAATTTTCATCGAGGTCAATAGCCTCGGAGCAACCGCAACTGGTTTTTTTGTTCTGGATGTAGAAAAGACGAGGCTGCCGGTTTCGGTTGAGGTGTCGCGGGGTGGAGAAAGGCATTCTTTCGTAATGGGCAAGATTGAGCCAGCGCTAGATTAGGCATGCGGCCTCGAAGAATCCAGTGAGCTTACCGCTTGAGTTCAAAGCAGATGATTAAGGTGATTTTTCGGAATCAACAATCCCCAGGTGACATTATCATGCTCACGGCGGCGGTGCGGGATTTGCACCGGTGTTATCCGGGGAAGTGTGTTACGGACGTGCGGACATCATGTCCGGCGTTGTGGCTGGAGAATCCCTACCTGACGCCGCTGGAGGAGGATGATGCGCGGGTGGAGGTGATTGACTGCCATTATCCGCTGATCCACCGGTCAAACACGCAGCCGTGGCATTTTCTTTTTGGCTACATCGAGTTTCTCAATGAGCGGCTGGGGTTGCGGATAAAGCCGACGGAGTTTCGGGGGGACATTCACCTGCACAAGGAGGAGCGGCGCTGGATGTCGCAGGTGCATGAGATTACGGGGGAGGACACGCCGTTCTGGATCATCGTGGCGGGTGGCAAGCAGGATTATACGATCAAGTGGTGGGACGTGCGGCGGTGGCAGGCGGTGGTGGATCATTTCCGGGGGCGGATTCAATTCGTGCAGGTGGGCGAGGCGGGGCATCACCACCCGGCTTTGGAGGGTGTGATTGATCTGCGGGGCAAGACCGACCTGCGCCAGCTTGTGCGCCTCGTTCATCATGCGCAGGGAGTGGCTTGTCCGGTGACTTCGCTCATGCACCTCGCGGCGGCGGTGCCGGTGAAAGGAGCGCGGGCTGCCAGCCCGCAGTCTTCCGTACCGCAAAACCGACCGTGCGTGGTGGTGGCGGGCGGGCGGGAGCCGCCGCATTGGGAGGCGTATCCGCACCACCAGTTCATCCATACCAATGGGCAGCTCCTGTGCTGCGACCAGGGCGGATGCTGGAAGGCGCGGACGGTGCCGCTGGGAGATGGGGATGCGAAAGACTCGCCGGGGAATTTGTGTGTGGATGTGGTGGGCGGGGAAAAGGGAAAGGAGGAGAACGCTGAACGTCGAACGTTGAACGCCGAACGCCTAACGGGGGCGCTCCCGCGGTGCATGGACATGATTTCGGCGAAGGAGGTCATCCGGCGGATCGAGGGTTACTTTGCGGGCGGCGCGGTGCGTTATCTTTCGGAGGAACAGGCGGAGGTGGTGCGGCAGGC
>JAYVNN010000290.1:0-12525 GCA_043758435.1 Chthoniobacter sp.
GACGCCGACGCTGTCGTGGGTGAAGATGTAAACGGTGCCGAGGCCGCTGAGCGCGGCGAGGCGGATGGAGGCGCGGCAGTAGTCGGCGAAGACGAGGAAGGTCGCGCCGCTCGCGCGGAAGATGCCGTCGTAGGCGACGCCGTTCATGATGCCGCACATGCCGTGTTCGCGGATGCCGAAGCGGATGTTGCGCCCGCCGCGGTTGGTGGCGTTGAAGTCTTTGGCGGCGTTGATGTAGTTCAGCGTGGAGCCGTAGAGGTCGGCGCTGCCGCCGATGAGATTCGGCACGGCGGCGGCGACGGGCTGGAGGACGTCGCTGCCGGCTTTGCGGGTGGCGATTTTGGCGTCGGCGGGAAACTCGGGGATGCGGCTCAGGAGGTCGGCGGGGACTTCGTTTTTCAGCGCGGCGTCGAGGTCGGCGGCGAGCGCGGGATTCGCGGCCTGCCACGCGGCGAAGGTGGCTTTCCACGCGTCGTATTTCGCGGCGAGTTCGTTGGCGTGCTCGATGAAGAAGGCGCGCGTTTCTTCGCTGACGAAGAAGTGCTCGTCGGCCGGGAGACCGAGCCCTTTGCGCGCGGCTTCGATGAATTTCGCGCCGCCTTCGCCGTGGGCTTTCGCGGTGCCGGCGACTTCGGGGATGCCTTTGCCGATGAGCGTGCGGGCGATGATGATCTGCGGCTTGCCGGTCGCGGCTTTCGCTTTCTCAAAGGCGTCGAGAAAGGCGGTCAGGTCGTTGCCGTCGATGGTCTGCACGCCCCACTCGATCGCGCCGAAACGCTTGGCGGCATTTTCGCTCTGCGACTCGATGGCCATGGCGTCGAGGGTGACGTCGTTGGAGTCGTAAATGAGGATGAGGTTATCGAGTTTGAAGTGGCCGGCGAAGCCGATGGCTTCCATGGCCACGCCTTCCTGCATGCAGCCGTCGCCGGCGAGGGCGACGATGTGGTTGTCGAAAATGGGGTGCTCGGCGGTGTTGTATTTCGCGGCGGCCATTTTTTGGGAAACGGCGTAGCCGACGGCATTCGCGACGCCCTGCCCGAGCGGCCCGGTGGTGGCTTCGACGCCCGCAGTTTCGTGAAACTCGGGATGGCCGGGCGTGTGCGAGCCGAGGACGCGGAATTTTTTCACCTGATCGAGATCGACCGAGGCGTAGCCGCTGAGGTGCAGCCACGAATAAAGGAACATGGAGCCGTGGCCGGCGCTGAGGATGAAGCGGTCGCGGTTCAGCCATTTCGGGTCGGCGGCATTATAGGAAAGCGCCTGGCCGAAGAGGGCGGCACCGATCTCGGCGCAGCCGAGCGGGAGGCCGAGGTGGCCGGAGTTGCAGGCGTGGACGGCGTCCATGGCGAGGCCGCGGGCCTCGGTGGCGGCGCGGGTGAGGGCGGTGAGGTTCATGTGCGTGGTTTTTTAAGAGCGCGCGAGGCTAGGGACTCGGCGCGGCAAGTCAAGGGCGGGGGAAATTTTCGATTCTCGATTGCGGGATTTTCGATTGGATGGGCGGCGCGCGCGCTTTTCCTCGATCGAGAATCGCGCAATCGAGAATCGAAAATCCGTGGAAACCACCGCCGCCATCCTGCTCCGCAAGACGAAGCTCTCCGAGACGAGCCTGATCGTGACGTGGTTCACGGAGGCGCATGGGAAAATCAAGACGGTGGCGAAGGGCGCGCGGCAGCCGAAGAGCAAGTTCGCCGGGGTGCTGGATTTGTTTTTCGACTGCGAGATTCAGTTTGTGCGCAGTCGGAAAAGCGAGCTGCACATCCTGCGCGAGGCGGCGCTGCGCGAGCCGCACGCGGGGGTGCGGACGGATTACGGGCGCGTGGCGCTGGGGGCGTATTTCGTGGAGCTGATCGAGCTGGTGACGGAGCCGGATCATCCCGCGCCCGAGCTTTACGATTTGCTAAAGCGCGCGCTCGGTTTTCTCAACGCGCAACCTGCCACGCTGCGGGCGCTGCTGCATTTTGAAAACGAACTGGTGCGGCTGCTCGGCATCCAGGGCCAGGCGAATGTCACGCCCGCGGTGGCGATTGGCCGGGCCTACCAGCATTTGCCAAAGGCGCGGGCGGGTTTGCTCAAGGCGCTGAAGTAAGCGCGCCGCTATTTCCCGGTCGCGCGCTTTTTCCACTGGTCGGAGCGCGTGTCGATGTAGGTCTGCACATTGCGCCGGTAGCTGGCGAGAGCGGCGGCGGTGAGGTCTTTGTCCTCGAAGACACGGACGTGTTTGGCGTCGAGGATGAAGCTCGTGCCGGCGAGCTGGAGCACGATTTTGGTCTGCTGGTCTTTGTACATGACCACGGGAAAAGTGTCGCCTTTGTCCATCATCCACTGCGCCCCGTCGGCGAGATCCACGGGCAGCGTATCGAGCAGCATGCCGTAGAGGACGAAGTGTTTTTTTTCTGCGGACTGCGCTGGTACGGAGACGAAGGCGAGGACGGCGAGGAGAAGGCAAAGGAATTTCACGCGGGCGGGAGTGTCGGCGGCTTCGCGAAAAAATCAACGCGCAGGCGGGGCGCTGACGACCGGCATGGCGGCGGGAGCGGTCTTGTGCCAGACATAAATCTGCCAGAGCGACGGGGCGTTTTCCGGCGCTTCGGCGAGGGCCACGGTGCGCCCCGGCGCGGCCACGAGCCAGCGCGTGCCGGGCGCTTTGCCGAGGCATTTGAAAGTGAAGCCCGCGCCTTCGCGATAGAGCGCCCAGTGCGCGCCGCTCACGCCGGTTGGGTTGAGCGCGAGCACTACGTCGTGGCGGATGGTGCCGCCATTCAGCCACGCCGGGCCGTCGGCGAAACCGAGGCATTCAAAAGCGATGATGCCGGGCGCGGATTCGTGGACCCGCCAGCGGGTGCGGGAGTTTGCGCCGAGGTCGCCGGCGGCCAGTCCGGTGAGTCCGCGGTTGGCGTTTTCCGCGCGGCCTTCGAGCCACTGGCCGCTGGTGCCGGGAGCGAGCGAGACGAGTGAAATCACGTCGCCCTCGGCGAGCGCTTCGTGCGTGGCGAGGTAGCGGAAGGTGTCCGCGTGCGCCGTCGCGGCCGCGAGCAGGGAGGCGAGGAGGAGGGCGAAAATTTTCATGCGAGAAGCAGCGGCGGTGGAGAGAAGTTTGGAAGGCTCCGGGCGTCCGGTCAAAGGCGGGCGCTGGCGCCGAGATTTCGCTGGAAAAGCCTCGCCAGTGGCCTGTTTCGCACCTAGTGCGACAGGTGGACTGGTGAGCCTGCGAATATGAAACCCCCCAAAAAAGCGGCAAGAAAACCATCGCGAACAAAAGCGAAGATCGCCGGTCCGGTGGCGGATCAAGAAAGCGCGCTGCCGCTCGCGCCGTTTTTTGTCGTGGGGCTGGGCGCGTCGGCAGGGGGGCTGGAGGCGTTGCGGAGTTTTTTCGATGCGCTGGCGCCGGACAGCGGGATGGCGTTTGTGGTCATCCAGCATCTGTCGCCGGATCACAAGAGCCGGATGGCGGAGCTGCTCGCGCGGAATACGCGCATGCCGGTGGAGGAAGCCAGGGACGGCACGAGCGTGGAGCCGGATCGCGTGTACGTCATCCCGGCGGGCCAGTGCCTGACGATCTTCCACGGCAAGCTCCTGCTGACCGCCGTCGGCGCGGACAAGGGCCGCAATCTGCCGATCGATCTTTTCTTCACCTCGCTCGCGCAGGACCGGGGCGAGCGGGCGATCGGCATCGGGCTTTCCGGCACGGGCAGCGACGGCACGCGCGGGATTCGCGCGATCAAGGAGGCGGGCGGGCTGGTGATGGTGCAGGAGGAGAGTTCGGCAAAATTCAGCGGGATGCCGCACAGCGCCATCGCCACCGGCCTGGCGGACTTCATCCTGCCGGCGTCGGAGATGCCGCGCGCGTTGCTCAACTTCATCCGGCATCCGCTGCTCGGGCGGCCCGCCGACGCGGAGCTGCATCCGCCCGAGAGCACGATGCAAAAAATCCTCGCGCTCCTGCGGACGAAAACCCGCATTGATTTCTCGGCTTACAAGCAGAGCACGGTGGCGCGGCGGCTGGTGCGGCGGATGGGCATTTCGCAAATCAAGAACAGCGACGGCTATCTCGAATACCTCCAGCAGTCGGCGGAGGAGGTGGAGGCGTTTGCGAAAGATCTGCTGATTTGTGTGACGCGGTTTTTTCGCGACCGCGAGGCTTTCGAGGGTCTGCGGACCAAGGTGATTCCGGCCCTTTTCGAAAGTGCCGCGGAGGAGAAGTCGATCCGCGTGTGGGTGCCGGGCTGCGCGACCGGCGAGGAGGCTTACTCCATCGCGATGCTGATGCAGGAGCACGCGGCGACGCTGGGCGAGGGTTTTGACGTGAAGATTTTCGCGACGGACGTGAGCCGGGAATCACTCGAGTTCGCCAGCCACGGGGTGTATCCGGCCAGCTTCACGGCGGACGTTCCCGCCGCGCTGGTGGCGCGTTATTTTCGCAAGGACGCCGAGGGCTTCCGCATCTGCCGCAGCCTGCGCGATCAGATCGTTTTTGCGCGGCACGATTTGCTGAAGGATCCGCCTTTCACACGGATGAATCTGGTCTCCTGCCGGAATCTGCTCATCTACCTGCAGCCGGAGTGGCAGCGCAAAGTTTTGGCGTTCCTCCATTTCGCGCTGCGGCCCGGCGGCTACCTGCTGCTCGGCACCAGCGAGACGGTGGGTGAGCAGCAGACCGCGTTTGAAATGACCGAGTCGAAGGCGCGGATTTTTCAGCGGCGCAGCGACGCGCCGCCGCTGGAGAAGGTGAGGCCGGCCGCGGCTCCGGCCCGCGTGGCGCCGCCGGCGCCGCAGTTCGGCGAGCCGGCCGCCGCCCGGCGGAGCCCGGACAGGCTGTGGGAAACGGTGAGCGCGCGGCTCATCGCGGACTTTGCGCCGACGGGCTTTGTGCTCGGGGACGACGACCAGATTCTTTACAGCTTCGGGGAGCCGCAAAAGTTCGTCACCCTGCGGGCCGGACGCGCCCATCTGGACCTGCTCGCGCTGGTGCCGCGCGATCTGTCGCTGGCGCTCGCCGCGGCGCTCCGGCGGGTGCGCAAGCAGAATGTGCCGGTGCGCTACCGGGAGGTGAAATTCCGGCGTGGCCGGACCGCGAGCCTCATGGATCTCACGGTCGAGCCGGTCGCGGCGGGCCGCGGCGGGGCGCGGGCGGTGCTGGTGCTGCTCAAGGAAGCGAAGAAAGCCGCCGGCCAGTCGGAGGCGGAAAAATTTGACCCCGACCAAACCGCGGCGCAACGCATCGCCGACCTCGAGGAAGATCTCCGGGCGAGCCGCGAAAACCTCCAGGCCTCGGCGGAGCGCCAGCAGACGACCGGCGAGGAACTGCAGGCTACGAACGAGGAACTAATCGCGGCGAATGAAGAGCTGCAGAGCACCAATGAGGAGCTCGAATCGGTCAACGAGGAGCTGACCACGATGAACTCCGAATTTCAGGAAAAGATCGACGAACTCCTGGTCGCGAACAATGACCTGGGCAATTTCCTGCGCACCTCGCAGATCGGCACGATCTTCCTCGACCGGGCGCTGCACATCCGCCGGTTCACGCCGGTCGTCGCCGAGGAGATGCACCTGAAGCCGCAGGACACGGGCCGGCGCCTCACCGAGCTGTCGCACCCGCTGATCGCGGAGCTGACCCGCGGCGCGACGAGCGTGCTGCGCGACGGCACGCCGCTGGACAAGACGGTCGAGACCAAGCCGGGCGTGTGGTATCTGCTGCGCATCTCGCCCTACCGGCGCGAAGGCGCGAGCGACGAGGGCGTGGTGGTCACCTTTGTCAATGTGAGCGCCGTGAAAGCCTCGGAGCGGGATGCCGCGCAAGCCGTAAACCAAAAACAAAAGGCCCGCCCGCCCGCGAAGGGGGCTTAAGGTCTTCCTACCGACTTATGCCGCATCCGATGTCCCAGCAGGAGATGGTGAAGCTGCGCTCTGCAGCGGAGCAGGCCGTGGGCGTGGCGCGGCAGCGGCCCGGCAGCGATGAGCTGGCGTCCGCCTTGGAGGAACTGCGCATCCACGGAGCCGAGCTGGAAATCCAGAACGAAGAACTTCGCACCAGCCGCACCGAGCTTGAGCGCAGCCAGCAAAGATACTTCCGGCACTTCGACCTCGCGCCGGTGGGCATGATCCGGCTGAACAGCCAGGGGGTAATCGTGGAGGCCAATATCCTCGGCGCGAAAATGCTCGGGATCGAGCGCGCCCGCCTCTGCTCGGGCAAGGTTCCGCTTTCCCCGCACCTCTCCGGCGACTCGCACGGGACTTTCCACACGCACCTGGCGAGCGCGCTGGCCTCGCGGAAAATGGAATCGTGCGAGGTCCGGCTGCGGGCGCAGTCCGGCGAGGAGACCCTGGTGTGCATGCAGAGCGTCGCTAGCGCGGGAGCGGGCGAGGCGCCGGATCTGATAGTCACCCTCACCGACCTCACCGAGCACCAGCGGGCGGAGGCCGGCCGCATGGAACTCGAGCGCCAACTGCTCGAAGCACGCCGGCTCGAAAACATCGGGACGATCGCCGGCGGCATCGCGCACGACCTCAACAATATCCTCCAGGTGATCCTCTCCAACCTCGAGATGGCGACGGGCGCGGAGGCCGGCACCCCGTTGCTGCCCCTGGTCGAAGAGGCCAGCCGCGCGACGCGCCGGGCCAGCCGTTTGTCGGATCGGCTGCTCACGTTTTCCAAAGGCGGCAGCCCGGTCAAACAAACCGTCGAGGTCGCGGAAATTCTCGGCTCCACCGTGGTGCTCGCGCTGAGCGGTTCCCAGCTCAAGGTCGCGTTCTTCATCCAGCCGGACATGCCGCCGATCCACGTCGATCCGGTGCAGTTCGCGCAGGTGCTCGAGAACGTGGTCATCAACGCGCGCGAAGCCACTTCCGGAGCGGGCAAACTCGCGGTGCGCGTGGACACGGTGCGGCGGTTCGCGGGAAATTTTGTGCGGATCGCCTTCGAAGACCACGGCACCGGCATCCATGAGAACGTCCGGGACAAAATCTTCGACGTTTGCTTTACCACCAAGCCCGCCGGCAGCGGCATCGGCCTGGCGACCGCGAAGTCGATCATGGAGCAGCATGGCGGCTCCATTGAGGTCCAGTCCGCGGCGGGCCGCGGCTGCACCGTCACGCTCCTCCTGCCCGCTACGGAGCCGGGCGTCGGCTCGCCGCCGGCCGCCGCGGCGCGCATCAAGAGGGGGAGCGGCCGGATCCTCCTCGTGGATGACGAGGAGACGATCCGCAAGATCGTGCCGCGGCTGCTTGAAAAAATCGGCTACGAATGTGTCACGGCATGGGAAGGTGCCGAGGGCTGCACGGCCTATGCGCGCGCGCAGGCGGAAGGCCGGCCCTTTGCCGCCGTGCTGCTCGACGCGACCATCCCCGGCGGGCTGGGTGGCGAGGCGGCGCTGCGGCTCATTTTGCAGGCCGATCCGGGCGCGCGGGTGATCCTGTGCAGCGGCTACGCGGACAGCGACGTGATGACGAAAGGCTTGGCACTCGGTTTCAAAGCGCGGCTGCCCAAACCGTTCGACATCGCGCGGCTCGCCGAGGTCCTGAGCACGGTGCTCGCGTGACGCCGCCATCGGGCGGCGCGGGCCAAGCCGTGCGGCCAGGCCGGCCAGCGCCTGCGCTCGCGCCATTTTTCCGCTCCGCTGGCCGCTGGCCCCCGGCGGCGAAATTTAGCTTTGCAATCCGCTAATTTTTTCTATGGTGCAATTCGAAAACACCTAAGCACTGCCTCGGAGTTGGGGAGATTGTCAGTTGAGTAATTTCAGTGACGACTTGAAACCGATAACCGGGAACCGTCACCGAAGTGCGCGCTCAGGGAAAACTGATAACAAGACAAAATGGGTAATAAACTCTATGTCGGCAATCTGTCGTTCAATACGACTGAGACCGATCTCCAAGACCACTTCGCACAGGCCGGCCCGGTCACCGAAGTCATGCTCGTGCAGGATAAGTTCACCGGCAAATCCCGCGGCTTCGCGTTCGTCACCATGGCGACCGACGCTGACGCGGCAAAAGCCGTCACCATGTTTCACGGCAACGCCTACGACGGCCGCGCCCTGACGGTCAATGAAGCGCGCCCGCGTGAGGATCGTCCTCCGGGCGGCGGCGGTGGTGGTGGTGGCCGCGGCGGCTATGGAGGAGGTGGCGGTGGTGGAGGCCGTGGGGGTGGCGGCGGCGGCTACGGCGGCGGCGGCGGAGGCCGTGGGGGTGGTGGCGGCGGCTACAGTGGCGGCGGCGGAGGCCGTGGGGGTGGTGGAGGGGGCGGCGGCGGTGGGGAACGCGGCGGTCGCTACTAAGCGGCGGTCGTTTTCAACGCAGAATTCTTCAGCGCGGCCCGGAGTCATTTCCGGGCCGCGTTTGTTTTTTAGTGGAAAGCGGGACCGCGCGGCTATTCGTCGCTGAGCGTCTTTAGAAAGGCGACGAGCGCCGCCTGCTCCTCCGCGGTGGGTGGCACGCCGCCGTCGGGGTGCTTGGCGAGATTCGGGTCGAGCGTGGCGCTACGTTGCACGCCAGTGGAGTAGTGCGCGATGACCTGCTCCAGCGTGGCGAAACGCCCGTCGTGCATGTAGGGCGCAGTGCGGGCGATGTTGCGCAGCGAGGGCGTGGCGAATTTGCCGCGGTTGGCCTCGCGGTGCGTGACGGCGGAGCAGCCCGCGTCGGTGCCAGCGAGGCCGTTGTTGTGAAACTGGTGGTCGGAAAAAAGCGGGCCGCCGTGGCAGTGGAAACAGTCCGCGCCGCGCTGGCCGGTGCGCGGCTTGTACTCGGTCATAAACAGCTCGAAGCCGCGCTGCTCGGCGGCGCTGAGCGTGGCTTTCCCGCGCAGCGCGCGGTCGAATTTCGCGTCGTCCGTCATGAGCGTGAGGAGGAAGTTTTCCAGCGCCAGCCCGATCTTCTCCGCCGTGATTTCCTCCCCGCCAAACGCCGCGCGAAAGAGCGCGGGGTAGTCCTCCTTTTGCGCCAGCTTCGCGGTCACGCGGTCGAGCGTCTCATCCATCTCGGTGTGATCCTGGATGAGCATCAGTGCTTGCGCGCGGAGCGATGGCGCACGCCCGTCCCAAAAGAAACTTGTCTTCCACGCGAGGTTGAAAAGCGGCATCGCATTGCGCACGCCCACCTGCCCGCGCACGCCCATGCTCGCCGCGCGCGGATCGGAAAACGCCGCGCCTGCCTGATGGCACGACGCGCACGAGATCGAGTCGTCGCGCGACAGTGCCGTCTCGTGGAAAAGCTTCCGCCCGAGAGCCACGCGCTCCTCGAGCAGCGGGTTGTCGCGTGGCAGATCGGGGATGGGAAAAGTCCCGCTCATGGTGAAGCGATAGGGCGTGAATTTCTCCGGCAGATAAAGCGGCTGCACCGGCGACGGCCGGTTGATCGCCGCCGCAGCGGACACCACCTGCCGCACGCGGAATGCCCCCGGCAGATTCGCCATGAGCGCCGCCGCGACAGGGTCGCCCTCGCGCGAATGCGTGGCGTCGCCGTCGCGCGCGAAGGACAGCGGGCGCGGCGCATTGAGCAGCGTGGAGAGATCGAAATCGAGCAGCACCCCGGCGTCGTGCGTGAGGTCGAGCGGCGCGGCGAGGCTGATGCGCGTGCGGTTCGGCGTGCGCGCGAAGTGATACGAGTAGCCGCCCGGCTCTCCCGCCGCCGTCGCGCGAAAGCGCCCTTCGAGCGCGAGGAAGATGTAGCCCGTCTGCCACGTCCAGTGCAGCCCGTTGACATTCGGATTGAGCGCATGCCCCGCGGGCCACTGCGCCGGATCCGCCGAGTTCGCCGCCGCGTCCGGGCCGAGGTGAAAGCGGAGCGCGCGATACTTTCCCTCCGGCACGTCTGCAAAACGCGCCGTCGTCCGCCGCCGCGCCGCATCCATCCACGCGATGCTCTCCGGCAGTTCCACCCACCTGCCGTCCTCGCGCTCCAGCGCAAAGTCCGTCAGCAAATAACTCAGCCGCTCGACCGACAGCGTCTCATGCGCTGCGTTTTCATAGCGCAACGAATCCGGCAGCAGCACATCGCCATGGAAAACATGCCGCACCGCGACCTCCAGCACCGTGCCCGAGACCGCGTGGATTTGCAGCGCCAGCGCGAGCAGCGCGATGAGCAGCGGATGCAGGTTTTTCAACAGGTAATGTAATCGAGTCCCGCGCGGCTCACGGAGTCTCTGCCAGGATGCTATAAAACGCCGCGCTCGCGGGTATGGGCATGGGTCAGTTGATGGTGAAGGCTCCGGTCATCGTATAGGTCGTTGCGGGTGTAAAGGTTACGACGATATTTTTCGCACCCGTCGGCGCTCCCGCGGGGATGGCAAAAGTCGCGAGGACGGTGCTGGTGGCTGGGCGGGAGATCGCGGTGCCGGTGATGGTGCCCGCGAGGGTCACACTTGTGGGGACATTCGCGAGCGGCGGCTGCGGCGGGGTGGTCGGCAGGGTGATTGTGACCGTGACCGTGGTGCCGCGCGCCGCACTGCCGCCGGGCGCGACGGAACTGCTGCCGCCGGTGCCGCCGCCGTCGTAGCTTGCGAGGGCAGTGCGCGTGGTGCGGTAAAAGCGCCTGGCATTCGCGGTCGCGCCGCCACTTTCGACCGCGGTGGTCTGTACGGCATTGGTGGTCGCCGAGACATTGGAGGAAAGGGTCGTCCAAGAGCCCGTCAGATTGCTGGTGGCTTCCAGCTTGTAGGTTCCGCCTTCCACGCTGCTCCAGGTCAGAGTCACATCGCCCGTGGTGTTATTCACCGCCGGGGACTGGATGACCTCTTGGGTCGCGGGGCCGGTTTTGGCATAGTTAGCCGCGGCGCCAGGAACCGTGGCCGTGGCCCCCGTGGCATTGCCCCGGAAAGCGCGTCCGATGTTATAGGGAAACACCGGCGTGCCACTGGCATTGATGGCCGTGAAGTAAGCATACACTCCGCCGGGAAACTCCGGGGTCACGCAGGAGCGGCCATTGTAGATGTGGAGTTCAAAGTCACCCACCGCCAGGGCGCTCTGGACATAGGCCAGCCCGGTGTCGGGGCTGATAAGATCGCCAAGGTAGGCGTAATCCTCGAGGTATTTGCCCAGGCCCGCCGCTGCCACGGCCGGGCCGGTGGTCGTAGCTGTGTAGGAGTAGCCGAGCGTGACCGTCCAGTGCGGGAGGCTGGTGCGGCCGGTCGAGGTCAGGCTGTCCGTGCCGTTGCTGCCATTGCGCAGGGTGAAGCCTGTCCGCATGCGGGTCAGTCCGCTGGTGGCGTCCATCGGTTTGGCATAACCGCAGGGGCCGTAGATGGGATACCCATCCGCCGCCCAGCCGAGGATGGGCGAGTGCCGGGTGATGGCGGCGGTGCTTTCCGCGTAGGTCTTGGCCCCGGCATTGTAGGTCACATGATCGGCGAGCAGATAGCGCAGGGCGATGGGATCGGCATGGTAATGATAGGTGCCCGTGTTTTGCTGATGGGCATAGGCCGCGTCAAAGGTGGTGCCCTCATTGTAGTAGGCATTGCGGTTCCAGTAGCCGGTGCCATTGGCATCGGTGCTGCCGTTCCAGTAAAAGGCATCCCGACTGTCGAACATCCCCACGCCATCGACAAAGTAACCGATCACCCCAAGGCCGGTATAGGTCTTGGTCGCCGGGGCCGAGACGAAATCCGTCACGCGCGGGATTTTATACACGGCCTTTTGATTCTTCGGGAGGTTGGGGAAGGAGCCGTTCTGCCACGGACCCATGATGTGCGAGCCGAGGCCCGTGGTGGTGAGATAAACCCAGCCGGCGTCGTAGTCGATCTGCTGGATGCCGCAGTAAGCGGGCAGGGACTGCACCTGGGTGCAATTGGTCCAGGTCGTGACCGCACTCCCGCTGACGTAGATGCGCGCATATTTGCCTGAGTAAGCCGTGAACCACGAGGAAAGGATCGGGTCGGCATGCGCCGCTGTGGTGGCAAAGGCGAGTGCGAGGAGGGCGGTGCGGAGGCATGGAAGGTGCATGGTGGCGGGATGTGGGGCTGTGGGCGAACAAAGCCCCCCGTGTGTCAAGATGGTATGAGCGGCCAAGCGGAATTTTGTAAAGGGACGGTAAAATCCCTGCGGGCTTGCGGTTTGACGCTCGCCGGGGACATGCCCGGCTTTGCGCGAGCGCGGTCGTGTACGCGGAGGACTCGCACGCCGATGCGTTCGCGCTTTATCAGCGGCTCCGCTTTGTGAACCGCACGCTCGGCTGCGATTTTTTCTCATGTGAAGGGGAGACAGGAGATTCGCTTGCGGGTCCTCAGTCGGCGGGGCAAAGTAATTGCCGTTCAATCCGACCGGATAGCTTCATCTGATACCACCGTGGAATACCTCCTCATTGCTTTGCAACTCATCGTGGGCCTCGGAATTCTGAATGTCTGGATGCTTCGGTCGGGGAAAACGACGCCTTATCGCGGCGGCGAGGCGAAGAATCTGCGCGAGGAATTCGCCGCCTACGGGCTGCCCTTCTGGTTCATGTGCGTGATCGGCATGCTCAAGGTCGGACTGGCGCTCGCGCTTCTGGCTGCCATTTGGATTCACAGCGTCGCCCAACCGGCCGCGATCGGCCTCGGGTTGCTCA
>JAYVNN010000291.1:0-4116 GCA_043758435.1 Chthoniobacter sp.
CGCCGGGCACGGCGTCCGCACGTCGATCTCCACCCCGGCCCCCAGCGCCCGCTTCAACTCCCGCACCGCCGCCGTCAGCATCACCACATCGCCGGGCGACTGGGTGGTTTTGAGGATCACGCGCCGCATGAGAGGAATTCAGTTTCAGACCTGCACAGCAAACCTCCGTGCCAAAGGCGAAGTGTGACTGATAGGGTGTAGATTCTTAGGATGCACGGGGCACTCTCAGCCGCAACATGCCTATATTGAGAAAATTTGGCCTCCGAGTGCGTCAACTCCGCGAGGCGCGGGGCTGGTCGCAAGAGGACTTCGGTGAAGCCGCGGGTCTTCACCGAACCTACGTTAGCGGAATCGAGCGCGGTACGCGCAATCCAACGCTGACCGTTCTCGCTCGAATTGCGAAGGCTTTTGGGCTTACGCCCAATCAATTGCTGGAACACGTCGCCGATAAGTGATGCCCGAAATGTTTTCCACTCCATCCGAGCTTGCCGAGATTGCCGCTGGACTGTGCTGCTATATGCGTCTCCCACTCTCGCCGAAAACGATACGCCTACCGGAATATGTTCGCAGTGGCTCATCTGCGTTTACTGCTTAAGAAAATGACGGGCGAAATCACAGAATTCGTAGTGGGCCGAAAATATACGAACGATCAGATACGCTTCGCACTGAATGTTGCAAATCTGAAAGGAATCCGCCCATCACTTGATGAGACAGGCGCTCTCAGACGGGTGGCGATAATGTCCGCACTTCCAGAAGCACGCGCAAAGCTGAACGAGAATCCTTATAGCGACCGAATCGAAGGCGACATTCTCATTTTCACGGCTGCCGGGCGCGAAGGAAATCAGCAGCTGGCTCGTGAGAACAAGCGGGTTCTTGAGCAGTATTCCAGCCCCATCCCCTTCTTCGGCTTCGTCAATCATGGGCGACAGACTTATGAGTTCATCGGGCTTCTCGAAATACTGCGCCACTACCAGGAACAGCAAATCGACCGCACCAACACTTTGCGCGGAGTTTGGGTATTCGAGTTTCGGATTCACACGCTTCCGGCGACTGTTCCGATTGAACACGCCGGGAGTTTGATGGATGAGATTCTTCGTGCATCCCCCGAGCGACGGGCGACTTCCGAACAGGAAAGGCAAGTGGTTGCAAACTACTATGAACCGGAGCCGAGTAACACCATTGAATCCATTGAAGAGGTTCGACTTCACCTCCTCGAGTTGAATCCATTCCGCTTTGAACACTTGGTGAAGGCGGTCATGCAACAGAACGGTTTCCGAAAAGTCGAGGTCACAAAGGCGACGGGGGATGGCGGTGTGGATTTGAACGCCGAAGTCGATGAGGTGTTGCCGTTCTTCGTCGGCACAGCCGTTCAAGTTCAGGCCAAGCGGTGGCGGCACACGGTTGGCAGTGTTGAAATCAACAACTTCCGTGGAGCGATGAGCAGTAACGCGAAAGGAATTTTCATTTCAACGGGTTCCTATACGCGTGCTGCGATTGAGAACGCTTACACCTCTAGCAAGCAGGCTGTCAGTTTGATAGATGGCCTTGGCTTTTCGGCGCTTGTGTGCGCCGCGCACATTCAGGTCGATAAATTCAAATGAGGTTCCTGCGGGGGTAATCCTCCCAGTCTCCCGGAAATGCTTTCCCAGCGCATGTGCAGAGGACTGATAATAGGACATCAAATTCGCCCGTACTCGGATTGAGACCGCTGTCGCCCGTCAGTTCTGCAGCGGCCTCATCGGCTTCTTTTGCATTCTGAATCGCACCACCCGCAATGCGGCGCTCCAACTCGTTACATTGAGTCTCGATTAACTTTTCTAGCTGGCGCTTGCTCATATCGAGACACCGTTCAAGTCCGCCGATAACTCACTTCCATGTAAGCTTGATCAAACCCCTTCTTCATCTCCGCGACGTTCTCCATGAGGACGAATTGAGGGTGAAGCGCCTCCGCATAATCGAGAAATGCCTTCACGAGCGAATTGTTCGCGCTTTCTAAAAAGCGATGCTTGCGCGGGACATTTTTGGAGAATCCTTGGCAGGGCGGGCCACCTGCGAGAAGTTCCAGTTCTCCTGGTTCCAAGCCCAACTTCTTCGCGAAGTCCAGCGGATTGGTCGTAGCAAGATTGAGAGTTAATGCCGTCTCGCGCCCGAAGTTGTGTGCGTATGTGCAAATGTAGTTCGGCTCTACATCGACTCCCGCGAGAACGCGAAAACCTGCCCATCGGAGCCCGGATGAGAGTCCGCCGCATCCACAAAAAAGATCAATTGCTCGTGGTTGTTCGTTCATTTCTGTGACTCATCGTATTCACGCATTACGTCGTGCAAGCAAGCACAAATTTCGGCGTCACGAGTTTTTTTAGAAAAAACTCAGTGAGATGTTATCCAATTTCCCGCAATCCCTACGACGAGGACGTCACGGCCACACCTTTTTCAGGATGGCGGCGAGGCGGTAGCCGGCGCGGCCGAGTTCGAGGCTCACCTGCTCGCGCGCCCATTTGTCGTAACCGGGGAGGTCGCTGCTCTTGGCCCCCCAGCTTTTGGCATTGGCGTGGAAGGTGAGTTTGCCGTGCGCCTCGGTGGCGATGGGCAGGACTTCATTGGCCCACTTCACGGCCCAGCCGCTGATGAAGGAGCCGGTCTGCCAGCCCGGCGGCGGGCTGGCGATGAAGGTCTGCGCGAAGGCGCGCGGCGTGGTCTGGCCCGCGGCGGCCATGGCCTTGGTCACCGTCACGGAATCCCAATAGCTGTGCAGATTCGTGCTGTGGAAATTGATGCTGTTGCCGCCGATGGCGAACTTCGTGCCCATCGTGGTGTTGGGATTGGCCGGCTGTCCGCTGGCATCGAAGTAAACCGCGCCCACATGGAGCGGCTGATGGATGTCGCCCACGTAATGCACGAGCAGCTTCAGCGCGGTCTTCTGCGTGATGTGGGTCGGGTTGTTCGTCCCATTGCTCTTCCCCTCGATGATCGCAATGCAGTTGCGGATCATGTGGACGACATCGATCTTCGACGCCCCGACCGAGCTGGCGTCATACTTCTTCTCCTGAATCGGGATGTCCGTGTAGTGATAGGCGTGATGGTCGTGCGGCCCCTGATTGTGACCCACCTGCGGATTGTTTTTCACAAACTCGACCATGTCCGCATCGTTCTTATCGTAATGATACTTGCAGTCATCCGCCCAAGTGGCCGCCTGCTCCAGCGTCTCCGTCCCCAGCAGCGCCCGCACCTTCGCCAGCGTATGCGGCGAACCGGCGATCACCTGATCCGCAATCGCCCCGACCACCTGATGCCCGGTGTCGCCATAGGGCAAGGCAGTGGCGGTGAGCAGGAGGAAAGTGCCGAGGGTGGTTTGGAGGACACGGGTGGTTTTCATAGTGGGTGGGGATCACTCGGCCTTGGCTTTTGGGGAATGGAGGACCGGGATTTCCCAGGCTCCTGCGACTTCAGATTAAAGATGAAAGGCGTCGGCGGGAGGGTGTTGGCAGCGACCGTGCGACTTGTCGCCACAAAAGTCTGCGAGGGAGCAACAGACCGTACGTTAATGATGATGTAATGGTCACTCTGTCCATAGTTGAAGCACACTTCATTGCTGGCATCGGATCGATGCCAGTCCGTGGCGGTGGCATAGTCGGGAGAGACGATCTCAGCGTCAAAAGCCCCGACCCGCTGGCCATCTACCGTGACCCATACCCGGAGCAGTTCGGCGGGGACATTGTGCGGTGCATGGTGTGTGGCAGCCGCGGTGTGCAGCATGGGTTGAGGATGGGAGCCTGCACCGACACAGCCGGTGAGGAACAGGAACGGAAGCAGGGAGGCGGTTCGGAATTTCATAGTTCGATTAGTTATGGGTGTCGGTTCTTTGCGTTATTGGTTGGCTGGTTTGTAACGGGCAGATTGGTGTATTGCGGCTGGGCCTACGGCGAAGACGAGGACGAGCTGGGCTCATCGCTGGACGAGGAGGAGGAGGACGAGCTGCTGGAGGAGGAACTCCCCGGCTCGCCGCTGGAGGACGAACTGCCCGGCAGGCCGCTGCTGCTGGAGCTGCCGCCGGCGGGCGGGGGCACGGTGCCGGGGTCGCGGCGGGGTTGGTAGCCGATGCGGTTTAGCTCGGGGGTG
>JAYVNN010000292.1:0-4112 GCA_043758435.1 Chthoniobacter sp.
GGATCCGGAAGTCTCGACCATCGGCGCGTGGAGCAAGGACGGGAAGCCGCTCGGCGTCATCGTGAATTTCGCCTGCCACGCGACCACCGGCCCCGCGGCATTTTCCGCAAACTGGATCTACTTCCTCGAGCGCACCGTGCGCGGCGGCTTGGGCGCGGACGGCGCGAATGTGCCGATTGTTTTTTTGCAGGGCTGCTGCGGCGACATCACGCAAGTGGACAATCTTGATCCCTTCGCAGCGCGGCCCGGCGACTACTACGGCCAGCTCATCGGCGGCAGCGTGGGAGCGGAGGCGTTGAAAATCCTGTTCCGTGCGGAGCGAGGCTCGGGGCCATTTGCCGTCGAGGCGAAGACGAAGACGTGGAAAGTAAAACGCCGGGTGCCCGACCCCGCGCGCGTGCAGCGCTGCATCGCCGACACGCAGAAAAATCCGAAAGAGGTCGGTGCGGCCGAGTGGACTTTTGCAAAAGAGATCGTCCTGCTCAATGCACTCATCGCGCAGCAGCCCGAGGTCGAAGTGGAAGTGCAGGCGATCCAAGTCGGGCCTGCGGTATTCATCACGAACGAAGCGGAGTTCTTCGTGGAGTACGGACTCGATTTGAAAAAGCGCAGCAATTTCAAGATGACCATCCCGGTCGAACTCGCGAACGGCTGCGTCGGCTACGTGCCGACCGAGGAGTCATTCAGCCCGCACGGCGGCGGCTACGAGACGCGCCTCACGAGCTACTCGAATCTCGAAATCACCGCGGGCCGCCAATTCGTGGACGCCGGACTCGCACTCGCGCGCCAGCTCACGCCATCGCCATTCCCCGAGCGCGCCCAGGCCGCGCCTTTCAAGGAAGGCTGGGCTTACGGCACCGTCCCGCCGGAGCTCAAGTAGGGCAGCATCCTCCGGCACGCCAAAGGCTCAGCGCACGCGCCAGTCACCGAGACCGCTGCCGTAGAGGATGGAGGAACTGGTCACTCCACCGCTGCCATTCAAATACCAGACGGCGATCTGCCCAATATTGTTCTGAAAGACGAGGTCAGCGTTGCCGTCATTGTTCATGTCAGCAATGGCCATGACTCTCCAGTCGCCGAGGCCGCCGCTGTAAAGCATCGCGGTGCCGATGGTGGCACCGGCCGCATTCAGATACCAGACGGCGAGCTGGCCCACGTTGCTTTGGAAGAGGAGGTCGGGGGTGCCATCGCCGTTCAGGTCTGCGGCGCCGGCCACTCTCCAGTCTCCGAGTCCGCCGTTATAAAGGAGCGCGGAACTGGTGGCGGCAGCGCTGGCATTCAGATACCACACGGCGATCTGACCGATGTTGTTCTGGAACACTAAATCGGGGACGCCATCGCCGTTGATGTCCACAGCACATTTCACCCGCCAATCGCCGAGGCCGCTTCCGTAAAGGGTAGCTGCGGTGGTGATGGAACCGCTGCCATTCATATACCACACCGCAATCTGGCCTGCGTTATTCTGGAACAGAAGGTCCGCGTTGCCGTCGCCGTTCAAATCGGCCTTGCTCACCAGCCTCCAGTCGCCGAGTCCGCCGCTGTAGAGGGTGGCAGAACTGGCGGCGGAACCGCTGCCGTTCATATACCAAGCCGCGATCTGACCGGCGTTGTTTTGGAACACGAGATCCGCGGTTCCGTCGTTGTTCATGTCCGCCCCTGAGCTCTGGGTGGAACGCGTCACCGTGAGCGCGTAGGTCTTTGTCGTCACGCCGTCCGGCGCGGTGACCACGGTGTTGAAAAGGTTGGCCCCGATGCTGAGCGCGACCGGGCTGCTTGCCGAGCCGGATCCAACCGCGGTGCCGTTGACCTTCACCGTCGCCCCAGCCTGCGCGACGAAGGGGGTCAGCTTGAAAGTGAGCGCGGTCTTGCCGAGGCTGATCGCGTAGCTCGTCGTGCTGCTGGCAAATGTCGGCGACAGCACTCCTGCGCCGGGCACCAGCGAGGACAGGTTGGCATTGCTGGCAGTCAGGATGAAGTTCGCCACCAGCGTGCGGTTGCCATTGGCGGTGAAAATGAAGTTGGCCGTCGAACTGACCGGATTCCCAGCTTCCGTCCAGTTCACAAAGTTGTAGCCCGGGGCCGGAGTCGCCTGCACCGTCACACTGGCCCCATTGGCAAAGGTGCCGCCACCGCTGGTGCTGCCAGCCCCGAGTGGCGCGGCGCTGGTGGTGATGACGGGCTGAAAGACCGTCTCAAACGCACCAATATCCACATGCGAGCCACTGCGGCGGGTGAAGCCTGCACCGCGCTGATCGGTGGTGAGGCTCAGGGGCGTATTGAGCACCGAGTCATCCCCCGCCTCAATGGCCGGGCTGCCGGCGAGCAGGGCGCAGGTGGAAGTCGGCCCCCCGTTGTTCTGCAAGGGGCCCAGCAGCGGGTCGATGGGCGCGGCAGAAGTGCCGATCTTATCCGAAGCTTGCGCGGGCGTGATCGTGGCACCCGTGTTGTTCCCGATCAGGTTAAAGCCTTGGGACGTGAGTGTGGCACTATAGTCACTATAGACATCAGGCCCAGACGGAGCTGTGTTGAGGGCAATAATGGTAGCTCTGGCTGTGAGCGAAGAATAGCTACCTATATAAATACCACCTCCCGCGCTGGGGCTGGGATAAGAACCAGCTATTGCTGAGTTGCCAGTGACAGTGCTGTTGGTGATTGTCACATTGAGCGTCCGGCTCCCATTATCCATAGCTGAAATGCCGCCGCCGTAGCCGCTGCCGTTACTGTTGCCGACGACTGAGTTGCCAGAGATTGTGCAGTTGGCTACGGTTGCGTTCGCGGAAAAGTATATTCCGCCGCCGGTGACCCCGCCGGTGACCCCATTACGTCCGGAAACCGAGTTGCCGGAGATGGTGCTGTTGGTGATTGTCACATTGCCGGGATAGTCAACTGAAATGCCGCCGCCGCCGTAGCCATTTGTCTTTGAATTGCCGGAGATCATACAGTTGGTGATGGTCATATCGTGACCATCAATGCCGCCACTAAGGTTGCCGGAGATCATGCACTTAGTAACGACCCAGCTACCCACAATGCCGGCACCACTGTTTGAAACATCGCCGTTGCCAGAAATCGTGCTGTTGCTGATCACGCCGCTGCCATCAACGCCGCCCAAAATTCCGCTGCCATGATTGCCCGAGATCGTGCAGTTCGTGATGGTCGTATTTTTACTCCCCGCGTAAATGCCGCCACCCGGATTCCCTGGAAGGCCGTTACCAGAGATAGTGGTGTTGGTCACTGTCATCGTGCCAAAGTTGGCAATTCCACCTCCGGAATTCCCCCAATTGTCCTGAACATTACCAGAAATGGTGCAATTGGTTACCGCCAGCGCTCCACCGTTGTAGATGCCGCCGCCGCCTGGGTAGTTGGCGGGACACCCACCGGTAATGGTCATACCGGAAATGGTGGCGTTTTGAGTGACACGAAAGATGCGAAAACGCGTAGCGGAGGCGCGCTGCACCGTGAGCTTATCCGGGCCGGGCCCGCTGATCGTCACGTTTTTGTCAACCAGCAATTCCGCGGTCGTGAGGGTCACTGTCGTAACCCCCGCAGCGAAGACGATCGTATCCCCAGATACCGCCGCATCGAGGATCGCCTGCCGCAGCGTCCCCGCGCCGCTGTCGAAAGGGCTGGTGACCGTGATGGTGGCCGCCGGGCACGCCGCGGACCAGAGCAGCGCCAGCAGCACGACGAGCGAGGGCATGAATGATTTGGTGAATGGATGGGATTTCATAGTCGTAGTTTGCCCCCTGTACAGGGAAGGCGTATGGGTGGATGCGGGTTTATCGGGACAGACCGGCCGATGAAACCCAAGCGCACCAACAGGCGCAGGGCATCTCAAGAGAAAGAGAGATTCCGAAGATGGAGCAGTCACCGGCAGTGTCGAGGGCATTATGACATTTCTCCGCGCGTTCGGTCTCCGCAGTGTGCGCCGTTGTGTGGGAGCGAGGAGAACCGCCGATGGAAAGGATGAAGCATGTTGCCGGATAAAACGACAGCCGTGGCCCGAATCTTTCAGCGATTCCAATCTATTTTTCAGAGCCGCGAAAATCCGCGAGTGACTCGAAGACGGCCTACATTCCTACGCCCGCGACGAATCAATCGAGAGCACTTCACCT
>JAYVNN010000293.1:0-4112 GCA_043758435.1 Chthoniobacter sp.
GCTGTCACCTGCCGGACCAACTCCGGAAACCACGGCGGCGCATCCGGCGCGATGAGCACCTGCTCGATTGTCTCCGCCACATTGATCTTTACCCACCGCCCCGCCCCGGGCGACGGGTTTCCTTCCTTCTTCAGCAGCGCCGCCATCCCCTCTGGCTCGACGAGAGCCCTCACCTCGCGCTCGTGCTCAAAGGATCTCCGCTTGTAGAGAACTTTGGCGGCCTTCATTCGCGGGACAAGACCGCGCCGGAGATGGTCGAGGTATACTCTCACGCCATTTTTCGGAGCTTCGATAGCCGCTGTTTTTGTGCCAGCTTCGCCCCCGCATTTGTTGTCGTAGAAACTACGGTTCACCTGTTTCTTTACGATTCCCGGCCAAGTTGCTTGCCAAAACCAGTGGGTGCGAATGCCGGTGGATGTCACGCGCGGTTGATGGGATCGGCTAATCCCATGCTCCGGATTGAGGACGATCGCACCAAACTTCCCATACCCCACTTCAGACGCCGCAAACTCATTCTCCACGCGCCCGCCCTACAGTTTATTCCGATGCCTTACGATTCGACGAAGCCGGTGGATGCCGCGCGCTGTCGGGACCGGGGTGGAGGGCGTCGGTGAGGGGGGAGGCGGCGGCGGTTTCGGTGTGGCCGACCTGGTAGCCGGCGCGGATGACGGCTTCGCGGAGGTCCGCCTGGGTGATCTGCATCGGGTTGTATTCCACGTCGATCCGGCCCCCGGAAAGGGTGTAGGATTGAATGCCGGGGAGGGCGTTGAGGGCGGTGGTGAGAGCTTGCTCGTCGGTCGGTTTGTCGAGGCCAAGGACGATGATCTCGGCGTCGATGAAGTCGTGCGGGAGAGAGCCGGGGGTGGAGTCGTCGAGCGGAGGCATGGGTGGTTTTAGAGGGGATTAGTGCGGGCTGGGGGCGGGTGCGATGATTTTCGCGTCGCATCCGGGTGCCGGCTCGCTCACGGAATGGTCGTGTCGAGGAAGAACAGGAGGTGATGAACCGCATCGACGCGATGCCGAAGCTCTCGCCCGCCGACAAAGCGAACCTCTACACCAGCCTCGATCGCGCGCGCGGCATCGGCAAGGTCATCACGATTCCCTTCGCCAGCGCGAAAACCACGCTCTCCGCCCACGAGATCGACCAGGTCAAATCCGCGAGCCAGGCGCCGCAACTCGCCAAGCTGCTCAACGAGCCGGCGGTCGTCTTCGTCATCCGGTGGCGTGGCTGGCGTGCGAGCACAGGTATCGCGCGGGAACACGAGCTTTCTCCAAATCCAACAGCCACTGCTTTCGCTCCATGCCGCCGCCGTATCCGGTCAGCCTGCCGTTCGCGCCGATGACGCGGTGGCAGGGGACGATGATCGACAAAGGGTTGCGGCCGTTGGCCAGGCCGACCGCGCGCACGGCGGCGGGCTGGTCGATTCGGCGGGCGAGTTCGCCGTAGGAAATGGTGACGCCGTACGGGATTGCCTCGAGGCCGGCCCACACCCGGCGCTGGAAGTCGGTGCCGCCGTGCGTTTCGCGATCGATCTGCACGGTGAAGGATTGTCGTTTTCCGGCGAAGTATTCCGCGAGTTGCGCGCGGGCATCGGCGAAGCGGTGAGCGGCGCGCTGCCAGTCGTGGCGCTGGAGCTCTTCCGGCCCGTGCCGATGATTCTGCAGGTAGATTCCGGTCAGGCCGCGCTCGGTTCCGCACAGCGTGAGAGTGCCCACGGGTGAGTCGATCTCGGTGAAGTGGATGATCATAAAAGGTGCGAGCGAGCGCGGAGTCGTGCAGGGTTTGCCAGAGGTGGAGCGCGGGCGCCCCGGCACCGTAGCTGCCGGCACGCGACCCCGCTCGCCATTTTCAGCCACGGACATTTTTGATCCGAGCGCCGATTTCTCGGGGAATCCACGCGCCCGTTGCAGTCGTCCGCCAACATCACGAAGCTGAAAAACGCCCGAAAACTTTGTTTCCCCAATGCCTTTGATCCCGCTCCGCCCGCCGCTCGCTGCCCTCCTCATTTTCGCAATCTGCGGCACCGCCTCCGGCGATGAATTCGGCTTCGACCAGATGAAGCGGACGGTGCGGACGCGTTTTCCGCAAGTGCCACAACTTTCCACCACGGAGCTGGCCGCATGGCTGCGCGACCCATCCCGCCCTCAGCCGATTCTGCTCGATGTGCGCACCGCGGAGGAGTTTCGCGTCAGTCATTTGCGCGGAGCCATTCGTGTCGATCCATCGGCAAAGGCCGCGGACCTCGGGCCGATCGTGCAGCGGCGCGGGCCGGTCGTGACGTATTGCTCCGTCGGCTATCGCTCGTCGGCGGTGGCGGAGCGTTTGCTGAAGGCCGGGGTGCCGCAGGTGCAAAATCTCGAAGGCTCGATTTTTCAATGGGCCAATGAAGGGCGCGCGCTCGAGGCGGACGGCAAACCGGCGGCGAAGGTCCATCCCTACAATGCGAAATATGGAAAGCTGCTCGATGAGACGAAACGCTCGGAAGTGAAATGACGCCGACGGTGATCGCGATGTTGAAAGCGCCTCGTGCGGGCGAGGTGAAGACGCGGCTGGGCCGGGAGATCGGCGACCCGGCAGCGAGTGAGGCCTATGTCCGATTGGTCGAGCATCAGCTTCGCCAGATTCCTGAAGATTGGGCGGTACAGGTCTGTTTTTCGCCTGCGGATGCGGAGCCGGAAATGCGCGAGTGGCTGGGAGATCGCTGTGAGTATTTCGCGCAATCGGCCGGCGATCTCGGGGAGCGGCTGACGGCGGCGAGTGCCGTTCATTTTTCACGTTCTGCTGCTCCGCTGATCTTCATCGGCGGCGACTGTCCCTCCCTCACTCGCGAATGTTTGCAGCAGCTCTTCACTCGCTTCGCGCGGTGCGACGCCGTGCTCGCGCCAGCGCTCGACGGCGGTTACTGCCTGATCGGCCTGCGGGCCCGAAACGACGCGGTGTTTCGCGACATCGCGTGGAGCACCGGCGCGGTGCTGGAGCAGACGAGGCAGCGGCTCCGCGAGTCGGGCGCGCGATGGGTGGAAACGGAAACGCTGGAGGACGTGGACGACCTCGCGAGCTGGCGGCGCGCGGTCGCCGCGTTTCCTGAACTGGGCTCGGTCAAAATATCCACGGATGGCCGCTGAGTCGGCCCGCCGCGTCGTGCTCGTGGGCGCCGGGCACGCGCATCTGCACACCTTGCAGCACGCGGCGGAATTCGCGCGGCGCGGAGTGGAACTCGTCGTCATCGCGCCGGAGAATTTTTGGTATTCGGGACTCGCGACCGGGATGCTCGGCGGGCGCTATTCGCCCGAGCAAGACCAGGTGGACATCGCCGCGCTGCTGCCCGCCGGGCGGTTCATTCGCGATCGCGTGGTGAAGATCGACGCCGCCGCACGGCGCGTGGATCTCGCGGGCGGTGAGTCGATCGGCTTCGAGGCGCTGTCGGTGAATGTGGGCAGCGAAGTGCGGCCGATTCCCGGCGACGCGTTCGGCGTCTTTCCGATCAAGCCGCTGCGCGAACTGTGGCGCTTGCGCCGCGAACTGGAGCAGGCGCGCGACGCGCGGCGAACGGTGCGCATCGTCGTGGCGGGCGGCGGCGCTTCCGGCTGCGAGATCGCGGCAAATCTCCGCGCGTTGGTCGGCGCGGACGCGGCGGAAATCACGCTGCTCGTCCGCGCTGAACGAGTGGTCCCGGGCTTCCCTCCTTCCGTCTCGAAACGGCTGCACGCCTGGCTGCGCGCCCGCGGCATCGCCGTGCGGATTGGCGACGGATTGGAGCGCATCGAAGATCGCCAGGCGATCACCACCCGCGGCGACGCGATCCCCTTCGACTACCTCGTCAATGCCACCGGCCTGCGCCCCCCTGCCCTGCTCGCCGGGTCCGGCCTGCCGTGCAGCGAGCGCGGCGAATTGCTCGTGGACGACCACCTCCGCACCCTCACCGGCACGCCCATTTTCGGCGGCGGCGACTGCGTGAAAATGCGCGGGCACGACCTCGAAAAGATCGGCGTTTACGCCGTGCGCCAGTCGCCCGTGCTTTTGCACAACCTGCTCGCGACCCTCGATGGGACGCCGCTCCGCGCCTTCCTCCCGCAGCGCCATTGCCTGCTCATCCTCAATCTCGGCGACG
>JAYVNN010000294.1:0-32653 GCA_043758435.1 Chthoniobacter sp.
GCGCAGCGCAGCCTTGCGGCTGCCTCCGCTACGCTCCGGCAGCCGCAAGGCTGCGCCCTTCCCCCCAACCACATCACCCCTAACCCAAAACCCGAAAACTACGAAAAACTCTCATAGCAAGTGGATCAAAAACCGGGGGCAGGCCAAGGAGGAAGTCGGTGGGTTGATATCCCCCGGAAACGCGCCGACGCCGACGAATCTTGCGGCAAAGTTCTCCCGCCTGCCCCTTTTCCCCCTTTCTTGCGCCGGGAGGTGGAAAATCTTCCCTCTCTGCAAAGAAAGTTTTGTCGCCATTCCCCCCCGTGCTATACGCCCCATGACACCCGCCCCACTTTCCGATATGCGAGTGGAAAAATCCCCCGGTCGTATAATCAAATGTTAGGCGTCACTCAGCCAAATCTGAAAGATTAATAGTCATGCATGAAATCATCTGTCCGCACTGCAAGAAAGCATTCAAAATTGACGAGGCCGGTTACGCGGATATTCTCAAGCAGGTTCGCGACGACGATTTCGAGCAACAGTTGCACGAGCGGCTCGAGTTAGCTGAGAGGGACAAGCAGAATGCCGTTGAACTTGCGAAAACCAAAGCCGCAGGTGAGTTGGGGAAGGCAACCGCATCCAAGGATGCCGAGATCCAAGAACTGAAGGCTAGCCTCAAAGCTGGTAAGGCTGCACAGGAGTTCGCCGTAACCAAAGCGGTAAGCGACATGGAAAAGGAGCGCGACGCGCTCACGAACGAACTCAAGCAAGCAAGACATGACAAGCAGACTGCCTCCCAGCTTGCTGAGGCGAACCACAAGCTCGCGATTACCGAGGCAGTCAATGCTGTCAAGAAGGAGCGCGACGAACTAAAGAGCGACCTTAAGCAAGCACAGCTTGCGAAGCAGCTTGCCGAGAAATCGCTCAAGGAAAAGTATGAGACGCAGATCAAGGATCGTGATGACGCGATCGAGCGCCTCCGGGATATGAAAGCTCGTCTGTCAACCAAAATGGTTGGAGAAACCCTTGAACAGCACTGCGAAACCGAGTTCAACCGCATCCGGGCAACAGCGTTTCCGAGGGCCTGTTTCGAGAAAGACAACGACGCGCGAGCTGGCAGCAAGGGAGACTACATCTTTCGCGATTCGGTCGAGGTGGGCACGGAGATCCTCTCTATCATCTTCGAGATGAAGAATGAGACTGACGAAACGGCCACCAAGAAGAAGAACGAGGACTTTCTAAAAGAACTCGATAAGGACCGAAATGAAAAGGGCTGTGAATACGCGGTTCTCGTTTCGCTTCTTGAGCCTGATAGCGAGCTTTACAACTCCGGCATTGTGGATGTTTCCCACCGTTATCGGAAGATGTATGTTGTCCGGCCGCAATTCTTCATCCCGATTGTTACGCTGCTGCGGAACGCAGCCGAGAACTCACTGGAGTATAAGACCGAGCTCGCGTTGGTGAAAGCCCAGAACATTGATATCACGAATTTCGAGAGCGATCTCGATGAGTTCAAGACTGGCTTCGCCCGGAACTACGAATTGGCATCCAAGAGATTTAAGACGGCTATTGAGGAGATCGACAAAACCATCGACCACCTTCAGAAGACCAAGGATGCGCTGCTTGGTTCTGAAAACAATCTCCGTCTCGCCAACAACAAAGCCGGCGACTTGACCGTTAAGAAACTGACTAATAGCAACCCCACTATGGCCGCCAAGTTTTCTGATCTCAAGAACGCCCCTATTTCAACTGAATGATGCGTGCTAACCTGCGGCCGTGGAGAGTGACGCCTAACTGTTGCGCCTCGACAGGTTGTACGCAGTTAAAGGGAGGCGGGAGCTAGGAGGCATAGAGTTCAACCTGGACGCGGCGGCTGCCAGCGGGTCGTCCTATGAAGGTTTTGGCCGAGTGCGAGAGGCGCGAGGAAAGCACGCCGGGCACTTACAAAAGAGTGCTCTTGCGGGAGCTTCCCCAAGACCTCCGGCAGATTCTGGAGACGCAGTGGACGGCCGTGCGGGCGACGCATGAGGGCAGCAAAGCCCTGCGTGACGCGGAACTGGAGCGGCAGTCCGCGCAGCCCGGCACGCCTCAGCTTTCCACGCGGTAAATCTGCACGCGCCCCCACGGCGGCCAGACGCCGAGTTTCGGCGCTTCCTGACCCATGGCTCCGGCGATGACGAGCGCCTGCCCGTCGGCGGTGAAGCGGGCGTGGGTGATGCGTTTTTTCGTGTCGATGGAATGCACGAGCGCGCCGTCGGCGGCGGAGAAAAGGGCGGCATTCCAGGTGCCCTGCGCCTGTTTTCCCGCCATGAGGAAGTGCCCGCCGCCGGGATGCCACGCGAGCGTTTCCATGAGCCCGGAGCCGTGCTGGCCGTCCTGGATCTGATCGATGCGCGCGCCCTTCCGCCAGTCCCAGCGTTGCCAGGTCATCTTGCCATTGCCGGCCATCGGATCGGTCATCGGCCCCATGCCGCAGCCGAGCAGCGCCGAGCCATCGGGGGAGAAAGCGAGGGCGTAAATGCCGCCGCAGTAGTGGTGGGTTTTGATCGTGCCCCACGAGGTGAAATCCGGCGAGGTCCACTGCGCGACGGGTTTGGCCTCGGGCTCGGACGGCAGAGCCCACACGCGCACTTCGCCCATCATATTCGCCGCGGCGAGGTGCGCGCCGTCCGGGCTGAAGGCGCAGCTCAGCACCGGCGGCGCGTGGCTGAACGCAGCGATGAGGTCGCCGCTGTCGGTCGCAAAAACTTTCACCGACGGCTCGCTTTCCGCCGCGGGCTCATATTTCCAGCCGCCGGGCAGATACTGGCCGGTGACCGTGGCCAGCCGCGCGCCATCGGGCGAAAGGGCGAGCTGCCAGTGCCAGAACCGATGCGCCTGCACGCGCCGCCAGCACTGCTTCGTCTCGACATCGTGCCACAGCAGTGTGCCGTCATAGCCGCCGGAAATGACCGTGCGTCCATCGGGCAGAAGGACGCACCCACTCGCGAAGGACGCGTGCTTTTCCGCAAAGGCGTCCGCTTTTCCACTCGCCAAATCCACGGCATAGAGCACGCCGTCCGCGCACGCCGCAAACGCCTGGCTGCCGTCCGGCGCGAGGGCGAGGCCGAGCGCGCCGGTGGGGAGTTTGTGGTCGTGGGCGAGGGTGAGTTTCATGGTCACGCGAGAAGGTCGCGGATGGGCTCGGCTTTGTTTTCCACGCGATGAAAAGTGGGCATGCCGGGGAGGTCGTATTCGGCGTAGGGATTGATGCCGAGCGCGGTGAAGATCGTGGCGAAAAGGTTCTGCTCGTTGAACGGCTTCTCGATCACGTCCACGCCGTCCGTGTCCGTCGCGCCGGTGACGACGCCGCGCTTCAGCCCGCAGCCGGTCATCATCATGCTCCAAGCATTCGGATAATGATCGCGGCCCCGCGCGGCATTCATCCACGGCGTGCGGCCAAATTCCCCCATCGCGATGACGAGCGTGGAGTCGAGCAGGCCGCGCTCCTCGAGATCGTTGATGAGATGAAACAGCACGCGATCCAGCTCCGGCACGAGCATCTGGTGGATCTCGTGCTGGAAGACGTGGTTGTCCCAATTCATGCCGTTCGCGACCATCACGAACGGCGCACCATTTTCCACGAGATGCCGCGACATGAGCGCATGCTGCGCGAAACTGCCTGGGCCGTAGCGCTCGCGATCTTTCGCCGGGAGCTTGTTCACATCGAAAAGATCGGCGCTCGCGGCCATGCCTTTCATGCGCTCGAAAGCCGCGTTCTGACTGCGCGCCACGGTGCTCTTGCGGTCGCGCTCGTACTTCGCGGTGAGAAATTTCCGCAGCGTCTCGCGCGCTTCCAAATCGTGCTGCGGGATCGTCTCCGCCGCGGAATTCAGCCGCTGCGTGTAATCGCCGCCGAGCCGCACCGGCGCATGCTCCGCGCCCAGCCAGCCCGCCCAGTTGCCCGCCTTGAAACTCTCGAATTCGTTCCCGCCCGGAATGGGATCGAGGAAGACGAAATTCGGAATTGCCGCGTCGAGTTGCCCCATCGCCTGCGACAGCGCACAGCCCAAAGTCGGACGCGTGAAACCCGCGCGGTCGGGATTTCCGCGCTGCAAAAGATTGATCGCCTGCAAGTGCTCCGACTGCGCCGTCTTCATGCTGCGCACGATGTTCAGCCGGTCCGCGATCCCCGCGCACCGCGGCATGAGCGAGGAAAAATGCACGCCCGGAATCTTCGTCGGCATGCTCGCAAACGGCCCTCTGCTCGGCCGCCCCGGCTTCGGATCCCAAGTCTCAAACTGACTCGGCGCCCCGCACAGCCACAGCAGGATGCAGTGCTTCTGCGCCCGCTTCGTCTCCTCCGCAAAAACCGGATTCTGAAACAACCCCGCAAAACTCGCCGCCGACGCGAGCGCGCCGCCGGTCAACCCTTTGAGGAAAAGCCGCCGGTGCAGCAGATGCTCATCGGTGCGGCATTGGCCGGGGATCAAATCGGAAGGGTTGCGGCTCATCACGGCATGGTCAAAAACTCCGCGCTCGTCATCAGCGCCCACAGCAAATCGCGAGCGGCTTCGGCGGGTTTGTCGGGGCGCTCATTGAGAAAGGCGATGGCGTGTTCGGTTTCTTCGGCGTCCGGCAGGCGGCTGTGGACGGCGAGGAATGTCTCGCGAACTCGTGACGCCGCATCCGGCAGCGAGGCGATGCGCGCGGCGGCGCTGTCGTTCGCGGGTTTCAGGATTTCCGCGAGGGCGGGGGAGTTGGAAAGAAACTGTGCCTGCTGAAACGTGGCGTTGTATTCGCGTGGCAGCACGTCGGGCAGGGCGGCGATGACGGCGCGGCGCAACGCATCGTCGTCCGGCGGCAGGCCGGCGGCGATGCGCCAAGAGCGGGTGATTTGCTCGGCGGAAAGCGGTCGCTCCAGCGCGCCGGCAAACGTCTCCGGTGCAGCATCCGCGGCGCTCAGCGCATAGACGCGGCTGAGCACGATGCCGCGCACGACGCGGCGGATGTCGTACTGATTCGCCGCGAAATCCCGCGCCAGCCAGTCGAGCATTTCCGGATGGCTCGGCGCGTTGCGCGCGTTCATTTCATCCGCAGGCGCCACGATGCCGCGGCCCGTGAGCGCGGCCCACATGCGGTTCACGAAGGCGCGGGCAAGGAGCGGATTTTCGTGCGTCGCCGCGTCGGCGAAAGCCTCGCGCCGCGAGAACTTCGGCACGCGGGGTTTCGCCGCCGGGTCGAGGTATTTGTCATCGCTGTCCTGCTCCTTTTGATCGCCCGCGGGCCACGTTTCCGCAATCGTCCTGCCGGTCAAAAGCGTGACCATCGCGGGCTGGGATTCCTTTTTCAGATTCGTGAAATTGATGAATCCACCCACCGCCGACTCGCCGACGGCGGTGCCGCCTTCCACGTTTTTTCCGCGGTTGAAAGCTGCCACCAAACCCCAGTAATGCGCCTGCTTGATCTCGCGCGCCAGCGGATGGTCGTGGCACTGCGCGCAGTCGATTTTCGTGCCGTACACCACGGGCGCAACCGCCTCCGCGATGCGCTGGAACTCATTCCGCCGTTCATAGAGAAACCATGACGCGCCCTTGCTCTCCGGCTTGTCGGGCCGCGCGGCGAGGAAGTCATGCACGGTTTCATTCCACGGACGGTTCGTGCGGAAAGCGTTTTCGAGAAACGCCCACCAGCCGTTCTGTTTCCGCTTGTCCTCGTTGTTCTCGCGCTTGCCGCGACCCATGAGGAAAACATCCCACAGCTCGCGCATCCGCACCGCGTAATCCTCCGAGGCGAGCAGTCGCTCCACGAGCGCGCTGCGTTTCGTCTCCGCGGGCGCGGCGAGAAATTCCTCCAACTCCGCGCGCGTCGGGATGCGCCCGGCGAGATCGAGCCAGACCCGGCGGCACCACGTCCGCTCATCCACCGCGTCCGCCGGCTTCACCCCGCGCCGCGTCCAGCCTTCTTCGATGAACGCATCGACCGCCTGCGTCACGGACTCGAACTGCCGCGGTGCAACCGCCTTCGGCACCGGCTGTACCGGCGCGACGGTCATGGACGCAATCCATTCGCGCACCGTCTCGCGCTCGGCGTCGGTAAGCTGCTTTTTCGGCGGCATGTGCGGGTCGCCTTTCGCCGCGAGATGCTCATAAAGCGGACTCTCCTCCGGCTTGCCCGGCACAATCACCGCGCCGTCCTCGTTGCCTTTCAACACCGCCTGCGGCGTGTCGAGTTCCAGTCCGCTTTTCTGTTCGAGCGGCCCGTGGCATTTCACGCAATGCACATCGAAAAGTGGCTGCACTTTCGCCGACCACAGCACCGCTGTGTCCGCCCCGCCCGCGAGGTGGGCGGCGCTCAGCAAAAGCAGCAGCGTGAGGGTTTTTCTATCGGGCATGGCTCAACAAAGAGTCGTTGTGTTACGGATAACGGAGCGGAGCGAAAAATCTTAAACACCCTTTCGCTGCGCGTCACCACAGCCTGCCTCCCCATGAAATTCATCGCACTCATTTTCGCGGCGGTTTTTCTCTGCTCGCCACCCGGCCATTCCGCCGACGAACCCGTGGCGCGTCCCAGCCTCCAAGTCATCAACGGCAGCCGCCAGACGCTCGATATTTTCTGGCTGAAGACCGACGCCGAGCGCGTGCCGAATGGCTCGCTCGCGCCGGGAAAGGACACCTCGATCACCACGACGCTCGGCCATCGTTTTGCGCTCGTCGGGCGCGAGGATCATGCGGAGGTCGCGGTGACGAGCGAGGTGCCGGTGCAGGGCGTGCGCTTTGATCCGCCGGACAAAAACGGCGTGCCGGCTTTCTACACACAGGCGGTGAGCGCGCAGGGTTTTCCCATCGTGGGCTCCGCCAAGGTGAATCCGTACGCGCTAAAGGAGGCGGCTTTTCTCGTGGAGATGATGCTGGAAAAACGGCCCGATGTCCGCGCGGCGCTGATCAAAAGCGGCGCGCGGATGTGCCTCATGGCGCACGATGAATTCACGACGGATCTGCCCGAGTTTGCGCATCTCGCTGGGGAGAAAAATCCGCAGTCCGGCGAGGTGAGTGCGAAGGACTACTGGGACGCCCGCGCGCGGGGCACCGGCGGCAGCGAGAGCGATCCGTTTTGCTCCAGCGCGGAGGAAAATCTGCTCGGCTTTCCTGGCGATCCGTATTCCGCGGAGTGCATCCTGATCCACGAGTTTGCGCACTGCATTCATCTGCGCGGGATGGTGAATGTGGACCCGACTTTCGACCGGCGGCTGCGCACGACCTACGACCGCGCGATGCAGGCGGGGCTGTGGAAAGGCAAGTACGCGAGCGTGAATCATCACGAGTATTTCGCGGAGGGCGTGCAGTCGTGGTTCGACAACAACCGCGTCAACGACCACGACCACAATCACGTCAACACCCGCGCGCTCCTGCTTGAATACGACCCCGGCCTCGCGGCGATGTGCCGCGAAGTTTTTGGCGACACGGTGATCAAATACACCAAGCCCGCCACGCGTCTGACCGGCCACATGGCGGGCTACGATCCGGCGGCGGCACCGACCTTTGCCTGGCCCGAGCGGTTGAAGAAAGCGCAGGCCGAAATCCGCGCGAAAGCGCAGGCGCGAAGCCAGGGAACCAGCCCGCCGCTTTAGCCTCGCGCAATTCTGCGGTTGCGGGAAATGCGGACGCCGATAATGTGCCCGCCTTGTTGCCGGCGTGGCGAAATTGGCAGACGCGCTAGACTCAAAATCTTGTTCCCGAAAGGGAGTGTCGGTTCGACCCCGACCGCCGGTATTTTTCATGTCAAAGGTTCGCGAAATCAAAGCTGACGTCGAAGTCCTGCCCCGCGAAACGCGGGCCGGCACGCCGCTCGCGGACGACCCGTTCGTGGCGCTGGTGGCGCGGCTCATGGATGACGTGTTCACGATTCCCGGCACGAAAATCCGCTTCGGCCTCGACCCGTTGCTCGGCCTGCTGCCGGGCCTCGGCGCGACGGCCTCCGCCGCGGTCTCGCTCGCGCTCATTGCGCTGAGTGCGCGCCGCCGCGTGCCGAAAACCGTCCTCGCGCGGATGGCGCTGAACGTCCTCCTCAATACAGGGCTCGACGCCGTGCCGGTGGTCGGCGACGCCCTTTCGATCTTCTTCCGCTCGAATGCGCGGAACTACGAGCTGCTCCGCAAACACGCCGGCACCGCGCGCGCGGCGACGCGGGGCGACTGGCTGTTTCTCCTCGCGTTGCTCGGCGGCGCGGGGCTGGTGATCGTGGGATTTCTCGGCGGCGCGCTTTACCTCGTGAGCCGGTTTTTCGCGGGAAAGCAGTCGTGAAAACAACCCGCCGCGATTTTGCTTGGCGCCGCTGAGGGCCGGCCGCGCTGCGCGTGAACGGCGCAGTCCCGCTCGTGCCGGAATTTGCGGAATCGGAAGGCCCGGCGGAGAGTGGATTGTTCGCCGGCGGGCATCCATCGAACGCCCGGCCTGCGAATGTGTCTCAGATGAATCCGGCCCCCCAGCCGGGTGCGTTGAAATCCCAAAAAAACTGAACCCCGCAGCAACTAAAATTCTCATGGCTTCCATCCGCATTCCCTTTCCCGAGCAGGACGAACCGAGCGTGGTGGCGCTGACCGGCGCGCGCATCACCATTGGCCGGCTGCCCTTCAATACCGTGCAGATCATCGACCGCACGCTTTCCGGTTTTCATGCGGAGCTGATTTTGGAAGACGGCCACTACCGGCTGCACGACCGCGGCTCAACGAACGGCACTTTCGTCAACGGCGAGCCGGCCACGGACTTTCATCTGCGCGAGGCCTGCACGATTTCTTTCGGCATGGTGGAGTGCGATTTCAACCCCTCGGCGGACGTGGCCGCGGCGGGCGAATCCGTGCCGACGCGCGGCGAGATGAACACCGTGCGGCAGGAGAATGCGGAATTGCGCGGCCTGCTCGCGGTGGCGCGCGAGGAGGTGGCGGCGCTCCTCGGGGCGAAGCCCGTGGATGAGCCCGCGCAGGCGGTGGCGCGCGAGGAATTCAACAAAGTGGTCGCCGAACGCGAGGTGCTGCAGGCGGCGCAAATGCGCCACGAGCAGGAGCTGGCGCGCTTGAAAGGCGAGGTCGCCGTGCTCCGGCGGGATCGGGAAAATTTGCAAAAGGCCTGGGACGCGACCAAGGCCGAGCTGGCGAAAATGCGGCGTCCGTTCGAGGCCGTGGCCGTGGTGGAAGTCCCCGCGGCGGCCCCCGCGCCCGCGCCTGCCGCCGAAGTCGCGGCTCCGCCGGCCGTGGCCCCCAGGCCCGCGGCCTCGCCCGTCCCGGTGAAAGTCCCCACCGCCCCGCCGGCCCCGCTCAGCCGCCCGGCGATGCCCGTGGCGAAACCCGTGGCGAAACCCGTGACCCCGCCCACTGGCAATTCCTTTCACGCACCCAAGCCCGCCGCGCCGACCGTGAAGCTCGTCCCCGCCCCGATGCCCGTGGGCCAGGTGCGCGCGGCGAACAGCAGCGGCGTGCGCCCGCTGCCCAAGCCGATGCCCACCGCCCAGTTGCCCAAGCCGGCCATGGCCCTGCATCCCCGCACCTCCGTCCTGCCCGTGCATGCGCCCGCTGTCGGCCCAAAGGGGACGCAAAAACTCGGCTGACGGCGGACGGCGGAGTGGCCGCCGTACCGGGGGAAAGTCGCGTCCGCGCCGGGAGCGCGGCGGCGCTTTGAAAACGGCGCGCGACCTTGCAACGTCTCGCGCCTTCCGGCAGTTTCCCGCGCGGTTTTTTTGCAACGGCCCCGTAGTTCAACGGATAGAACGATGGTTTCCTAAACTGTAAATCCGGGTTCGATTCCCGGCGGGGCCACGGCGCGTGCATTTTCCCGGCACGTCCGGTAAAGCTGTGGCGTGCATTCCTTTCGCAAGACTCTTTTTGTCAATCCGCCCTCGTGGCAGGGCTTCGATGGCGGCGCGGGTTCGCGTTATCAGGCGAAGCGGGAGGTGCGGTCGTTTTGGTATCCCACATGGCTCGCGCAGCCCGCGGCGCTGATCGAGGGTTCGCGTCTGGTGGATGCGCCGCCGGATGATCTGACGCGCGCCGACGTTTTGAAAATCGCGCGCGATTACGAGGTCGTGGTCATCCACACGAGCGCGCCGACTTTGCGCGGCGACGGCGAACTGGCGGAGGCGCTGAAAAATCAGAACCGCGATGTGACCGTCGGGCTCGTCGGCGCGCATGCGGCGGTGCTGCCGGAGGAGACGCTGGCGGTCAGCGAGGCGGTGGATTTTGTGGGGCGAAAGGAGTTCGACTTTACCTGCCGCGACGTGGCGCTGGGCCTGCCGCTCGCGAGCATTGATGGGCTGTCGTTTCGCGCGGAGGGCAAGGTCACGCACAACGCCGAGCGCGCGGTCATCACCGACTTCGATGCGCTGCCGAGCGTCATGGATGTCTATGCGCGCGACCTGACGATCGAGAACTATGCCATCGGCTACCTCAAGCATCCCTACGTCTCGCACTACACCGGGCGTGGCTGTCCGGCGCAGTGTACGTTTTGCCTCTGGCCGCAGACCGTGGGGGGGCACAAGTACCGCGCGAAATCGCCGGAGGCGGTGGCGCGCGAGATGACGCAGGCGCAGCGGCTTTTCCCGCAGGTGAAGGAGTTCTTTTTCGACGACGACACTTTCACCGCCGTGCAGCCGCGCGCCCGCGAGATCGCGCGGCAGCTCGGCAAACTCGGCATGACGTGGAGCTGCAATGCGCGGGCGAATGTGAATTACGAGACGCTGAAAACGATGCGCGACCACGGGCTGCGGCTGCTCCTCGTCGGCTACGAAAGCGGCAACCAAAAGATTCTCGATAACATCAAGAAAGGCGTCCGGCTGGAGGAGGCGCGCGAGTTCACGGCGAACTGCAAAAAGCTCGGCATCACCATTCACGGCACCTTCATCCTCGGCCTGCCCGGCGAGACGCGGGAGACGATCCGCGAGACCATCGAGTTCGCCAAAGAGGTCGATCCTTTCTCGATGCAGGTCAGCCTCGCCGCGCCGTATCCCGGCACCGAGCTTTACCGGCAGGCCAAGGAAAATGGCTGGTTCGCGGGCGATGCGCACCTCGTGGACGGCCACGGCCAGCAGGCCGCCGCGCTGGAATACGACAACCTTTCGCGCGACGAGATTTTCGCCGCGCTGGAAAAATTCTACCGCGCCTACTACTTCCGCCCGCGCCCCATCGCCCGCATGCTCGGCGAGATGATGACGGACTTCGGCGTGATGAAACGCCGGCTGCGCGAAGGCGCGGAATTCCTCCGCTTCCTCCGCCTGCGCAGCGCGGGCGCATGAACTCCGCGGCGGCACTGGCGCGAAGGTCATGAGAATCCCGCTGCTCCTCGCCCTGGCCGTCGCGGCTGGCACATTGCGGAGCGAGCCGTCCGTGGAAGTCGTGGGCGTGGAGGGCCGCGCCAGCGAGGCCCGGACGCTTCATCTCCTCGCCGGTCAGCCCGTCGAGCTGAAGCTGCAAATGTTCGCGACCGCGCCTGGCCGCATCAGCATCCGCGCGAGTCTCTATCAGCTCGCCGGCGGAATCGCCGCGCCGCTGGCGAAGGATCTTCCCGTCGCCGCGGACGTCGGATTCGACGGCGCATCGCTCCGCCCGCAGAAGTTCGGCATCACTCCGCCCGAGGTCCGGCACGCAACGATGATGGAGTTGCGCTTTGCCGCAAAATCGGAAGCCGGAGACGCGTGGCAGCCCGCCGGAGTCGCGCGGTTCGTCGTCCATCCCGCCGGACTTTTTCCGCAGGTGAAAGCGCTGCTTTCCAAAGCGATCGAGACCGCAGGCACGAAGGTCGCGGTGATCGGTGAAAGCCCGCAGCTCAAACAAACGCTGCGCGGTGCGGGCCTGGGTTTCGATGAGGCCGAAGCGGTTGCGGACCCAGCGCCAGGCCGGCTTTATCTCGCCGAATGCAGTGCTGAGGCCGCGCGGGCGCTCATTGCACAGACTCCGCCGGAGGCCCGGCTGCTCGTTTTCACGTCCGATCCCGCACTGCCGCCGGGCGTGTATTGGACGCAGCGCGGCGCGGGCTTCACGGCGAAAGTCACGCTGCCCGTGCTCGCCGATTTCGAGCACGCTCCCGACCGGCAGATGCTGCTGCTCACCCTTTTTCAGCAAGCCCTCCGCACATCCCAAGACCCGCCATGAAAACATTCACACTCCTGCTTTCCGCCGCCATTTTCTGCTTCGCCGCACCGCGCACGCCCGCGGCGGAGGCGCCGCTCACCGTCGCCGTGTTCAACTTCCAAACCACGGGCGAAAAGCTCGCCAACAAAGGCGCGGAAGCCGCGCTGCTGCTGGGCACCCGGCTTTCCACCGCTCCGAATCTGCTGCTCGTCGAACGCCAGGAATTGGAGAAGGCGCTCGGCGAACAGGAACTCGGGCTCTCCGGCACGGTGAGCCCCGAGACGGCGGCGAAAGTGGGCGCGCTCACCGGCGCGAAGGTGCTCATCACCGGGCGCGTCTTCGAGGCGGGCGCGAAGAATTACCTCGTGGTAAAAATCATCGGCACCGAGACCAGCCGCGTCTTCGGCGAAGAGGCGACTTTCAACGATCCGGCGACGCTCGACCAAGCCGTCGCGGACCTCGCGCCCAAGGTGGCGGCGATCATCGGCGCGCAAGCCGCCGCGCTCGTCGCGAAGGCCGAAGATCCGGCGGCGCGGCTCGCGCGGCTGAAGGAGGCCGTTGCCGGACGGAAGCTCCCCAGCGTGACGGTCAGCGTCACCGAGCGTCACCTCACGCGGTCCGTGATTGATCCCGCCGTCGAGACCGAGCTGATGCTGACGCTGCAACAGCTCGGCTGCGAAGTCATCGACCCGAAAACCTCCGCCAAACGCGCGGATGTGACCGTGAGCGGCGAAGCCTTTAGCGAAGCCGCCGGGCGGCGCGGCAACCTCGTTTCCTGCCGCGCGCGGGTCGAGTTGAAAGCCACGCGCACGGCCGATGGAAAACTGCTCATGGCCGACCGGCAGACCGATGTCGCCGTCGATCTCGCCGAAAACATTGCGGCCAAATCCGCGCTCGAAAACGCCGCCCGCAAACTCCTCGACCGGCTCGTGCCGAAACTCGCCGAGCCATGACGCGCCGCTCTTTGCCCACCATTGCCACGCTGCTCGCGGCGGCACTTCTCGTCGTCGAACCGGCCACCGCGGCGGGGGGGCGTCGCGTGGCGATCAGCGAATTCACGACGGACGAAAACCAATGGGAGAACATCCGGGCCGCGGCGGATTTCGCGCCGGCCTTGCAGGCGAAACTGGCGAAAGAACCCGCGGTCGAATGGGTGGAGCGCGCGCAGCTCGGGCTCGCGCAGAAAGAGCAGGAGCTGTCGGCCGCGCTGGGCCGGCCGGACTTGCCGAACGCGATCCGCCGCGCCCGCTGGAGCAAGGCGGACTGGCTGGTGACGGGCCATTTTTCCAGCAAGGACGGCACGCGCGAGCTGCTGCTCGAAGTGATCGATCTCGCGCATGCCGACGTGCTTGCGGAACGCCGGATCAATTTTCCTGCGGGAACCAAAGAGCCGTTGCGCGCGGCGCTCGCGCATTTGCCGGAGATGGCGGGCGCGCTGCGCGAAGTCCTCCACGCCGCGGACGAGCGCGAGCGCGCGGTGGCGGGGCTGCCCATCATCGCGGTGCTTTTTTTCCCGGACTCGGAGGTCTTTCAGCGCGAGTTCGCCGCCACGCTCGCCGACCCGCGACTGAGCGGCGGCCCCGTGCGCACGCTGCATTTTCCGCGCGCGGGCGAGGCGCTCGGCGAGGCGGAACTGGTGCTGGGCGGCTTCGCGGAAGATGCGGAGGGCGCGTGGCGCGGCATTGCCGACGTCTATGCGTGGGGCTCGTTCGTGCGGCGCGAGTCGGGTTCGATCGACGGCGAGACGATCACCGATGCGAACACGCCCGAGGTCGCGCTGACGGCTTGGGATGGCCGGCTTTCACCGATGCGTTTCATCGAGGAAAGCGCGCCGGTGGCGAGGCGCGAGTTCGAGGCGGCGGTGACCGCGCAGGCGCGGCGGCTGGCGATGAGTCTCGCGGAGGCCGCCCGCGCGCGGAGGCCGGGCGCAGCGGATGAAGCGCAGCGCGCGCGCGTGAGCCAGGCGCTGCTGCGGAGCGCGGAGCAACTGGAGGAAACCAAACTCTCTCACGAGGGCTACATCCAGGATCCAGCGGGACGGCGCCACTTTTTCAATGTCACGCAAACGCTCGAAGCCGCGTGCTTTTTCGACCCGCAGAACCGCGCCGCCCAAGAGCGGCTCGTCCGCCTGCATTGGGACCGAAAGCTCGAATACGCCGTGCGGAACCGCTTCCGCTTCTGGCTCGGCCGGAGCGAGGCGTGGGGCCGGTTTGTGGAGCGATTTGGATTTCCCGAACCGGGGCCAACGATGCATGAGCAGATCAGCGCGCTGATGCGCGCGCAGCCGGTGGACCACGAGCGAATCCACGCGCTCATGCGAAAATCAGGCGCCGTGGGTTTGCCCGTCGCGCGCGAATTTCTCGATTCCGCATGCACCGTGGCCGGACAGGCGACGCTCGGAAATCGCGAGGAGTTCGGCTATCCCAGCGGCGTGCCCGAGCGCGCCGCCGCGCAGTGGGCGGATGATCTGGCGGTGGAGGCGGGGCGGCGCACCGTGGTCGTCGCGGCACGCAAAGACGTCGATGCCACGGACGGTTTGGCGACCCTCTTCGCCAATCAGGGCCACAGCCATTTCTATCTGCGCGATGCCCGCGAGCGGATCGAACTCCTCAAAAAGACGTGGTCGCAGCTTGGAGCAGAGCGGCAGGCTCGTGTGGCCACGGCGAGGCCGTTGCGCGAAGACGTCATAGCGACATTCGAGGAGTTGGGCAGAGCGGGCGAAGTGGAAAAGCTTTTCGCCGCCGTGCCGCCGCTGCCGCCGCCTGCCGTGCCGCAAACCCGCCCGCCGCCGCCGCGCGAACTGTCTCCAGAAATGGAGCAGCGCCGGGCTGGCGATGAGGCCTCCCGCCTGTTCCGCATGTCGGTGAGCACCACCTTGCCGACCGCGCTGCAGCCCGTGATCGAAGAGTTCGATGCTGTGCAAAAGGAGGGCTTGTTTTACATCCACGATCTCGCGCTGCTCGCCGGGCGCGCGTGGCTGATCGGCGAAGGGCTTGAGCAGACAGAAATCGCAGGAACCAATCGTGCGTTTGCCGCCACGCTGCAGCCGACGAGTGCGGAAACGACCCGGCTCTTCAGTTTCGATCCCGTGAGCAGGCACTTCGAGCGCGTGGCGTCCACCCGGCAATTCATGCCGGTCAGCATGCTGCGACATGAAGGCCACCTGTGGCTCGCGCTCGGCAAGGATGGCGTGGCGACGCTCGATCCGGCCACGGGCGCGTTGCAGCGTTTCGGCGCTGGGGACGGGCTGGACGTGGCGAGTGCGTATCGGTTCGCCGAGGCCGGAGGCCGCGTTTTTGTGACGGCAAACATGTCGGATGCGTTTGTCTGGACGCCCGAGACGAAGCGCTGGAGCGCATGGAATACGGAATTTCCAGACTATCGAGGCCCGCGTTTTGCCGGCGATGTTCGGCGGCTCGGCGGCTTCGGCCGATGGCTCGCGCTGTATCAGCGCCCCACCGGCATTTGCGACGTGGATTCGCCCGCCTGGCAACGTTGCGACGAACAACTGGCCGACGGTGCGAAGGATACTTTTCCTCACATCAGGTGCATGGCCGCGGATTCGCATGGCCTCTGGCTCGGCGGCAATTCGGGGCTGCATTTCCTCGATCCGCAAACGGGCGCGACGATCAACCGCCTGCGACCGCCCAACGCCCTGGATGTCGGCCGGCTGCCATCCGCCGCGACCGCGGTCGAGGCGCTGCTCAAACGCCGCGCCGAACTTCGCGAGCGTCGAGAACGCCAGCCCGACGCCGCGCACCCGCTGCGGCCCACGAGCCGGATTGTCGGGGTCGTCAACGCGCTGGCGTCCGACGGGGATTTTCTGTGGGTCGCGACCAGCACCGATGACCCCCAGTTTTGGGAGGGCTACGTGATGCTGCTGCACAAACCATCCGGCCGCTGGATCGGACAGTTTCGCACCCGCGCCATCACCTGCCTGGCCACCGATGACACGCACCTGTGGCTGGGCTGCCGTCTCGGCTACGGAGCTGGAGTAAAATGCCTGCTGCGTCTGGAAAAAACGGCGCTCTACAGCATCCCGGAAGATCGGTGGATGGCGGATACCGTCACCGACGCCGAAGCGCGCGGCGCGTTCGAGCGGCTCGGCGTTCGCGAGCAAGCGCTCTGGCACTTCACGGGCGGCGCCTACGCCACCGCCGCCGGACTGCTGGCGAAGATCGAACCGCAGACGCCCGAGACGCTTTTCCTGCAAGGTCTCTGCCACGATGAGGACGGCCTCAATCAGCCGGAAAAATCCCGCGCGTTTTTCACGCAAATCGTCACAGCGCATCCGGGGGATCTGCTCGCGGAAGAAGCGCGCAAACAGCTCACCCATGCGGCCGGAAGCACCGCTCGCTGAGCCGACGGAAATCAGCACATGAACAACCGATGGATCAACTCAGCACTGTGGGTGGCCGTTGCGGTGCTCTCGATGTTTTGCGCCGCCCACGCGCGTGGAGAAGCCGCCGCGCCGACGCTCGCGATCATCAGCAAGCAGCGTGACCCGGCGGTGGCCGAACTGCTGTTCAGCCAGCTCGCGGCGGGCGGCGATTTTCGATTGGTCGAGCGCGAGCAGTTCGCGCGGATCGTGAAGGAGCTGGAACTCTCGTCGCTCGCGCGGGAGGGCAATGTGCGCGCCGGACATTTGGCCGGGGCGGACGCGCTGCTTTTCGTCGAGCCGGAGAAAACGCTGCTGCACCTTCGCCTGGTCGAAACCCTGCGCGGCCAGATCATCTCCGACGCGGTGTATCCGCTCGCCCCGCTCGCGCTCGACGCCATCAGCGCCGCGACGAAGGCGCAGCTCGGAGGGCTGGCGAGGAAGCTGCGCACGCCGCCGGCCAGCCGGATTTATGTCGTGCTCGGGCCCATCGCCGCGCTCGATAAAAACGCCGCCTTTGCGGAAACGCTCGGCACCGTGTCGGCGCTGATCGGCGTGCGTTTGAGCCAGCACGAACGGCTCATTCTTGTGGAGCGCGAAAACCTCGCGAACATCGTCGATGAGCAGGCCATCGCGGGCACGCCGCCCGCCGGGCTGGCCAGTGCGGACTGGCTGGTGCGTGGGCGCGTGATCGCGGCGGACGTGCGCCAAGTCAGCCTCGAGTTTCAAGTGCGGGCCACGCGGGGCGCGGCGAGCGGCGTGTTTCAGGCGAATGTCGGGCGGGCGAATCTGGCCCGCGATGCCGAGGCCATCGGCGCGAAAATCGCGACGGCGCTCGGCCTGGCCGCGCCGCCCGGCGGAGCTGGTCTCGCGGCGGAGGCGCAGCGCCAGTATCTCAGCGGGCTGGCGCTGCTGCAGGCGCAGTTGTTCGAGCCGGCGCTGCGTTCGCTGGAGACGGCGTGCCTGCTCGATCCGAAAAATGAAAAGGACGCGCGAACTTTCACCGAGGGCGTGGCGCTCTGCCTCGCCGAGCGGGTTGGCGGCAACTCGGGCAGCGGCAAGGCGGTGCCCGCGGCGGAATACCTTTTTTACATCGACCGCCTGAGCGCCGCGATGGCGGTGGCGCGGCAGCATGAGCCCGCCGTCTCCGTGGCCCTCGCCGACGGCTGGCGGATTCGCCGATTTCTTGCGGTGAAAAACGAGCGCCTCGACGCCGATGGTCGGGCGCAGGTCGCCGCCTGCCGGGTGGACCTGCGGGAATATGTGGAGCGGGCTTGCGGCGGCGCGGCGACGCCTGAGCAAAAGCGGCTCCTCGGCGACTGGGCGCCGCTTTTTTTCGACGAGCCGCGCGCCGCGCTCGCGTATTTCAAGCGCCTCATCGCCGCGGGCGGCTACCCGTGGAGCGGGCTGCGGCAGCACGTTTTTCCACACGTTGAGTATTGGGATCAGCCGCTCGCCCAAAAACTTTGGAGCGAGCTGCTCGACGAAATGGAACGCAATCCCTCGACCGAAGTGCAGTTCAACGCGGTCGCGGCGCGTTGCTTTTACACCGGAACTTTTCCCGGAACCTACATGCCAGGCCAGCGCGGCGAAGGGCGCGAAGCCGCACAGCGGATCTTCGCGTGGCTGACGGCGCGCGAGGAAAATCTGCCGTGGGTTTTCGCGCACGAGGACGGGGATATTTTCCTGCGACTCTGGCCCGCCATGCACGCCCTGCCACTGGAGGAGCAGGACCGTTATTTTGAAAGCGTGATGCTGAAGGTGATGGAGCTGACGCGCGGCTCGAAATACGGGCCGTTCGGCTATATCTCCACCCGCTACCACGAGAGCATCACCCGAGAGCGTGCGCCGCAGGACGCGCCGCAAATCCGCAGGCTCCTCGACGAGGCGCTGGCCCACCTCGCCGTGCTCAATCCCACGCTGCACCGCGAATACCTGAAGAGTCTGCCGGCCGAAAAATGGTACGCGGAATTGCTGGGCGGCGCAGCGAATCCCGTGGTGAAACCTGTGGCGGCGATGCCCGAGGTGCCGGGCGGCATCCTGCTTCACGATTCCTCGCACGCCGAGCCGGTGCTGCGCACTTTCGACAACTTCAACGGCCTGGCCGACGGCAGCGTGCTGTGGCTCGCGCATACGAACCTGAAGGCGATCGTGGTGACGCGTGCCGACCTCAGCCGCCGCACGAGCGAGACGTTCGAGTTCTCCGCGGAGGGCGCGGGTTTCGACCTGATTGCTCTGGCGCGGTCGGCGCGGTTTCTTTTTGTCGCGGACAAATATCGCGTGCTCGCGATTCCCGTCGCCGCGCAGCCGCCGTTTCTCAGCGCGTCGTCATTTGAAATCATCGGACCAAAATTCGGCGCGGACGAAACTGCCGGCTCGTTCAAGCTCGATGTCCGCGTCGGGCGCAACTCGGTTTTCCGGTGCGTCACCGCGGTGGTGCCGTGCGGCGACGCGCTCTACATCGCGCTCGATCAGCGGACGCACGACGGCAGCAACCGCTACGGCGCGCTCTACCGCTGGCAGCCCGGCGCGCGCGAGTGCGAACTCGTGTGCGCCAGCGGCTCGCTGAAGCCGGGGCCGCTGAACGACTGCCTGCCGTACAGCGTCGCCGGCGGGTGTGCCGCGGCGGATGGCAGCGCCGTCTATTTTTTCCTTGCGGAAACGCCGGGTCAGCCCGCCGCTTTTGCCGAAGGGCAGCGCTCCGGCTCATGGAAACTGACGCCCGCCACGGGCCAGTGGGAGCGCGGTCGCGAGGGCCGCTTCGGCAGTCTGCACCGCCGGCCCATGTTCGTCACCGCGCCGATTTTCGCCATTCCCGCGGAGGGCGGCGGCCATGAGCGTTTCAATCTCAAGACCCTCGAAATGACGCACACCGCCGGGGACATCAGCGGCGCGGACGCGCGGCGCGGCTGGGAGGCGAAACTCGAAGTCGAGGCGGGCGTGCGCTACCAGCGGCTCTATCGCGTGGAGGGCGATCAGCGGACGCAGCTCCTTTCGCTGAAAGATCGGGAATACCATATCGGGCCGCTGATCCCGACGGGCCAGGGGCTCGCGGTGCTGCTCCCCGTCCCAGGGCCGGGCGGCAGCACGCCCACGACACGCGGGCTCGTTTATCTGCTGCCGCAGGAAAAATAAGCCGTCATGCGCCTGGCACCGCTCCCCATGAAATTCGCGCTCCTCATTTTCAGCGTCGTCGTCTGCACCGCGCTGGCCGCCGCGGCGGATGCACCGCGGGTCGCCATCATCGCCGCGCCCGCGGCGGCAGCGGCGGAGGCGCTGCTCACCGTCGAGCTTTCGCGGCAGCCGGTGACGCTGCTCGAACGCGCGGAAATCGGGCGTGTGCTCGGCGAGCAGGGGCTGTCGCTCGACGGTTTGACCGCGGGCCAGTCCGCGCACCTCGGCGCACTGCTCGGGGCGGATGGGCTGGTTTTTCTCGGTACGGAAAAGGTCGGCGGGAAAGAAGTGCTCGCGGCGCGGCTGGTGGCGGTGCATCCGGGCGTGATCGTCGGCGCGTGGCGGGAGGCCGCGCCGCTGGCCGACGGCGCGACGTGGAGTCGCGACACCGCCGCGGCGATGACCGCGCTGCTGCCGAAACTGAACGTCGCGCGCGAGGCCGCCATGCCCATTTCCGTCGTCAATCTCCGCGCCACGCGCGCCCGCCCGGAGGCCGCCGGCATCGAGAGCGAACTCGCGCTGCTGCTCATTCACCGCCTCGCGCACGAGCCGGCTTTCTTTGTCCTCGAACGCCAGCAGATGGACGCTCTGCTGGACGAGCAGCGCGAAGAACCGGGCGCGTTCTGGACCGGCCGCTGGCTCGTGGATGGCGCGATCGAGCAGGCCGTGACGGAGCCGGGCCAGCTCACTATCCGCGTGCGCCTCCAGCCGCCGGGCGGAGCGCGCGGCGCGGAGATCGTCCACACCTGCCGCAGCTCCGCGCTGCCCGAAGCTGCGGAGTTTTTGGCCCGCGAGATCGCCCGCCAGCTCCAGCGCGAGCCGACGGGCGAAAAGTGGGACGCGCCGCGGGAGGCGGAGCAGTTCTGGCGCGACGCGCAGTGGGCGTTTCGCAATGAGCTTTTTGCCCGCGCGGCCACCGCGGCGGAATCGGCTTGGGCGCTCGGCCTGCGCCGCACGCCGGTGCTGGCCTTGCGCGTGCGTGCGGAGCTGCTCGCCGCGCGGCCCGAGCTGGTCGTGCCGTATCGTTACCCGGAAAACTATCAGTATTTGCGCAGTGTTCTGTTGGATCGGAATTGGAACTGGCGCGCGGAATTGCCGCACACCCGCGGCTACCGCACGCCCGACGTACTGGCGAAAATCTACGCCAACATGCCGGAGGCCGAACGCGCCAGCCGGCTCGCGCGCACGCAGCGCGCGCTGGAGCTTTACCGCGCGCATTTCGATGAGCTGCTCGCCGAGGAAAGCCAGACGCCGCTCGCGGCGGAAGTGCTGACCATCGGCGGCGCGATGCTCGAATGGTTCCACGATAACCGGCCCGCGTGGGACGATGACATGGGCCGTCTCGCCGCACTGCTGCGCGCCGTGGACGCGCTGGCCACGCCGCGCGTCCATGAGTTCGACCGACAGGCGGGCCACCAGCCGCCGCCGCTTTTCTGGCAGAGCAAAGTCGCGTTCACGCCGCTCTGGGCGGCGGATGCCGCGCAGACGCTGGCCACGTTTCGCGCGGCGCTGCGCGAGCCTTTCGCCGCCGACATGGCCGCGACGCTGCGCATCACCATGGTCCACAGCCGCGATCTTTTTCCCGACCTCACCGCCGCGGGCGACCGCGCGCAAACGCCGAAACTTTGGGCGGCTTTTGTGGACGGATTGCTCGCCTCGGATTTTCCGGGCGACCGCTGGACGGGCCTGTTTTTCCAGTACGAAAGCGCGCCGGAAAAGGTGCGGGACGCGGTCGCCGTCCGCGTGCGCGACAGCTTCTGGGCCGAGCGCGCGCGCTTCGCCAAACACGAGCTGCCCTTCGACTACTTCCATTTTCTCCGCCTCCCGCGCGGCGGCCAAGTCGAGTCACCGGATGCGCGCGATTCCAGCGTGGCCGCCGAGAGCCCCGCGCTGGCTTTTTCCCGGCGCTTCCTGCTCTACCTGCTCGCCGAGAGCACGCCCATCGACCGCGACTCGTTTTGGGAACTCTACCAGCCCGCGGAATACACCGAGGCCCAGGCCGCGGAACTGCTCGCTGCGCTGCGCGCGCACGAGACCCGCGTGCGGGCGAAACTCGGCGAGCACTGGGTGCTCACCATCATCCGCGAGCGATCGCAGGAACTGCTTCTGCGCTTCCCGCAGCTCCGGCGCGAGACGGCACCCGACGGCACGTTGCAAATCACGCGCTACTGGCATCCGTACCGGCTTCCGCAGTTTCGCGACGGCGCATTGAAAGCCGCTGACCTGGGTTTCAAAGAAGCCATCTACCGGGAGGGCCGGCTCTGGGTCTTCGCCACTTTCCAAGGCCCGGAACGTGGGCGCGATGCCATCCAGCCGGCGTTCATTTTCGGTATCGATCTGAAGACCTTCGCCGCAGAAGTCATCGCCTTCGATCCGCCTCCTCCACTGCCCGTACCGCGCAAAGACCACTGGGGCGGCAGCAACCTCGAGATCACGCCGGAGGCCGTCTTCGTGGTGCAGGACTGGCAGCTTTCGCGCTACGACCGGCGCGAAAAAAAGTGGCGGCATTACCCCGCGCTCCCCGGCGTGTGGGAGCAGCCGTGGGCCGTCGGCGGCCGGCTTTATCTGCGGATCAACAACGCGCCGGGCGGCATCCAGGTGCAGCACTTTGGCGAAATGGTGGCGCTCGATTTGCAGACCGGCGCGGTCACGCAGCTCGTCAGCGACCGCCGCAGCCCGGCGGAATCCCCGCTCGACACCTGGCCCCTGAGCTGGCTCACCGCGCGGGCCGGCGCGGCAGGGCGCGTGCTTTTTCGCGGCATCGCCGGCGACGGCTCATCCAAACGCCGTTACGTCGCCTACGATCCTGCTGGTAAAAAATGGGACGCGCTTGACGAGGCGGCTTGGGAAAAATCCGTTAGCCTTGGCTCTGGCGTCCACATGGCGATGGCCGGCGGCGAAACCGCCTGGCAGGTGGAAGGCCGCGGCGCGGGCAGCGACCTGCTCTCGCTCAAAAACGGCGCGCGCCAGATTCCGTTCCGCTGCGCCTTGAGCGCCGAAGACCGCGCCCTGCTGGCGCGCAACGGCAGCAATCCTCCGCTGGACCTCATCGAGCAAAATCTCATGCCCGGCCACGGTAGCGCGCCCGAGGCCTGTGAAACGCCGGACGGCTTCGCGATCAGCCAAGTCTTCCACATGCCTGGCTTTTGGTTTGTGCCGCGCCGCGAAATCGAGCCTGCGAAAAATCCCCCCGAGCACCGCCAGAACTAGCCTGTTTTTTTTGAGGCATTTCTGGTCATCGTTTTCGCCTCTATGAAAATCACCTCCACTTCCAGCCTCCTGCTTTCACTCCTCGCCGCCCCGCTGCTCCACGCGGCGGAGCCCATCCCGGTGGCGGCTTTTGGCAAGGATGCGCGGGTGCTTTTTCAGGGGGACTCGATCACGGACGGCAATCGCGGGCGGAGCGCGGACCCGAATCACATCCTGGGGCATGGCTATGCGTTCATCGTGGCGGCGAAGTATGGGGCGGCGTTTCCGCAGTTGAACCTTGCGTTTCTCAATCGCGGCGTGAGCGGCAACAAGGTGCCCGACCTCGCGGGGCGCTGGGTAAAGGACACGCTGGAGCTGAAGCCCGATGTGCTGAGCATCCTCGTGGGCGTGAACGACGCGGGCGGCGGGCTGCCGATGGAGGAGTTCGAGCGGGTGTACGATCAGCTCCTAACGGACGCGCAGACGGCAAATCCGAAGGTGCGGCTGGTGCTGGGTGAGCCGTTCACGCTGCCCGTGGGGGCGAAAAAGGAGAACTGGGAAAAGTGGCGCACGGACATGGCGCAGCGGCAGGAAGTCGTGGCGCGGCTGGCGAAAAAACATGGCGCCGCGCTGGTGCGGTTTCAGCAGGTCTTTGACGAGGCGTGCAAGCGCGCGCCGGCGGAGTATTGGATCTGGGACGGGGTGCATCCGACTTACTCGGGCCATCAGCTCATGGCGGATGAATGGGTGCGGACGCTGGCGGCGTTCTGGCCGGGAAAGTAGCGCGGCGTGGTAGCGAGGATTGACGCGCCGAGATGCCGCGCCTACGCATCAAGCCATGCGTTCCACCATGCCCCGCCTCAGCCCCGTGCTGATGCTGGTGGCGTTGCTGCAAATCTGCGGCGGGCATTGGCTGGCGCTGCAGTCGCTGGCGTGGACGGAGATGCTGGTGAAATACTCGCAGCAGGCGCAACTCGCGGAGGCGGTGGCGAAGACGTTTGACGGGCAGCATCCGTGCGCGCTGTGCCGGACGATCGAGCAGGGGAAAAAGAGCGAGCGGCAGGCGCCGGTGGAGCTAGCGAAGGTGAAGCCGGTTTTTGTTTTGCCGGTGAGTGGCGCGCTGGTGCGCACGCAGATAATCGCGTGGGAGCAAGCGCTTCCGCGGGCCGACGGGGAGCTGCTTTTCGAGCAGCCGGCGGTGCCGCCGCCGCGAGCCGAGGCGGTTTAGCTTTCGTCCTCTTCCTCGCGCCGTGCCTGTCGCACGGACGCGGCTTTTCCCATCCGCGGAGAGCGTGCGCCATCAGTGCCACGCGTCCGTACTTTCCCACAAAACCAAAATGAAATCTCTCAAACTTATCCTTCTTTCCATCGTCTCCATTTCCGCCGCCGCGCCCGCTTTTGCGTGCGATCTGTGCGGCTGTTGCACGCCTCGTCTCGAGGTCGTCAGTGAAAAATCCTACGCCTTCTTCGCCGGAGTCGGCGAGCAGTTCACGCACTTCGGCACCGTCCGCGTGGACGGGCGCGAGGTGGGCAATCCGACCGGCCAGTATCTCGACAGCTCGAACACGCAGCTCGTGGTGGGCGCGACGTTTTTTGAAAACCGTTTCGGCGTGCAGCTCAATGTCCCGCTCATCTACCGCAGCTATAAACGCCCCGTGGGTTTCGACATCGAGCGCGGCCATGTGTCCGGGCTGGGGGATGTGTCGCTGCTCGCGAATTGGGTCGTTTTCAAAAAGGAGAGCCGCCGCACACACTGCGATTTTTCCAAGGACGGAAAAAACTCTGCGCTCGTGGAGGACGAAGTGCCGGAGTTCAGCGCGTCGGTGAACCTGCTCGCGGGGATCAAATTCCCGACCGGCGACGCGAGCCGTATCGCGGAGGAGTTCAGCGAAAGCGAGGTCGAGGGTGCGCCCGCAAGCGGCATCCACGGGCATGATCTCGCGCTCGGCACGGGTTCGTACGACGGCGTTTTCGGCGTGCAGATTTTCGTGCGCCGCCGCGCGGTTTTCTTCCAAGCCGACACGCAGTTCACGCTGCGCGGCGACGGGCGCTACTCGTATCACTTTGCCAATGACCTCTCGTGGAGCGGAGGTCCCGGCGTGGATATTTTCCGCCGCGACGCGGACGTGCTCGCGCTGCAATGCGTGGTCAGCGGCGAGTCAAAGGACACCGACCGTTTCCAAGGCCGCGAGGCCGCGGACACCGGCGTGACTTCGCTCTACATCGGCCCGCGGGTGCTCGCAACGTGGGGCCGGATGAATGCGGAAATCGCGGTCGATTTGCCCGTGCTCATGCACACGACGGCGCTGCAAACCACCGCCGACTACCGCATCCGCGCCGGCTTCACGGTGCATTTTTAGAAAAGCGCCGCGCCTGCCGGGGAAGCTGGCAGCTTCCCCTACAGGCGCCGCGTTTTGGGCTGCGGATTTTCCAGCGCGGTGCCGCAGGCTTCGGCGATGGCTTCGAGCTCCTCGAGGAATTTCACGCGGCGGCTGGCGGGGAGTGTGGCGAGCACCTGATCCTGCAATTCCATCGCTGCCGTGCGCGCCTTTTCAAACGTGCGCCGGCCCGCGGGGTGGAGCTGCACGCGGTGCGCGCGGCGGTCGCGCTCGTGCGGCTGGCGGGCGATGAGGCCGGCTTTTTCCATGCGCGAAAGCGTGGAGGTGATCGTGTTCGGGTCGCTGGCCATGAGGTCGGTGAGGGCGCGCTGGGTGAGGCCCTGCGGGTCGCCTTCGCTGAGCCAGCGGAGGATGGAAAACTGGTCGGGCGTGACCTCGAGATGCGCGATGCGCTGGCGGAAGGATTGGTTCAGCCCGTACCACGCGCGGCGCAGGAGGACGGGCAGGCGCTTCGTGGCGGTGGTGGGCGGCGTGGGTTCGGACATGGGAACGTGGAGGATGCAATCGTCGCGGCGGCGAATCCAACTCCGAACTTCGGGCGTGGACTTGCCGGGCGACCGCTTCGGGTGCCACAGACAGGCGGAGCGCCCGCCCGGCAAATGCGCGCAAGGCGGCGGCGGACGCAGCGGGCGTGAAAGCCGCGCGGGTTCGCTGCAGCGTATGGCTCGGCGATGCGGCTGTAGTCATTTCGCGTGCCGAGTCTAAAGCGCGACTTGTGTCTCATGCTCGACGCCAGATGAGTCACCTGCTCGCCGGCCACCTGTGCAAAGGAAAGATTCTGGTCATCCATGAGGTGTCGAACCATCTGGCGGTAAAGGAAGTAACGAAAAGACAACGAGGGGTGGCGCTGACCAGCGGCGAGAAGTCGAAGACCGTCATTTTCGGGAAAGCTGCCCTCCTGAGCAACATAATCACAATACCCCTCGGCGACCCAGTCGGGCAGGCGGACCCTGCGGAATAGACCGAGCCAATGCCGAATCAAGCCGTGGGTAATCTCGTGGGCTACCACGCCTGATAACGAGCGCGTGTGGAAGTCGGGCGCTGAGCGGAGGGCAATGTTGCGGGAGAAATCGGCAGCCGATCCGCCGACGCGCCAGCAGATGCGGGCGCTGCTCGACCAGCTCAACACGCTGCTCAATCAGCTCACGCGGGTGTAGGGCGGCGCGCGCCGCGCCGGAGCAGAGCTGGTTCCCGTCCCCCCGCGACCCGTATGCAAAACTACCCCGCGTTTATGCAACGAGGGGTAGTGAAGGTTCGCGAATTCGCGAAAGGTTACGGTTTCTAAGGATTGGGAGCCTTGGACATGGTGGACGTGGAGATGTCTTCCGCACCGCCTTGCTTGAAGATGTCCTTGGCGCGATCGGTCTCGGTGCTGTCGTGCGCATGGACTGCGACGAGGTAGTTACCGGAGCGGAGTTTGTCCTCGTAGCGTTTGGCTTCGATCTCCGGGATACCCAGACCGATCAAACCGCCCAGCAATCCTCCGGTGGTGCCGCCGATGGCCGCGCCGCTGAGCGCCGCCATAATGGGACCCGCGGCAATGAAGGGTCCGACGCCGGGAATGGCGAGGGCGCCGATGCCCGCGAGGAGGCCGAGCACGCCGCCGGTGACTCCGCCCGCGACTGCGCCGGTGGTGGCTCCTTCGGGGGCTTTGCTGGATTTGACGTGACCGAAGTCATGCTTGCCGTCCTGGTCGGGCACGAGGACGGAGATTTCCGATGTCGGAAAGCCCGCGCCTTTGAGGCGGTCGATGAGGGTTTCGGCCTGGGTGAAGCTTTTAACGATTCCGAATACTGAGGTCTTGGACATATGGTTGGTTGGTTGGCTGGTTTTAGGTTTGGGGTGTTTTACTTGGCTGCTTTCACTTCGATTTGGTTTTCCACTTTCCCGGCACCGGCGGCGGCGACGGCATGGGCCTCGATCTTGGCCTTTTCTTCATCGCTGGCGACGGGACCGCGCAGAGTCACATGGCCGCCGGCGGTCGTGATGATTTTCACATTTTTCGCCGTGGCGGTGAGGGTCTTGTCTTTGACCACCGCCTGCCGAATGGCCCTGGTGATTTTCACATCATCCGGGGCGTTCGATTGGTCGGTGGGGACTTTGGTATCGCCGGGGCGATCCCGTTCATTCTTGGCGGTGTTGTCGGCCGCCTTTCCGTCGTCGGCAGCCAGAGCGGTGAAGCTCAAGGCCGTGAGTGAGGTCAGTGCGAGGAGGGTTTTCGTGAGGTTTGGTTTCATAGGGTGCCATTGGTAGGGCGCAAAAAGTTCGCCGCACCAGTCTTCGGCGGACGGATGAATTTTTCGTATTTCGCGCTGAGAATGGATTTCCGTCCGGCTGGTGCGAATTGGCGGCGGGTGGGTGCATCGTCCGGGGGGACGGAGGTTGCGGAAGAGTGTGGGGTGGCGGCGGGTGGGCGGCGCGGTTTTTTGCGGGGGAGTGTTTTGGGCTTCTCACGGGTGCGGGCGGGGCTAGGGTGGGGATTGTCCCATGCGTTTTGTGTCTTTGGTTTTATTGATTCTCGCGCTGCTGCTGATGCAGGTGCTCATCGGCGGGGCGGGGCTGGTTTTCAGTCTGCCGGCGAGCATCGTGCTGGCGGTGGGCGGGGTGTTGCTGGCGTTTGCGCGGCGGGAGCAGCGGGGCCGGGGGCTGGCGCTGTGGGCGGGGCTGTCGGCGCTGGCGCTGGGGGGGTATGTGATGGGGCGGTCGCAATCTTCGCCGGTGGTATATCTGGCGCGGTGGGATCTTTTCCTGACGCTGGGGAGCCTGACGGTGTACCTGATGACGCAGGGGTGGCTGGTGCGGGCGCGGGAGCGGCTGGCGGTGGTGGCGGCGCTGGCGGGGCTGGCGCTGGTGCATGTGGTGGTGGGGGGGATCCAGTTCAAGCAGTGGGATAATTTCATGCTGCTGCCGGCGATTCAGCGGTCGGACTGGGAGTGGCGGGCGAGCGGGCTTTACATCTATCCGAACCATCTGGCGGGGCTGCTGGAGATGGTGGGGCTGATGGCGCTGAGCATTTGCTGCTGGGGCCGGGTGGCGACGGGGGTGCGCATCCTGGCGGGGTATGTGACGCTGATGTGTGTGGCGGGGACGGCGATCACGGGAAGCCGGGGGGGGTATCTGAGCACGGTTTTCGGGCTGCTGGTTTTCTGTGCGCTGAGTGTGTGGGTGGTGCGGCGCATCCGCCCGGACAAGACGTGGCCGGTGCTGCTGGCGGCGCTGGCGGGGGTGGGGGTGCTGGTGGGTGGGGCGCTTTTTTTCATGGTGAAAAGCGAGGGCGTGTGGGAGCGGCTGCTGCAGGTCTATGACCCGACGAATATGCGGCCGATGATGTGGACGGCGGCGCTGAAGGCGTGGGAGCTGGAGCCGGTGGTGGGGACGGGGAGCGGGACGTATCTTTACTTGGGGCGGCTGCTGCGTTCGCCGCTGGTGCAGCAGGACCCGATTTTCGTTCACAACGACTATCTGCATCTGCTCGCCGAGTACGGAGTCATCGGCGCGGCGCTGGGTTTCGTGTTTCTGGTGCTGCACGTTTATGCCGGATGCAGCGGGATGAAGAAGATCGTGAATGTGAAGATGAAGCCGGACTGGCGCACCTCGAGCAATGAGCTGGCGCTGGCGGTGGGGGCGCTGTCGGGGATGGCGGCGCTGCTGCTGCATTCGGTGGTGGATTTCAATTTCCATCTGCCGGGCAATGCGCTGCTGGGGGCGTTTTTCCTCGGCATCCTGGCGAGCCCGAGTGCGGATGTGCGGGCGGTGGGGGAGAGCGGCCGCGCGCGCACCGCGTGGCTGCCGATGGTGACGCCGCTGCTGGCGCTGGCGCTGCTGCTCCTGGCGGTGCCGCTGCTGCCGGGGGAGTACTACGGGGAGCTGGCGCGGCGGGCGGTGCGCGATGGCCGCTACGCGGAAGGGCGGGCGCTGGCGGAGCGGGCGCTGACGCACGAGCGCAGGAACCCGAACCTGTGGTTCCATCTCGCGGAGGCGCGGCACTACCTGACGCTGACGACGGACGATCCCGTGGGGCGCGCGGCTTTGCACGAGCAGGCGGCGGAGGCCTACGAGGAGGCGCTGAAACTTTTCCCCAAAGACACGCGGCTGCTGCTGAAGCTGGGGCAGACGCTGGATCTGGCGGGGCGCTATGAGGAGGCGGAGATCATTTACCAGCGGGCGCTGGCGGGCGATCCGAATTTTGGCAACGTGTATGCGTACCACGGCCTGCACTACAAGCTGCAGCGCCGCTACGCGGAGGCGGAGGAGGCTTTCCGCCGGGCGCGGGAGCTGGGGGAGACGGAGATCTCGGGGCCGGCGCTGGCGGAGATCGACCGGCTGAAGAATAGCGAGATCGGGAGGCGGTTGCTGCCGCCGGGCTTCGTGCCGGTGCCGGTGGAGCCGTGAGCGGGTGGGAGGGAGTGCGGGCGGAGGGAATCGAACCCCCTACCAGATGCGTGTAAAGCAACCGCTCTACCGATGAGCTACGCCCGCGAAAACGACGGGCGGAAGGTGGGCCGGACAGGGGCGGGCGGCAAGCGGATTCGCCCGGTGGCGGAATGGGCTTGGCAGTGGTTGCAGCCCGCTTAGGCTCCGCGGCTCCTATGAAAACATTCCAGATTGCTGTGCTCGCGGGCGATGGCATCGGCCCCGAAGTGATGGCCGAAGCGCGCCGCGTGCTGACTGCCGTGGAGGCGAAGTTTGCGCTCCGTTTTACCTGCACCGAAGCGCGCGTGGGAGGGATCGCGATCGACGTGGACGGGGAGGCGCTGCCCACGGAAACGCTGCGGGTCTGTGCCGGGGCGGACGCGATTCTTTTCGGCTCGGTCGGCGGGCCGAAATGGGAGGCGCTGCCGCCCCATCTCCAGCCCGAGCGCGCGGCGCTGCTGCCGCTGCGGAAACACTTCGGCCTTTTCGCCAATCTGCGCCCCGCGGTCTGCCACGCGGCGCTGACGCATGCCTCGCCGGTGAAGGAGGCGATCATCGCGGGCGGGTTCGACGTGCTGTGCGTGCGCGAACTGACGGGCGGGCTTTATTTTGGCCAGCCGAAAGGCATCGCCGAGGTGGACGGCGAGCCGGTGGCGGTGGACACGATGGTTTATAAAAAGAGCGAGATCGTGCGGATCGCCCATGTGGCTTTTCAGGCGGCGCTCGGACGGGGGAAGCGGGTGACGAGCATTGATAAGGCGAACGTGCTGGAGAATGGCGTGCTGTGGCGGCGCACTGTGACGGAAGTCGCCGCGGAGTATCCCGGCGTGACGCTGAACCACCTCTATGTGGATAACGCGGCGATGCAGCTCATCAGGAATCCGCGGGGCTTCGATGTGGTGCTGGCGGAGAATTTGTTTGGCGACATCCTGAGTGACGAGATGGCGATGATCGCGGGGTCGCTGGGGATGCTGCCGAGCGCATCGCTTGGGGTGAAGGAAACCGCCACCGGACGCTTCGGGCTGTTCGAGCCGAGCGGGGGGACGGCGCCGGACATCGCGGGGAAGGGGATCGCGAACCCCATCGCGCAGATCCTCTCGGCGGCGATGATGCTGCGCTATTCGCTGGGGGAGCCGGAGGCGGCGGAGGCCATCGAGAACGCGGTGCGGCGGGTGATCGGGGACGGGTTGCGCACGGGGGATATATTCAGCGAAGGCACGCGCCGCGTGGGGACGCGCGAGATGGGCGAGGCGGTGGCGGCGGCGGTGGCGGCGGCGGTGTAGGCGGCGGTGTAGGCGGCGGTGTAGGCGGCGGTGTAGGCGGGGGAGCGCGGGCGCGGGATTGGGGCTTCCGCTGCGGGCGGGGGGATGCTAGGGAATTTTCGCATGAAGACTCCCCTCCTCCTCCCCGCCCTCCTTTTCGCCGCTACATCCGCCTTTGCCGCCGAGCCGGAAATCCTGCTCTGGCCCGGCGGCGCGCCCGGCTCCGAGGGGAAGACGGATGCGGAGAAGGTGGTGGTGTCGGCGAGCGGGGAGCGGCAGGTTTCGTCGGTGCACAAGCCGTCGATCACGGCGTTTCTGCCGGCGAAGGGGGAGGCGACGGGCGCGGCGGTGCTGGTGATTCCGGGCGGCGGGCACCGGATGCTGTGCGTGGATCACGAGGGCGCGTTTGTGGCGGAGTGGCTGGCGGGGCGGGGGATTGCGGCGTTCGTGCTGAAGCATCGGCTGGCGCGTGAGGAGGGGTCGTCTTACAAGATCGAGGTGGAATCGCTGGCGGATACCCAGCGGGCGATGCGGCTGATCCGGTCGCGCGCCGAGGAGTGGGGCGTGGATACGGCGCGGCTCGGGGCGATGGGATTTTCCGCAGGCGGCGAACTCGTGGCGCTCGCCTGGATGCGGCCCAGCGAAGGCGCCGCCGACGCGGCTGACCCGGTGGACCGGCAGAGCGCACGGCCCGCCTTTCAAGGGCTCATCTATCCGGGACGCTCGGGCGATGTGGTGCCCGTGAAAGACGCGCCGCCGGCGTTCCTCGCGTGCGGGGAAAAGGACCGCCAGGACATTGCGGAAGGGCTCGCGGAGATGTATCTGCGCTTCAAGCGCGCGGGCGTGTCCGCGGAACTGCACGTCTATGCCGGCGTGGGGCACGGATTCGGACTGAGGCCGACGATGAAAGGGCCGCTCGCGGGCTGGCCGGAGCGCTTTGCGGAGTGGCTGGACGGGCGCGGATTTCTCGCGGCCAAAAAATAGGCCAGCGCCCGCGAAGCCGCATGCTTGCTTGATCCGGCGGCGATGCGTGCGGAATTTTCCAGGCGTCATTTTCTGCCGCGGGGGTGCTCCGTGGAAGATTTTTCAAGATTCCTCTTGTAGCACAAAAGCACCTTGCTACTTTCCGCGTCCCGCCAGCCGGTGGGACTGCAAAATCAGCGGCCACGCCGATGCAGGCAGCGAAGAAAATTGAAGAAACTTCAAAATTCCCGTTGACCAGCAAACGCGACCGCCTAAAGTGCCCGTCCCGCAAGACAGGCGGGGTTGCCCGAAACGGCAAAGTTCTTCCAACTTCTGGGACTTCAGATTGAACTCAATCTTGTCCCGACAATGACCAGGCGTCGTGAGACGCGGGATTAAAGTCGGAGCCAACATTGGGTTTTTTGTTGCCCGGAAGTTTGAATGAGCAGCGATCTTTGAAAGTTTGATTCTGGAATTTGTCACACGACTCCGCGGAGTTCAGGCGCAAGCCTGAAGGGCCGCGGAATGAGCAGATTCAGAACGGTCAAATAGTAAGCAAAAATTGAATTGTGCGTTATACGTCAGAACTTTGATTTCAAATAATACAAGATCGGACAAACCCCACCTTGCCCTGCCTCTTAACTGAGAGGGGCAAAGTGGGTATGAACGGTCAGATTTAGCAGCGGCTTTAGCAGCCGTTTGCGCAGACTTTGGGGCGCAAGCCTCATCCGTTTTTCACGGAGAGTTTGATTCTGGCTCAGAACGAACGCTGGCGGCGTGGATAAGACATGCAAGTCGA
>JAYVNN010000295.1:0-12466 GCA_043758435.1 Chthoniobacter sp.
GGCAAAAAATCCGCGCGCAGCCGCGGCTTGTCAGTCTCGTTGCGCACGGTCACGGGGCCGAAGCGGAAGAGTCCGTACGCGCGGATGGTGAAAAGCACAGGCACCCGTCCGGCGCTGGCCTGCAAAGGATCCGCGGCCAGGGCGACCTCGGCCTGGTAGTAGCCTTTCGCTTTGAGAAAGGACTGGAGATTGCGCTGCATCGCGACGGCCTGGCCGGGCGAGAATGGGCCGGTGGCTGTCTGCCCGAGCGCCTTCATGAGCTGCTCGCGCGGAAAGAGCGTGTCGCCCGCGAAGCTGATTTCGCCGAAGGTGTAACGCACGCCTTCGGTGATGCGGATGGTCACGTCCGCGCGCGTGCCATTCTCCGCGAGCTGCACGCCGGTGCTGTCCACGGCGACGTTGAGAAAACCTTCCGAGAGATAAAGTCCGCGCACGCGATCCGCGCCGCCGCTGACCTCCGCGGCGGTGTAGGGAAACTGCTCGGGCTCCTTCGCCAGCCGCTCGGGTGTCGCGCCGATCATGTAGTCGAAAAGCGTGGCCGTCGGGATCGAGGTGTTGCCGATGAAAGTGACCGAGCGCAGCAGCGAGCGCGGGCCTTCGCTGATCTTGATGAGCAGCCGGTCGCCATGGATTTCGTACTCCACTGCGACCTGCGAAAAGCCGCCCTTGCGATAAAACGCACCGACATAATACGCCGTGTCATCCGCCCGCGCGGGCGTGAGCCCTTTCTCCCGCACCTCGCGAATCTGCTCGGCGATGGGCGTGCGGAGCTGGTCGGCGGTGAAGGTTTTGTTGCCCTTGAAATCCAGCTTGTTGTTCGCCGCATCGCGCAGCGTGCCGACGAGCAAATCCGCGCCCGCCAGCGCGCGCGCGGCATTTTCATCCGCCGCCCGCAGCGGCGCGCAGCAGAGCAGCGCCAGCACGGCGCAGCCGGTGCGCGCAGCGCGCAACTGTAGGGGAAGCTGGCAGCTTCCCCTACAGTTGCGGCGCGCGCGCGAAATGAATTTCCAAACAGCGCGCATCAGCGGAAACGGATGAGGTATTTCAAGCTGCCCGTATAGCGCCCGCTCACGCCGAGGTCGCCGAGGAAATACAGGTTGTCGGTGATGCGGAAGCGCGTGTTGATCTCCTGCCCGCCGGTGCGGGTGTCGAGCGCGCCGAGCTGGATGTTGAAACGGTCGGCGAAATTTCCGGCGTCGGGTTTTTTGTCGTCGGGCGGCGGCGTGCCGTTGCGTTTGAAAACCTTCCGGTAGAGCTGCTGGATGGCGAGCATGGCGGCGCGGCTTGCGAGCACGTCGGCGCTGCCGCCGAGCTCGCCCACGGTGGTGCCGGTGGCGAGCAGCGAGACGATGTCGGCGTAGGGCAGGGGAGGCTCGCTGCTGAGCTGGATCTGCGGCTCGGTCGCACGCCCGTAGATGTAGGCGTGAACGATGTAGTCGCGGAGCTGCGAGTCTGCCTGGAGATCGAGCGAGGGCTGAAAGGGCTCGTCCTTTTTGAAATAAACGAACCCGCGCGAAATGCTGAGCGTGCTGAACGGCAGGCTGGCCTTGAACGACTCGATGCGGATGCTGCCTTCGAGGTACGGTTCGAGGCCGGTGCCGGCGAGCTTGAGATCCACCGCCGCTGCGCCGTTCGCGAGGTTGCCTCGGACAAGGAAGGAATCGTTCGGGCGCGTCTTGATCGCGAGATCGAATTTCCAATCGGCGATGGCCGGGATGGAAACGGGTGTGTCCTGCTTCGCCACGGCGTGCGGCGCGGGCTTCGCCTTCTTGCCGGGCAGCGCGATGGGCAGGATGTCGATCTCTTTGAAAAAGCGGCTCTGCGTGAGGAAAAGCGTGCCGCTCACCACGCCCGCGCGGAGGGGGCCGGCCACCTTCACGTCGCTGTCGGCGCGGATGGTGATGGAGTCGTCGCGCTTGAGCAGGACTTCTTTCGCGAGCAGGTGCAGATCGAAAACCGGCTCGGTGAGCTTCGGCACTTTGACGGTGCCGCCGAGTTTGAAAGTGCCACCGCCGAGTTCGCCGTCGAAGGTGCTGAAGGTCAGCGTGTCGCCCGCGAAATTGAGCTTCGCGTGGAAGACGCCGAGCGCAGGAATGCCCTCGTCCACCATGCGCGCGCTTTTCAACTCGAGGGCCGCAGAGCCGCTCAGCACGGGCTTCTCCACGGTGCCCGTGGCGCGTACGTCGATGGCCGCGGTGCCCTCGATGCGGCGCACGGCGGGCGCGAATTTCGGCACCACGGCGAGGGAGGAAGCGGGAAGCTGCACGGTCACGTCGAGCGGGAGCGTGGGGTCGAGTTTTTTGTTTTTGATCGTGGCGTCGAGGTCGAGCGGGACGTGGCCTTTGATCGTGAGCGGCTGGAGCTGCGGCTGTTTCACGACGGCATTGAGCGTGAGGTCTTTGTTAGAATAGTGCAGGTCGAGGTCGAGGTCGGCGGGATCGAGCGCGGCGACCTTGGGCGATTTGAGCGCACGCGCGGCGACTTTGAGATGGCCGAGCGGTTCGAGCAGCGTGCCGCCGGCGACGAGGTTGGCGGTGAAATTCCCGCTCACCGGCGAGATCAGGCCGAAGCTCGCGAGGAGTTTTTCGAGATCGAGTTTCGTGGCGTTGAGGTTCGCGGCGATGCGTCCGTCGAGCGGGATGATGTCTTTCGGATGTGCGAGGTCGATCGGCAGGAAAAGAAAGCCGGTGAGCACGGTGAGCTTCGATTGCACGAGGTTCAGGTCGCGCAGGCGCAGCTTGTTTTCCTTCAGCTCGATGACGCCGGTGAAATCCGTTGGCCCCGTGGCGATGTGCAACTCCGTGGACTGCGCGAAGCCCGGCCCGTAAAGCCCCGCGAGCTTGATCTCGCTGAGGTCGATCTTGTCGAAGCGCCCTTTTTCCAACGCCACCGCGAGCGTCCCGGACTGTTCCAGCGGCCCGCCTTTTTGCGCGTCCTCGCCCTTGCCGTTCCACTCGAGGTGCAGCGCCCCGACGAGCGGCTGCTGCACATTGAAAACGGCGAGCAGCGGCTGGAGTGCGGCGAGGTTTTTGATGTCGAGCACGGTCGCGGCCTCGTACGGGAAAGGCGCCTGCACGCCCGCTTTCCCGGTCACGGCGAGCTGGTCGGTGCCCGCGAGTTTGAGCGCGAATTGCTCCACGGTCGCCACGTTGTCCGCGATCACGATTTTCGCTGCGAGGCTGGGCATTTTGAAATCGCCGAGTTGGAAATCACCACCGTCGAGCGTCACGCCGCCCGCGAGCGCTTTGTCCACCAGCTTCAGCGTGCCGCTGCCATCGAGATGACCGGCGAGCGTCTGGCCGCCCGCGACGATGCCGAAGTCCGCGAGCTTCGGCACCTTGATCGCAAACTGCGCGTCCACCGGCGCGCTCCCCGCGTCCTTGAAATCGCGCGGCACCTGCCAGGTGCCCTGCGCAGTCACGGCATTTTCCGCGCGGCGTATGTCGAGCGCGTGGAGCGTGACGTGATCATTGTGAATCGCGGCGTGGAGCTTCAGGGCATCGACGGCGAAAGTATCCACGCGCAGCTCGGCGAAGTCGGCGGCCACATCGCTGTCCATTTCCGCGAACGGGGCGAGGCCCGGCGTGTCGATGCGCTTCGTCACTTGCAGCGCCAGCTTGCCCGTGCCGACGGAGAATTTTCCGAAAGCCAGCTTCACGGCGTCGAGCGTGAGGTCGGCGCTCGCCTTGCCATCGCGCAGCGTGACCGGCCCGCCGCCGGAAATGCTGCCGGTGACCGGCTCTGCGAGCATCGCCGTGAGCGCGGGCAGGTCGGGCGCGTCGATTTTCAGCGCAGCGGTCGCGGTGCATTTTGGGAAGTCGTTCACCGATTCCGGCAGCGCGGCCTGCGCCGTCAGCGCGGCGCTGTTTTTCCCCACGCCCACATGCAGGCCGCTGACTTCCGCGCGGCCATCTTTGAAAGTGACCGCGAGCTCCGCGGCGTGGACTTTCGTCTGGCCGAAAGCCACCGCCTCCACGCGCACGTCCACATCGCCATCCCACGTCCGCGGCTTTTCCGGCTCGCCGGTGAAGTGCAGCCCGAGCCGCGCGAGCGTGCCCAGTTCCACGGGCAGCTTCGGCACATCGAAGTAGGCCAGCGTGCGGTCGATGGAGATGCCCGCGGCCTCCACGGTCAGCGCGGTGTCGTAGCTTTTCGCGAGGTTCTCGCCCTTCTTATTGAGCTGACTGCCGGCGAGCTTGAGCGTGGCGGTGCCACCAAAGCCGCGGAGCTTGAGCTGGATGCTGCCCTTGTTTTTCGCACGCAGCGAGGCGTCGAAATTCACCTCCTCCAGACTCAGCTCCGGCGCGAGCTGGAGATGGCGGATGTAGAAATTCCGGCTCTCGTAGCTCGTCTCCGCCGCGAGGTTTTCCCACACCGGCACGCCGGGAATCTGCAGCCGCGCCACGCGCAACTGGCCGGGCTGCTGCGGATCAAGGAGCAGATGAAAGCCGCGAATCTCCGTCACGTTTTTCTCGGCGCGCACGGTGAGGTTGAAATTCTCGATCTTCACCCGGTCGGAGTAGAGGGCGGGCTGGCCGAGGATCGTATTGAGCACCTGCCCGATGCTTTGCCGCTCGCGGCGCACGTCGGTGCTCTGCTCCGTTTTTTTCCCTGGCAGCGCCTCGATCTGCACGTCCGCATTGGTGATCTCGTAGCTCCCGAGAAATTCACCGATGCCATATTTCACCAGCCGCCGGATGCTGTAGTCGAGCCGCAGCCGGTCGATGGTGAGCCGCCGCACGGGATTCGGAAAATCGCCCACGGGCTCCGCGCTGACGCCTTCGACCGTGAGGTTGGTGAAAATGCTGCCCGACAGATGCAGGTCCACTTTCAAATGCAGCAGCCACGGCGCGATCGTGCGCGCGGCGAGGCGGACGCCGTGATGAAACAGCGGGCGGTGAAAAACCGCGGCGACCAGCGCCAGCACCAGCGCCCAGCGCAGGGCACGGCGGAACCAGCCGCGTTTCGGCTTGAGTTGGGGCGTGGTTTTCGCAGGTGCGGTCTTGGGCTCCGGCATGGGCGTCATAGGCTAGCTACCGCTCTATCGCATGCAAGGCGGCGCGAGGTTGCGTGCGCGGAAACTTCTCCCCTACATTCCCGTACCGATGACCGCACCTGAACGCTTCGCCCGCCGCGCCGGCTCCCGGCTCGCGCGCCATGTCTGGCGCGTGGGCGCCATTGCCTGGCGCGCGGTGCAGAAGTTCGACGAGACGGACGGCGAGCAGCGCGCGGCGTCGTTCGCCTACTACGCGTTCTTCGCCATGTTTCCGCTCATCCTGCTGCTCATCACCATCGGCTCCACTTTTCTCGGGCCAAAGGACGAGGTCGCCACGAAAATCATCAGCTTCGTCAGCGGCCAGATTCCGCTCGAGGAGCAGGACGCCAAAGTCATCCTGACCACCATCGACGGCGTGGTGTCTTCGCGGAAAAGCGCGGGTCTCATCGCGTTCGGCGTGCTGGCGTGGACTTCGCTGCGCTTTTTCCAGGCGCTGGTGCGCGGCGTGAACCGCGCGTGGGGCACGAAGGAATATTCGTGGTGGCGCTTGCCGATCAAAAATCTCGGCATGCTCGGCATCCTGACCAGCGTGCTCTTTCTCGGCATCCTCGCGCCCGTGGTGCTGAAGCAGGTCGAGGATTTTTACTGGTCGCACTCGCGCGAGGCCGGGCTCGATTTCACCTTCCCGTGGTACGTCTTCGAGTTTGCGAAACTGCTCATCCCCGTCGTCGTGCTGTTCATCGGCATGGGGCTGTTTTTCCGCTTCGCGCCGCGGCGCAGAACGCGGTTTGCGGAGGTCTGGAGCGCCGCGCTGTTCGTCACCGCGGCGCTCGAGATTCTCCAGCGCATCTTCGTCATCTACACGCGCAACATCGGCAACTTCAACGCGCTCTACGGCACCTTCGGCAGCGTCATCGCGCTGCTGCTGTGGATCTATCTCACCGGCGCGATCATCATCCTCGGCGGCTGCATCTCCGCGGCGCGCTACGAGATCGACATGAGCCTCGCGGACCAGTCCCCGTCCGGTGTGGAAAAGCGCCCGCCCCCCAGCCCCGCGCCGCCGCCGCCGCCGCTGTAGGGGAAGCTGCCAGCTTCCCCTACAGCGCCGCGGCGCGTAGGAAAGTGCGCCCGCCATGCCCGCTCCCACACCCAAACGCGAAACGTTCCGCGAACTCGCCCACCTTTTCGCCTACGTCCGCCCCTACCGGCGGCGCTTCTTCATCGCGATGTTTGCCTCGTTCATCAGCATGGGCTTTGGCGCGATGTTCCCGTTCTTCGTGAAACATCTGCTCGATGCCTCGATTCCGTCGCTGAAGCCGATTCCGGCTGACGCGTGGCAGCCCTCGCTCGATACCGCGGCGTTGCTGCTCGTCGGTTCGCTGGGCATTCAGGCGGTGCTCACTTTTTTTTCGTCACTCGCTTTCAACACGGTCGGCGAGCGCGCGGTGGTGGATTTGCGGCGGGCGCTCTACGCGCGGCTCATCGCGCAGCCGATGGCGTTTTTCGGCGAGCATCGCGTGGGCGAACTTTCGAGCCGTCTCTCCAGCGACCTCGCGCAAATCCAGGACACGCTGACCTTCACTGTCGCGCAGGCCATCCGCCAGTCCATGCTCCTCGCCGTCGGGCTCGTGGCCATCGCCGCGACCTCGCTGCGGCTCTCGGGGGTGATGCTCGCCACGGTGCCCGTGCTCATGCTCGCCGCGGTCATCTTCGGGCGGAAAGTGCGCCACTTTTCCCGTACCGCGCAGGACCGTCTGGCGGAGACGGCCACGGTCGTCGAGGAGACGCTCACGGGCATCGCGAACGTGAAGGCCTTTGGCAACGAAGCCTACGAGCAGCGCCGCTACGCCGCCGGACTCACCGGCTATCTCGAAGTCATTCTCCGCACCGCGAAATACCGCGCGGCACTCGTCGCCTTCATCATCTTCGGCATCTTCGGCTCCATCGTCCTCGTGCTGTGGTACGGCGGGAAACTCATGCAGGCCGGTGCGATGACGCACGGCGATCTCACGCAGTTTATTTTCTACACGCTGTTCATCGGCGGCGCGGTCTCCGCGCTGCCGGAAATGATTAGCTCCGTACAAAAAGCGCTCGGGGCCACGCAGCGCGTGCGCGAGCTTTTGCGCGAGCCCGGCGAATCTTCCATTTCCCATCTTCCATCTTCCATCTCCGCACCCCGCCTCACCGGCGACGTGCGCTTCGACGCCGTGCATTTCCACTACCCGAGCCGGCCCGACCTCCCGGTTCTGCGCGGCGTTTCGCTCGCCGTGCGGGCGGGGGAAAAAATCGCGCTCGTCGGCCCGAGCGGCGCGGGGAAAAGCACGCTCACCGCGCTGCTCCTGCGCTTTTACGAACCGGACACAGGCGCACTTTTTCTCGACGGAAAAAACGCCCGCGAGCTGCCGCTGGAAACGGTGCGCGGGAACATGGCGATCGTCCCGCAGGAGGTGCTGCTTTTCGGCGGGAGCATTCGCGAAAACATCGCGTATGGCCGACCCGGCGCGAGCGAGGAGGACATCCGCGCCGCCGTCGAGCGGGCGTATTGCCACGAGTTCATCGCGCGTTTCCCCGAGGGCTACGACACGCTCGTCGGCGAGCGCGGCGTGAAGCTCAGCGGCGGCCAGCGCCAGCGCCTCGCCATCGCCCGCGCCCTGCTGCGCGATCCGGCGCTTTTGATTTTGGACGAGGCGACCAGTTCGCTCGACAGCGAGAGCGAAGCGCTCATCCAAGCCGCGCTCGCCACGCTGCTCGCCGGGCGCACCGCGTTCATCATCGCGCACCGGCTCGCCACGGTGCGGCAGTGCGACCGCATCTGCGTTTTGGAAAACGGCATCATCACCGAGACCGGCACGCACGCCGAACTCATGGCCGCGCCGAGCGGCACGTACCGGCGGCTGGCGGAGTTGCAGTTCGCGCCGGGTGCGGGTGGTTAGCCGCACGATCAGAGCTGGAAATAGCCCAGCACTTCAGTGCTGGGTACCGGTGGAGAAAGCGCGCCAGTCCCGGAGGGACGACAGAACGGTTCTTCCGTCCCTTTGGGACTGTTTCCGTTGTGCTGAATAACTCAGCACTAAAGTGCTGGGCTATTTTCAGAAGACAAAAAGGCGGACCTTTTTGACGCCTACCTACGCCGCGCTGTTCGGTGCGGCGTGGATTTCCGCGGGCGTGACATCAATCACCGCGGGCGCGCTCGCGGCGATTGCGGCGGGTGCGTGGTGGGCCAGGTCATCGAGCGCGGTGTCGGTCTGCGTGGTGCGCTCGTGGAGCGCGGCGAGGGCGGTAAAAATTTTCGCGTTCGCTTCGAGTGGCGACTGCCGCGCGGCGCGCTCGTTCGTGAGCCGGTCGCGGAGCGCGCCAAGGCCGGTGTGCATCTCGGCGGTGAATTTCTCAATGTAGCCGCATACGAGCGCGTCAGCGTGTTTGCCGGGGAGCGAGGGGAGGCGGGCGGCGAGGGTTTCTTCGAGGTGTTTGCGCAGTGCGTCGAGTGCGGGCTCGGTGAGGCGCTTCGCCTTTTCCTCGGGCGCGATTTCGGCGGTGAGCTGCTCGCCGAAAAGACGGCGGCGCACGGTCTTGATGCCGCGGAAGAGCAGCCAGTCGGCGAAAGTTTTTCGCACCGGCAGGGTGTCGTGCGGGAGCGTGAAGGCGTAGGGCGCGGCGTCGTGCGGGAGGTCGAGCGCGGTGTGCGCCACGGCGGCGACGGGCGCAAGCGGGAAGCCCACGAAATGCAAATCCTGCATGACCGCGGCGGCTGGTTCCGCGCCACCGAGCGAGTCGCCGACGAGGGCGGCGAGGCGGGTGCGGGTTTCGTCGGCGAGGGCGTCGGCGGTGCGCGTGAGCGCGGGTTGGAGGCGCGCGGTTTCGAGCGACTTGAGGCTTTCGCCAGTGCCCATCCACGCGTCGATGGAGCCGCGCATTTCTTTCGTCATGTCGGCGATTTTGCCGCGTGCGCTCCCTTCGGTGCGCTTGGCGTTTTCGTCTTTCACGAGTTTGAAAGTAGCGGGCCAGTCCACGCTGTTGAGGCGCTCGATGGCGGCGAGTCGCGCGTCGAGGTCGGCGATTTCCTTTTCGATCGCGCTCTGCTTTTCGCGGAGCTGCGCGATCTCCGCGCCGTCCGAAACGGCGCGCGCTTCAGCCGCCAGCGTGTGCCCCTGGCGCAGGCTGTCGCGGGCGAACTCGCGCATGTACTCGCCGCTGTCGAGGTAGTCGGTGAGGTCGGCGAGAAACGCGTCGAACGGCGCGCGCTGCGGGGCGCTCTCTGTGGGCGCGTGACCGTTTTGCAGGATCGTGGACGCCGCGTTCATCAGGTCGATGGCGTGGATGCGCACGCGCTTTTGCTCCCACGCGGCGCGCATCGGGCCGGCCATGCTGAGCGTGGTGAAGGCGTCGATGATGCGCTCGGGATTGGTGCTCTCGGCGCTTTGCGTGAGCGAGCCGTCGGGCTGGAGATCGCGCTTCGAGGTATCGACATTGATGACGAGAAAGATGCGCGAGAAAAGGCCGAGCAGTTGGTTGAACTCGGTGAAGACCTGCTCAAGAAAAAGGTTGTCGGTTTTCACCACGAAAACGGCGCAGGCGGCGCTGTCGCGGAACTCGCGGGTGAGCACATCGTAGCCGAAATTCATGCGCGAGTAGAGGCCGGGCGTGTCCACAAGGACGGTGCTGGATTCGGCGAGCGAGGCGATGGGCAGCTTCACGTCGATGCGGCGGATGGCCTCGGTGAAATGCGTGCGCGGGTCGAAGTGCGTGCCGGTTTTTTCCGTCTCGCGAATCTGCTGCGCGAGGGCGATGTGGCTGTCGGCGACGACCTCATTGAGCACGCGGCCATCGGCGAAAACGCACTCGCGGCCGTTGTAGCGCGTGACGGAAAAATGCGCGGGCTCGCCGTGGCGGACGAAGACAAGGCAGGGGTAGCCGGGGAGCGACGTGACCTCGCTGACGTAGCTGCCGCTGACGGCGTTCATCAGCGTGCTCTTGCCGCTTTTCAGCGGACCGAAGATGAGGAGATACGCCTGCTGCGACGCGAGCTTTTCGGTGAGCGAGCGCAGGCGCGCGCGCACGTCATTGAGCGTGGCGAGCGGGGCGGCGAGGAGTTGCTTTTCGGCGCTGCTTTCGAGTGCGTCGGCGGTGTCGTGCAGGGCAGGCGGGAAGGGGAACAAAGCGCGAAGGGCGGCTTCACAGAAACGGGTGATCTCGGTTTTCATGCGCCGGGAATCGTGAAGCGGGGACGCGCGGGGTCAATGGCGGAGGTGTGAAATCTTACGCTGCCTGTTTCGCCAAGGCCTCCCGCAACTGCGTGGGCGTGACTTCATTTTCCCAGCGGCTGATGACGATGGTGGCGACGCCGTTGCCGATGAGATTCGTGAGCGCGCGGCACTCGCTCATAAAGCGGTCGATACCGACGAGGAGCGCGAGGCTTTCCACGGGGATGCCAGGGACGACAGCGAGCGTGGCGGCGAGCGCGACAAAGCCCGCGCCGGTGACGCCGCTCGCACCTTTCGACGAGATCATCGCGACGAGCAGCAGCGTGATTTGGTGGTGCAGGTCGAGGTGCGTGTTAGTGGCTTGCGCGAGGAAGATCGCGGCCATCGCCATGTAGATGTTGGTGCCGTCGAGATTGAAGCTGTAGCCGGTCGGGATGACGAGGCCGACGGTGGATTCCGCGCAGCCGAGGCGGCGGAGTTTTTGCATGATGCCGGGCAGGGCGGTCTCGCTGGAACTGGTCCCGAGCACGAGGATGAGTTCATCTTTGATGTAGGCGAGAAAACGCAGGATCGAGAAACCCGCGACGCGCGCGATGGTGCCGAGGACGACGAGGATGAAAATGATCGCCGTCATGTAAAAGCCGGCCATCAACGCGAGGAGATTGGCGAGTGAGCCGAAGCCGTATTTGCCGACGGTGAAGGCCATCGCGCCGAATGCGCCGAGCGGGGCGAGGCGGACGACGAAGCTAAGGATTTTGAAGAAAATCTCGGAGCCGAATTCGACCGCGCGCAGCACCGGTGCGGCGTGCGCTCCCATGCCGGAAATGGCGAAGCCGGTGAGGATGGAGACGAGCAGCACGGGGAGCAAATCGCCGGAGGCAAAGGCGTCGAAGAAGGTCGTGGGGATGATGTTTAGAATGAACTCAACGGTGCTGAGCGAGTGCGCCTTGGTGGCGAAGGTTTGCGCGGTTGCGACATCGCCGGCGCTGGCGTGCTGCTGAAAATTCGCACCGGGCTGGAGGACGTTCACGACGATGAGGCCGATGACGAGCGCGACCGTGGAGACGGTTTCGAAATAGAACAGCGTCTTCAGCCCCACGCGCCCGAGCTTTTTCAAATCGCTCATCGACGCGATGCCGTGGACGACGGTGCAGAAAATGATCGGCGCGATCATCATCTTGATGAGCTTGATGAAGCCGTCGCCCAGCGGCTTGAGCGCCTCGCCAAACGCCGGTCGGAAGTAGCCGATGGCGATGCCGAGCGCGACGGCGATGAGCACCTGCACGTAGAGGTGGCAGTACCAAGGCTTCGGGATGGAGGGTGGATTCACGGCGCGCGAGCAGTTGCCAGAAAATGCCGCGCGGCAGCAAGCGCGGGTGAAGTTTGGGGAGGCTAATTTCTACTGCGCGCTGGTCTCCCGCACTTCACCGGCGTGGAAATGCGCGAGCGCCTCCCCCACGAGAAACAGCGAGCCCGTGAGCAGCGTCCGCCGGCCCATCGACGCCGCGATGCGGATCGCCGCCGCCAAATCCCGCACCGCGATGCACTCCTGCCGCGGCGCGCTTTGCCCGACGGCACGGCAGATTTCCTGCGCTGTCGCCGAGCGCGGATTTTGCACCGGCACCGCGAGGATGCGGCCAGCAATCGGCAGCAGCTCCGCGCAAATCCCGGCCACATCCTTGTCCTGCAAAATGCCGAGAATCAGCGTCGCGCGCTTCTCGCCGTAGATCTCCCGCCACGTCTCCGCGAGCCTCCGCGCCGACGCGGGATTGTGCGCGCCATCGAGCACGAAGCGCGGCGTGATCTGCTGAAACCGCCCCGGCCATGCCACAGTGCGCAAGCCCTCCGTGACCGCCTCGCCGGTCACAGCACCCCCCAGTCCCGCGACCTCCAACGCATGCAACGCCAGCGCCGCATTCCACCGCTGATGACTGCCCGCCAGCGCGATCTCCACCTGCCGCAACGGCGACATCACGAGGTTCAATTCTGCCCCGCGCCACATCGCGATCTGCACGAGCACCACTCGCACTTCATCCGCCTGCGGCCCCGTAACCACAGGCACTCCCGGCTTGATGATGCCCGCCTTTTCCACCGCGATGGCCGCCAGTGAATCGCCGAGCCACTGCTGATGATCCATGTCGATCCGCGTGATTACTGAAACCGCGGGCGTGACCACATTCGTCGCGTCGAGCCGTCCGCCTAAGCCGGTCTCCAGCACCACCACTTCGGCACCGCGCTGCTGAAACCACGCCAGCGCCAGCGCCGTGGT